>UPXR01000017.1 GCA_900557365.1 uncultured Dialister sp. | reverse complement strand
CATGGCACTCTTCAGCGCCTGCGCAATGCCTACGTAATCCACTATCAGTCCGCCTTCCTTGCCCGGGAACACACGGTATGGAGGAGGAGCTGGGCGTTCCGCTTTTTCAGCGGGACGGCCGGAATATCCGCCTCACTCCTTACGGACAGATTGTTTTCAATTACTCCACCATTTTTCTCCATGATCTGGAAGAAATGAAAAAGGCCCTCCAGAATGCACAGACCATTCAGCAGCATACTGTCTCTTTTGCCTACAATACGGCTTCTCTGATCGTTATCCCCTTTCTGCGTCGATTCCAGAAGGACCGCCCCGACATCCATATCAATGTCATGCAGCACTACGCCAACGGGGCTCCGGTGCAGGACCGGCCGGATACGCCGGCGCCGCAGCTCATACTGGCCACCAGCGCGGCTCCCATAGAAGATGAATCCACGCTGACTCTTTTCCGGGAACCGCTGGTACTGGCCATACGGAGCGACAATCCCTATGCAGGCCGCCCCTTCGCCGATCTGAAGGATTTCCTCCACACCAATTTTATTTCTCTTCCCGACGGATTTGCTGTACGTGATATCATTTCCTCCTACTGTAAGGAGCAGGGCATCAATCTCCATTCCATCGCCTACAGTGAAAATCCGGTGACCATTTCCGAATTCATTCTTTCCGGACTGGGTGTCACCGTGGTGCCGCAGTACTGCTGGCATATGCTCCAGTCGAAAGATGTTTCCTTTCTTCCCATTTCGGAGAACGGACTCTACCGGTATATCACTCTCAAAAGCACTGCCGCATCGCCTGCGGATGAATCCAATATTTATGTTCATATCCTGCGGAATTATTTTATCCAGCATTTCAGCGATTTCATTTACGAACAGGCAGGCCTCCTGAAAAGACACTGAAACAAAGACAGAGACATGGTTTTTCCCCCATGTCTTTTTTATTTTTCCCAAAAATCCCCCCTTTTTTCCTGTTTTTTTCATTCATGTCCAATTCCTATAAATCCGCCGGCCTTTTTATCTGTTTTATACATTTTCCGTATAAATATAAAAAATCCGGCCCTGTCCCCTTTCCGGGCCATCCGTGCTTTTTTCGGCTGATCTTTATTCCTTTTTCTCCCTTTCGGCGCCGGATGCCGCCGGGGCAGCTTTTTTGCATCGGCAAAGCCCCGCCGGATTCCCTCATAAATACCCATACGTTTTCCGTATCATTCAATCTGCTTTTTTACGGAATCCTTTCCTTTTCGGTATCATTTCCCCGCTTCCAGTCAATCCAATCAGGAAGTCCTATTGGATACATTCCGGCATATCCACTATGATGTACCCGGAACGCAGGAAGCGAGGGAATCAAGCCCTGCTTCCTCGATATATCCGGATGCTCACAAATTCATATCTGTTGTCCATGAGACAGGAGGTTCTATCTTGAGTCAATTCAAAATCGCCTACACAGAAAAAGCACTGGCTGCATTCGGCCCGGTGGAAGGCAGGGAAATCACCAATACAGCTGATACAGACTATACCGACGTAGCCGCCGTCGTTATTACGGACGAGGACACTTCCGTACTTCAGTGCCCGAAGATCAAGGATTTCGGCATTCCGGTTTTCCTGATCAATACAGGCACGGCAGAGGCAGGCACAGCCCTTGACAGCGTATATCGTGTAATGGATCTGAGCCCGAACAACCGCGCTCTTTACCAGCGTCAGATCGAAAGCGCTGCTTCCAAGTATGAAGACACGATTCTCCCGCCTTTCTTCAAGGATCTCAAAAAATACGTGGAAAACGGCTATTCCCAGTTTGACTGCCCCGGTCATCAGGGCGGCCAGTTCTTCTGCAAGCATCCTGCCGGCCGGGCAATGTACGATTTCTTCGGCGAAAACGTATTCAGAGCCGATCTCTGCAATGCCGATGTGGCCATGGGCGATTTGCTCATTCACGAAGGTCCGGCGCTGACTGCACAGAAGCATGCTGCCCGTGTATACAATGCCGACAAGACCTATTTCGTACTGAACGGCACCTCCACTTCCAATAAAGTCATACTGAATGCCGTACTCGCTCCCGGCGATATCGTCCTGTATGACAGAAACAACCATAAATCCGTTTCCCACGGCGCACTGGTTCAGGCCGGCGCTGTCCCGATTTACCTGGAAACAGCGCGCAACCCCTACGGCTCCATCGGCGGAATCCTCGACCACTGCTTCGATGAGAAATATCTGCGCAGCCTGATTGCAGAAAAGGACCCGGAAAAGGCAAAGGCAAAACGCCCGATCCGCCTGGCTGTCATCCAGCTCGGCACCTACGACGGCTGCATCTACAATGCCCGCCAGGTCGTTGACCGCATCGGCCATCTGTGCGACTACATCTTCTTCGACTCTGCATGGGTCGGCTATGAACAGTTCATCCCCATGATGAAGGACTGCAGCCCGCTGCTTCTGGATCTCGGTCCGGAAGATCCCGGCATTTTCGTTTCCCAGTCTGTTCACAAGCAGCAGGCCGGCTTCTCCATGACCTCCCAGATTCACAAAAAGGACTCCCACATCAAGGGACAGGCCCGCTATGTACCGCATAAGCGTGTAAACAATGCATTCATGATGCATGCTTCCACCTCTCCGCTGTACCAGCTCTTCGCTGCACTGGACGTCAATGCCAAGATTCATGAAGGCGCTGCAGGTCGCAAGCTCTGGGATGATACGCTGAAGCTCGTCATCGACACCCGCAAGGAAGTTCTCCGCCGCTGCCATTACATCCGTCCGCTCGTACCGCCGACCATTGACGGCAAGAAGTGGGAAGACTGCGACACCGAGGATATGGCCCGCGACCTCAAGTACTGGGCTCTCGAACCGGGTGCAAAGTGGCACTCCTTCGAAGGCTACGGCGAAGGTCAGTACTTCATCGATCCGATGAAGCTCCAGTTCGTAACCTCCGGCATCAATGTCGAAACCGGCGGCTATGAAGACTTCGGCATCCCCGGCAACATCCTCTGCAACTATCTCCGTGAAAACGGCATCATCCCGGAAAAGAACGATCTGAACGATATCCTCTTCCTCATGACGCCTGCGGAAACCAAGACCAAGATGGATGATCTGATCGCCAAATTCGTCCGCTTTGAACAGCTCATCGACGAGGACGCTCCGATGAAGGACGTACTGCCGACCATCTATCATGCGTATGAAGAAAAATACAGAGGCTACACCATCCGTCAGCTTTGCCAGGAAATGCATGATTTCTACAAGGTCAGAAACGTTTCCACCCTGCAGAAGGAACTCTTCCTGCAGGACTACTTCCCGAAATACGCCATGAATCCGCAGGAAGCCAACTTCGAATTCGTCCGCGGCCACGGCGAACTGGTTCCGCTGGAAGAAGCAGAAGGACGCATTGCCCTTGAAGGCGCTCTGCCCTATCCTCCGGGAGTACTCTGCGTACAGCCCGGTGAAAGATGGTCCAGGACCGCGCAGCAGTACTTCCTGATCCTCGTGGAAGGCATCAACCAGCTGCCGGGCTTCGCACCGGAAATCCAGGGCGTCTATATCCAGACCGAACCGGACGGCCGCAAACGCGCTTACGGCTATGTGCTGGACAAGACCTACGAAAAATAAATGATCATCCGCTCAGCGGATCTCTCCGGCTCCGCTGTCATAAATTTCCAAAGGAGTAAATTATGAGTCAATCTGCAAATAAAATGAGCGTCCTGCAGCTGACCATCCTTACTGCCGTCAACATGATGGGATCGGGCATCATCATGCTCCCCTCCAAGCTGGCCCAGGTAGGTGCGCTCTCTATCGTTTCCTGGCTCGTCACCGCCGTCGGTTCCATGTGCCTCGCCTATGCCTTCGCAAAGTGCGGCATGTACAGCAGAAGAGGCGGCGGCATGGGCGGCTACGCTGAATATTCTTTCGGCAAAGCCGGCAACTTCATGGCCAACTACACCTACGGTGTTTCCCTTCTTTTCGCCAATATCGCGATTGCCATCTCCGCAGTGGGATACGGCTCCCAGTTCCTTGACGTTTCCCTGACACCTGTAATGACCTGCGTCTGGACCATTTTCACCCTGTGGCTGGCAACCGTGCTGAACTTCGGCGGTCCGAAGTACACCGGCCAGGTTTCCTCCATCACCGTATGGGGCGTCATCGTTCCCTGCATAGGCCTGTCCATCTTCGGCTGGTTCTGGTTCTCCGGCGACATGTACATGGCCAACTGGAACATTCACGATCTTCCCTTCGCCGATGCCGCCAACAACGCCATCACCATGACACTCTGGGCATTCCTCGGTATGGAATCTGCCTGTGCCAATGCGGATGCCGTCGATAATCCGGAAAAGAATGTACCGAGAGCGGTACTCGGAGGCACCCTCCTTGCAGCAGCCTGCTACATTCTCTCCACCAACATCATCTTCGGCATCGTTCCCGCAGAAGAAATCGTGACAAGCGTTGCTCCCTTCGGTTATGTATTCGCTTCCATGTTCGGACCCACCGTCGGCCGGATCATCATGGGCCTCATGGTTATGTCCTGCTTCGGCTCTCTCCTGGGCTGGCAGTTCACCATCGCCAATGTATTCAAGGCCGGTGCCGATGACGGCTACTTCCCCAAGGCATTCAGCAAGGTGACCTCCAAGGCTGCTCCGATTGTCGGCATGGTTATCATCACCGCCGTACAGTCCTGCATGAGCCTTATGACCATCAACCCGTCGCTGAATGAACAGTTCGAAACGCTGGTTAACCTGGCAGTTATCACCAACATCATGCCGTACCTGCTCTCCATGGCCGCAGTCATTGTCATCATGAAGACAGCTCAGCGCTACGGAAGCGAACTGAAATCCACCACTTTCATTGCTCTCATTGCTTCTATCTACAGCCTGTATGCCTGCTACGCATCCGGCTTCGAAGCCATGACCTACGGAGCCATCGTTACCTTCCTCGGCTGGACCCTCTACGGTTTCGTTTCCAATCGGTTCGATCTGAAATCCGCTGTGGAATATAACGAAAGGAAATTATCTTAAGTCTCAAATCATTGCCAAGACCATTATTCTCTCTCCTAATATATATATGGTAAAAATAAAGAGCAGTCTCCGGACTGCTCTTTATTTTGGCTTTTGGAAAATATCCTATACAACACAAAAGGCACAGCACGGCAATAAGAACCGTACTGCGCCTTTTGAATTTTACGTTTTATTAACTGAACGTGCCGGAAATCCTAGCTCTTATTTTTCACCAGCAATTCCACCACTTTATTTCGGTTCAATGAATAGGTCAGATACGAACTCCAGCCAAAATTTCCCCATTTGTCCTCAAAGCGCAAAGACAATTCGATACCTTTATTATCTACACGACCGCCATTGACTACTTCCGATTTATAGCCGGTAGTAGAAGAAAGGG
>UPXR01000016.1 GCA_900557365.1 uncultured Dialister sp. | reverse complement strand
AAAATTATTTATATAACGCTTATGCGAATCTATATAGCATTTATTTCATTTATACTTCTTTTGATGTATAATGAGAATATAATAAAATAATGGGAAAGCAGGCCGGTAAATTTCGCCGAACGGATTGAGAGGCTGTTGCTTTCATAAAACTGAAGCGATCGGTTTCAATCTCTTAAGGAGGAGTTCAGTATGACCATAACGTATATTTTACAAGTACTGGAAGCTGTCAGAAGCGGCCATGAGACGCCGGAACATCTGGCCATTCGCGATCTGGACGGAGAATTGAAGAAAGCACAGCGCCGGATTCGCAGAAGGATTCTCCGTTTGAAAAACCGGGCCCAATACGAAGTGGGAGAAATGGATCGGGCCAAGGTGGCCGCTACTTCCGGGAACATGGAGAAATTCACGAAGCTTTTGTCCAAAATCTACAATTTCAATTTCAGTGACTGCACCGGCCTTCCGGGAATCGAGGAATTCTTCAAGGAAGGTTTCAAAATCGATGATATGATTGCCCGGGCAGACAAAATTGCCGGATTGGAATCACGGAGCGTGCTTGCCTATTCTCCGATGATTCTGGCAAGCGGCATCCTGGATAATTACGGCCTTCCTCCGGAAGTCCGGATTGACAACCGGAAGTATCTGGCGGGGGATAAGGAATATATTACGTCTCTCATTCAGGAAATCCGGGAATCACAGGAAAAGGTCAGAGCAGCCACGGAACGGTTCATGGAAATCAGTGTCAAGGCGAGAGAAGAAGCAGAAGAGCTGAATGACCTGACCGATTATTTTGTGGACGGGATCGAGGATCTGCGGAATATCATCGAACGCAAGGGCGGTGACTGGAACCGCTATACCGGCCCGGAAAAGATGCAGGTCGCCCGCTCCATCGAGGTGGCCCAGCTGATTGCACTTTTGTTCCCGCATCTTCTGACCGATAAGGTGGAAGTGAGCGAGGAAAGCCGGGAGAATATTGAAAGGGCAAAGATGGCGCTGAGCTTCCGGGATGCGTAAGAAAAAGACGCTCCCCTTTGCCGCTCTTTTCCTGTGCTATAATAGGAAGAACAGAATCAATTTATTTATCAGGATATGTTTCCACTTTGAAGAAAGGACGATTTCGTCATGTCAATTTCGTTTATTTTGCGTATGATAGCGGCCGCTGTCAGCGGAAACCCCGCTTCCTCTCATCCGGAAAGCATCAATGATGAAGTAGAAAGAGCCAGACGCCGTGCTTTGAAGCGGATCAACCGTGCAAAAGTCCGTGCTCAGGATGAATTGGGAGAACTGGACCGGATCCGCATCACGCTGATGAGCGGAGATATGAAGCGTTTCACCAGCCTCTTTTCGCAGCTGCAGAACGTGGATTTTCATGACTGTGATAATCTGACCGGCCTGGAACATTTCAATAAGGAAAGAAAGAACTGGAAGGAACTGGAAAATCTTTCCGCAAAGGCCATGAGCATGATGACGCTGAACGGCGCCATGGATGCGGTAGGATTTGGCGCAGGCGTACTCGATACATATGCAGTCGTTCCGGAAATCGAAGGCATGGCCGATCTGCAGAAGCATGATGTGGAAGCCCTGAAAGACATGAGCCGCCGCCTGACCGATTTCCAGCAGGAAGTGAAGAAACGCTGCGCCCGTATGCAGAGCATCCGCCGCGAAGCCCGTCAGGCAGAAGACGCACTCCTGGATATGGCCGATTATTTTGAAGACGGCATTGAAGATATCAAGAATATCATCAATCAGTCGGGCAATGACTGGACCCGTTATACACCGGCTCAGAAAATTCTCATCGGCCGCACCGCGCAGATTTCCCGTCTCATCCGGGCACTCTCCGAAGTGCGCTTCCTTCAGGACAATGCAGATCTCCGTCCGGAAATCGCAGAAGCCATCGAAGCCTCCGAAGAACTTCTGGACGAACTGGGAGCCTGATGCTAGAAAAAATAAAAAGAGGGCCGCGGAGAAATCCGGCGGTCCTTTTTTCCTTGGTTCGAAACGGAAAAACATACAGAAGGGAAAAGCCCGGCATGCCCGGTATTTCCTTCCCTTCCCGAGTATAGTAAAATGAGATTAACGGCGTATGAACGGATATTAATTACAAGTCAGACAGAAAGGAGGCATGAGTGCAGAGTGAAAAAACTTTTCAAACTATACCTTGCTGCAGGCATCTGCCTGTCCCTTTTGGCAGCCGGGACAGCGGAGGCAAATGAAACATATTATCTGAAGGGAAATACCAATTATCCCCTGATTCAGAACGGACGCAACGATGTGGAAACCGACGGGACCGGTCTTTTTCTGGACCTGTCCAGTGTAAAAATCACCGATGTCTTTTCCGACGGGCTGGAAGCATCCGCCCGCCTGCTGCAGGTGGGGGAAAAGGGGAAAACCAGCATCATCCCCGTAAAGGTTCGCTTTGACGTGGACGGAAGAGAATGGGTGCAGGGCACCAAAAATACCTGGTACGGGATTCCTCCCCAATCGGTCGATCCGGCAGCTCTTGTTGTGGAATATGTCCGGAAAGAAATGGGAGCAGAATCACGGAGAGATGCCCTTCTCGGACAAATCGAGAAAATCAGCGCCGCTAAAAAAGGAAAACTGGCAAAAACCGATCCGAAAGGCGCCGTACTTCTGACAGCTGCAGGAGGACAGAAGCCGCCTGCAAAGAAAGAGGCGGATAAGGCAAAACCGGCGGAGAAAAAGCCCGCAGATACTGAGGACCAGAAAAAAATCAAGGACGAGCCGGTACAGGTGACCATTGTCGGAGTACCCGAAGTGGAAATCACCTCTCATAATAATGACCGGTAAGACCTTGCACGGATAAGGAGCAGACAGACAATGGCAAAAAGATATTACGAACTTCATGTGGCAGGATGCACCAGACAGCTTCCTGTACTGAATATTTCCGATACGACCGCTATCGCAGGATTCGTCATTCTCGGTGATACCGAACTTGTGGGAAAGACTGCGGCGGCGCTGGCTGAAAAGATTCCGAAGGATACGGAATGCATCATGACTGCCGAAACAAAGGGGATTCCCCTGGCGGCGGAAATGGCAAGAGTGCTCGGAATGAAACGGTATATCGTGGCAAGAAAATCCGTAAAAGCCTACATGGAAAATCCGATCTGCGTGGAAGATGAATCCATTACCACCTTCGGCAAACAGAAGCTTTACCTGTCTGCGGAGGATGTGAACTTCATCAAAGGACATAAAGTCCTTCTCGTGGATGATGTCATCTCCACCGGCGGCTCCATGAAAGCCCTGCATACGCTGGCTGACAAAGCCGGAGCCCATGTGATCGGCCAGGCAGCCATTCTGGCAGAAGGTGCGGCCGCAGAGAGAAAGGATATCATTTTCCTGGAACCCCTGCCCCTGCTCAAGGCGGAATAAGATGCTCTGTCTTTTACGGGATATCAGGAAATCCCGTGGGAAGAGGGCTTTATTTATGGTATAATAATTTAATACATTCTATTTCACTGATTCCATTTTCATATTTCCATAGGAGGAATTCAATTGAAGCATCAGGAAATCGTGATCATTGTTGACTTCGGAGGCCAGTACGCACAGCTCATCGCCCGCCGCGTACGTGAATGCGGTGTATACTGCGAAATCCTTCCGTACAACAAGACAGCCAAGGAAATCCTGGCACAGAATCCCAAAGGCATCATTTTCTCCGGCGGCCCGTCCAGCGTCAATGCAGAAAACGCCCCCCAGGTCGACCCCGATGTGTTTAAGGCAGGCATTCCGATCCTCGGCATCTGCTACGGCATGCAGCTCATGGCCAAGTCCCTGGGCGGCGAAGTAGCCAAACCGGAAAAGAGAGAATACGGCCATACCGACTTCTACAGAGACGGCAGCTCCGCTCTCTTTGAAGGCGTTTCCGAAAAGACCGCTGTATGGATGAGCCACGGCGATGCTGTTACCGATATGCCCGCAGGCTTCGGCCTCACCGGTCATACCGAACTGACACCCACCGCTGCCATGGCGGATGAAGCCCGCCGCTTCTTCGGCGTTCAGTTCCATCCGGAAGTTGTTCATACTCCCGAAGGCACACAGATGCTGAAAAACTTCCTGTTCCATATCTGCGAATGCAAGGGCGGATGGTCCATGGGCAACTACATTGATATCGCTGTGGAAAACATCCGTGAACAGGTAGGCAATCACAATGTCATCTGCGCCCTTTCCGGCGGTGTTGACTCCTCCGTTGCAGCCGTTCTCGTACATAAAGCCATCGGCGAACAGCTCACCTGCGTATTTGTCGATCACGGATTCCTCCGTCTCGGCGAAGCAGAACAGGTTGTGGATACCTTCACCAAGAAATTCAATATCAAGCTCGTACACATCGATGCTTCCCAGCACTTCCTCTCCCTCCTCAAGGGCGTAACTGAACCGGAGAAGAAGAGAAAGATCATTGGCGCCGAATTCATTCATACCTTCCAGGAAGAAGCAAACAAGCTCTCCGACGTGAAATTCCTCGTCCAGGGTACCCTTTACCCGGACGTTGTCGAATCCGGCACAGCGACCGCTTCCACCATCAAGTCTCATCACAACGTAGGCGGACTCCCGAAGGACATGAAATTCTCCCTCATCGAACCGCTTCGTGAACTCTTCAAGGATGAAGTCAGAGAACTGGGCCGTGAACTGGGACTTCCGGAAGACGTAGTCAACCGTCAGCCTTTCCCGGGCCCGGGCCTTGCCATCCGCATCATCGGCGAAATCACTCCGGAGAGACTGGATATCCTCCGCCGTGCAGACTTTATTGTCAGAGACGTTATCAAACAGCACGGCCTCTACAATGATATCTGGCAGTCCTTTGCTATTCTCCCCGCAGCCATCCGTTCCGTAGGCGTACAGGGCGACGAAAGAACCTACGACTATACCGTAGGCATCCGCGCTGTTACCAGCTCCGACGGCATGACCGCCGACTACTTCCGCTTCCCCTGGGAAGTCCTGGACGAAATGAGCCGCCGGATCTGCAACGAAGTAGCTGGAGTCAACAGAGTAGTCTATGACATCACCTCCAAGCCGCCGAGCACCATTGAATGGGAATAATAGAAGAATAATTTTCTGAATAGAATCAAAAAAGCGAACCGATATAAAGCCGGTTCGCTTTTTTGATGGGCAAATCACTTTTGCTGAATCGGAAAATCGGGGCGGCAGTATGTCCGATGATGGGATGACGGGCGGAAAAAGCAGGGAATATGCTACAATATGTTTAAGGAATGAATGAAATTTAAAGGAAAGGAGCAGGTCATTATGGGATTCTTTGATTCGATTAAAGGCGGAAGTGATTCCGGAAAAGAGGAGATGCGGCCGAGTCCGGTACGGGAATTTCTGGGACAGGAGCTGTATGCCATAGACTGCCGGGGAGCGAATCTTTATGTGCATGAGACTGCAGTGGTCATCGATAAAACCGGCGGCGGATTATGGAATATAGGGGACAACAATTTTAAGGTTATTCCGTTCAAGTCCATTGTAGCGGTGCAGGCGAAGCTGAAATCCACTTTGCTGAATGGGTATATCGAGTTTGAGACGGCCAACAGTCCGCTGAGTACGGGAAATGACAGCGCGGAGCGGCGCAGTGAAAACAGTGTGATCCTGAGCGGAACGGAAGAAAGATATCAGCAGGCAAAGGAAGCGCTGCAGTATATTTTCGCCCATATCTGCAAATGATCGGCAGGTCATGTGTCTGATATTTTCGGAGACAATAAAAAGCCGTGAGTATTCTCACGGCTTTTTTGCTGTCCTTTTTCAAAATTCCAGAGGGGAGCTCTGAGGGATATTTCCTCTGTTTCTGTACAGATTTCCTTATTTATCAGATTTTCTGATTTCCTGCGGACCAGACGTGGCTGTCCTTTGCTGCTGCGGCGGTGTTCTGGGCCATGACACCTACCAGGGAATGGGGTGTATAGAGTTCCTCCAGATAAGCACATTCTTCCGCGGTCAGGGTAAGATCAGCCGCCCCGGCGGCTTCCTCAATATGGCGGGGCTTCGTGGCTCCGACTATCGGGGCGGTGACTTTTGTCAGCAGCCAGGCAAGGGAGATTTCCGTCATGGAAACGCCGCGGTGTTCTGCCAGTTCTGCCACACGGGCCAGGATGGGCATATCCTGATCGTGGGCTTTGTCATACTTGAGGCGGGCATAGCTGTCCTCCCGGAGCCGTTTGGTGATTTCCTCGGGGTGCCGGGCCAGACGTCCTCCGGCAAGAGCACTGTAGGGGGTCATGGCAATGTTTTCTTCCCGGCAGTAAGGGGCCATTTCCCGCTCTTCTTCCCGGAAGATCAGGTTGTAGTGGCCCTGGACGGAGATGAATTTGGCAAAGCCCTCCTTTTCCGCCAGAGCGTTTGCCTTGCAGAGCTGCCAGGCAAAGCAGTTGGAGATACCGATATAGCGGGCCTTGCCGGCTTTTACGGCATTATTCAGACCCTCCATAATGTCATAAAGAGGTGTCTGATAATCCCACATGTGGCAGATATACAGATCTACATAGTCCATTCCCAGATTCTGGAGGCTTTTGTCCAGCATTCGCCGGATATGTTCCTGGCCGCTGATGCCGGCCTCGATTTCTTCATTCGTGCGGGGAAGAAATTTGGTGGCTACGACGACCTCATCCCGCCGGGCAAAATCCCGGAGAGCACGGCCCACATACTGTTCACTGGTTCCGCTCTGGTAGGCGATAGCGGTATCAAAGAAATTGATGCCCAGCTCCAGCCCGCGCCGGATGATTTCCCTGGAATGTGCCTCGTCAACCGTCCAAGAGTGCTGGCCGTTTCCGGCATCTCCGAATCCCATACAGCCCATGCAGATTCGGGAGACATTCAGATCGGAAGAACCTAATTTCGCATAATTCATGACAAAACCTCACAATTCCAAATGCTTAATCCAGAATATCAGCGATTCTTCGGAGAGACGGCCGTTGAGGACCTTGCCGTTTACAATGTCTGCACCGGGCGCGCTGGGACGCAGATTGGCTGCGGACTGTCCGAGACCGCTGCCGCCGGAGGTGGCAAAGAGAATAATGGTCTTTCCTGTAAAGTTGCCGCTTTCCAGAAAGGTATTGATAATTGTAGGGGCAGCAGACCACCAGATGGGGAAGCCCAGAAAAATAACGTCATACTTATCCATGGCAATGGGAATTTTCGGATCGGCCAGAGCAGGGCGGGAATGCCTGTCATTCATTTCCACACTGCTGCGGGAGTTCCTGTCCATCCAGTTCAGATCCGCGCGGGTGTAGGGAACGGCCGGTCTGATTTCATAAAGATCGGCACCGGCGGCTTTTGCCAGAGCTTTTGCGGCCCTGGCGGTAGTGCCGCCGGCGGAGAAATAAGCAACCAATGCGTTCATAAATAATACCTCCTTTGGCCTTATTGTAGGTTCATGAAGTTAAGAATGTAAAATGCTTATTTTCTGTACGAAAATATTCCTGTAAGGCATTTATACGCCGGGTGGAATAACCATGGGAAATGAGGGAAAAGGGTATATTCATCAAAAATCGGTGGGATGTCATAGAAAAAAGTCTTTTCCGGATGAGGCGAAGGAGCTGCTTTAAAGCGACTCCGGCGGAACAGAGCGAGGGAAGAGGCTGAATCCGGATGCGGTGTGAATTGTTCCTGTATGCCGTGCAGGTATCGGGAAGACTAGGGGCCGGATGAGATTCTTCTTTCGATAATGCATTTCAAGGGGAAAAATCAGGGATTTGAAAAGGAGAATACAGGCAGGAGAAATTGTTTTCTGGCTGGACGGGAGAAAAGGATATTTTATCGGTCCGGATGATGGGGTTTCCGGCTGTGCGCTGCGGATGGCCGAAGGCCTTTCTGGGATGCTTTTTCCGGATGTATCCGGCGGCGGGAGTTTCCGGGAATATCTTGAAAAAAGGATATTGCGGAGATATAATGAAACTATCGTTTATGAAGGAATCATTAGAGCGGGATACGGTGCATGCTCAGCGGAGGAGCACTTCGCGCAGAGAATTTCCGCCGGATGGATATCCTGAAACGGAGCATTCCGGAGATTTGTTTTTCTTTCCGGAATGAGCAATATCCATATGGGCCTGTAGCGCAGCTGGGAGCGCATCACATTCGCATTGTGGGGGTCGTCGGTTCGAATCCGATCAGGTCCACCAGAAAACAGAAAACGCCGCGGCGGAAAGCTGCGGTGTTTTTCTTTGCAGAAAAATCAGGGGAATCATGTACAGAATCGGCACGATTTTCCCTGATTTTTTTATTTTCCACGGAGGCTTGGGGATTGCCCTGAAAAGAATTTGTCCGGGCAGAGTGGCAAAATTTTTCGGAGAATTCTCAAATACACGTCTTCGGGCGTTTCCTGGTTATGATATAATAAAAAATAATCGATTTCTTGGTGTTAAAAGCAGGGACGGGGTTCTTATGCCGATAAAAATGATTGCAATAGATATGGACGATACACTGCTTCGGGATGATAATACGATTTCCGAGTATACCCGGCAGGTTTTGAAGAAAGCGATGGCAAAGGGCATCCGGATCGTGATTGCTACAGGGCGGATGTTCCAGGCGGCACGGCCTGCGGGAAAGCAGATCGGGCTGGGAGATGTACCGATGGTGTGCTATACAGGCTCCCTGACCGGGCTTTGCGAAAGCGGGAAGGTGCTTCGGAATGTCACAATCGACCTGCCGCTGGCGCTGGAAATTCTCGATACGGTTCGGGAGCACGGCTGGCAGGCGCAGACGTATATTGATGATGAGCTGTATGTGCCGTACAGGAATCAGAATGTGGCGGATTATGAGAAGCAGTGCGGCGTGACGGCGCATGTGCAGGGAGATGCTTTCTATGTGCCGGTGAAGGCGCCGACGAAAATTCTTGTGATGGAGCATGATCCGCAAATCATGAAGGAAATCGAGACGGTGATGCGGGAAAAATTCGGCTCCCTGGTCAATCAGGTGAAATCGAAGCCGTATTTCTTCGAAATGAATCATCTGTCCTGTTCGAAAGGGAATGCCCTGAGGGCGCTGGCTGATGAGTGGGGAATTTCCTGTGAGGAAATCATGACCTTCGGGAACGGAAATAATGATGTTTCCATGCTGTCCATGACGCCGTGGGGATTTGCTGTGGCAAATGCTTCGGAGGATGCCAAAAAGGCGGCGGCGCATGAGACGGTTTCCAATAATGAGGACGGCGTAGCGAAAGCGATTGAGCGGTATATGGAGGGGGATTTATAATGGACGATTTCCGTTTTGTCATTATTACCGGTATGAGCGGAGCAGGAAAAACCAATTTCATGCAGAAGCTGGAGGATATGGGCTATTACTGCGTGGACAATCTGCCGCCGGTTCTGATTGCCCGTTTTGCGGAGCTTTGCTGGAAGAGTACGTCCAATACGCGCCATGTGGCGGTGGTGACGGATATCCGGGGCGGGCAGTTTTTCGATGCGCTGCCGCAGGCGCTGGATGAACTGGAAAAGCGGGAAATCCCCCATGAGGTGGTTTTCCTGGAAGCATCGGATGAGGCTCTGGTGCGGCGGTATATGGAAACACGGCGTCAGCATCCTCTGGCAAAGAATATGCGCATCCAGGAAGGAATCGCAGAGGAACGGAAAATCCTGGGCGGTGTGCGTGCCCATGCAGATATCATCATTGATACGACGGCTATGAAGATATCCGATCTGAAGGAATATCTGGGAAGCCGCTTCGGTGTGGATTCGCTCCGGCAGGAAATGCAGATTACCGTATTTTCCTTCGGTTTCAAGTACGGGATTCCCATTGATGCGGATATGGTTATCGATGTACGGTTCCTGCCCAATCCGTTCTATGTGGATAAATATAAGTACTGGACGGGCCGTGTGCAGGAGGTGGCCGATTATATCAGCCGGTCTCCCGTGACGGGAGAGTTCCTGGGGAAGCTGTACAGCTTCGTGGATTTTCTGGTGGATCAGTTCAAGGCAGCCGGAAAGATGCAGTTTACCATTGCCATCGGATGCACCGGAGGAATGCACCGTTCTGTCTTCGTAACGGAAAATCTGGGAAATCATCTGAAGGAGAAGCACGGTCATGTGAATGTGGAGCATCGGGATCTGCACAGGAACCGGGTGGATCATGATGTGAATGATGATAAAGCGGAGGAAAAGAAATGAAATATCTTGTGCAGTGGCTGTATCCCGGATTGGCCATCAAGCGCTGGATGCTGCTCTTTTCCGTCGGCCTGCTGCTGGTTGTCTTCGGGGCTACGCTGATTCTGAACTATCAGATTTTCGGCATACTGGAGGAACAGCTTCTGGCCTTTGTATTCCGTATGACGGGGAGCTACAGCTATACCTTCCTGGCGCTTTGCGGGACAGTGCTGATCCTTCTGGGCGTATGGATTATTATTGCCTCCGTGCGGCGGATGATGAAGCGCTTTATTCAGCTCCTGGCGCCGGATGAAAAGGAAGTCTCGAAGAGTCTCCTTTCCCGGGCGGAGCTTTCCCGGGGATTCCGGCTGGTGGCCATCGGCGGCGGACACGGTCTTTCCATGCTGCTTCGGGGAATGAAGAAGAAAACTTCCAATATTTTCGCAATCGTGACGGTAGCGGACGACGGAGGTTCTTCCGGCCGTCTCAGACAGGAAATGGGAATCATTGCGCCGGGAGATCTGCGGAACTGTCTGGTCGCCCTGGCAGATAAGGAATCCGTGCTGGAACAGCTTTTCCAGTACCGTTTCCATGATAAGGGAGAGCTGGCGGGACACAGTCTGGGCAATCTGTTCCTGGCTGCGCTGATCAAGGAATTCGGCAGTGTCCAGAATGCACTGGAAGCAGCCAGCAAGGTCCTGAATATCCGCGGCAAGGTCATGCCGTCCACGGCGGAGAAGGTACGGCTGATTGCGAAGATGAGCGACGGGGAAATCGTGGAGGGAGAGTCGGAGATTTCTGCCTATCCGTCGCGGTGCGGGAAAAAAGATGTCCGCATCGTTCATATGGATACGATTCCCCGGGAGCCGATTGCCGTAGGAGAAGCACTGGAGGCCATCCGGAATGCGGAACTGATTACTCTGGGGCCGGGAAGTCTGTATACGAGCATTCTCCCGAATCTGCTGGTACCGGAGATTCTGAGCGCCCTGCGGGAGAGCGGGGCACCGGTGATGTACATCTGCAATGTGATGACCCAGCCGGGAGAAACGGACAACTATACGGTCGCAGATCATCTGCAGGCGCTGATTGACCATATCGGGGAAGGCATCATCGATTTTGTCCTGGTGAATAATGCCATGCCTCTTTCGGAAACGCTCCGGAAGTATGAGAAAGCCGGGTCCTATCCGGTGGAAATCGATGCAGACCGGGTGGCAACCATGGGGATCACGCTGATTCAGGCAGACCTTCTGGGAAGCGCCCGGGGAGCGGCACAGGATTCGGACATTCTGGCGGGCCGTATTGTGGAAATCAAGAATCTGCTGAAGGGGAAGATTCCGCCGGAGGCACTGCAGGATTATTTGAGAAGGAGTCATTGATGTCATTTACAGAGCAGGTCAAAAATGAGCTGGCCCGTGTACAGAGGGAAGAGAAGAGCTGCCGTGCGGCAGAGCTTCTGGCGCTTCTTCGGATGAGCGGCTCCTTTGTGACGGGAGCCCGGGGACGGTGGGGACTGGAATTTTCCACCGGAAACAGTGCAGTTGCCCGGCGCGTCCTGGTTTACCTGAAAAAGGATTTCGGCTTTCTGCCGTCCACCATGGTGCGGCAGGGGCGCCGCCTCCGGAAAAAGAATGTATATACGCTGATGGTGCAGCCGTCGGAGGACGGGCTGGCATTTCTGGACAAGATGGGCCTTTCTCCGATGGAAGGAATCAACGACGGAGAACGGCTGCAGAGCGAAGAGGAAAGACGGGCTTACCTGGCCGGGGCTTTTCTCGGCGGAGGCTCCGTTTCCCGTCCCCAGAGCGATTACCACCTGGAAATGGTGACACAGTCTGCCCGTTTTGCCGAGGAAATCGTGAAGGTCATGAAAACATTTCGTATGAAGGCAAAGCTCACAGACCGGAAGAATGACTATATTGTATATATAAAGGACGGGGATGAAGTGTCGGGGTTCCTGCAGATTGTGGGAGCGTCTCAGAGCTATCTGGACTTTGAAGGGGTCCGGGTCGTAAAGGACATGCGGAACCGGATCAACCGGCAGGTGAACTGCGAAACCGCTAATCTGCAGAAAACGGTGGATGCGGCGGTGCGGCAGACATACCTGGTGCAGACGCTGATGCGCCACCGGGGACTGTCTTCTCTTCCGCCGCGGCTCCGCGAGGCCTGCGATCTCCGTCTGGACAATCCCAATGCAAGTCTGTCCGAGCTGGCATCCCTGTGCGGAATCACCAAATCCGGTCTGGCGCACCGCTTCAAGAAGCTGGAAGCACTGGTAGCGGATCTGGAAGAAAGAGAACCGCTGAAGCGTTCCCGCGGGAACTGAAAAAAGAAAAAAGAGAACTCCGCCGGCGGGCGGAGTTTTTTGCAGAAAGAATTTTTGCGGGAGCCTGTGCGTCCCTGCGGCGGTGTTGTATAATAAGAAAAGTTTCTTTCAGATCAGTACCGAAAGGAGAAATCTATGAAGTTTATTCAATTCCGAATCGGCGATATTGTAAAAATGAAGAAGAAGCATCCCTGCGGAAGCCAGGAGTGGGAAGTGCTGCAGCTGGGAAGTGATATGCGGATCAAGTGCTGCGGATGCGGTCATATCGTACTCATGCCCCGGCCCAATTTCATGAAGGGCGTGAAGAAGGTGCTGAACCGGGATGTCACTCAGGAAGTGGAGCTTGTTTCCCGCAGCGAAGAATCCACCCGCGGATAATTTTTTTCAGAAAGTTTAAAAATTTGAACATTTTTTGAAAAAAGGATAGACAGAGGGTTCTTTCTGTGCTATAATCTATAAACGTCAAGAGGACAACCTCTGATTGAGCGAAACAACGAAAAAAAGTCCTTGACAAGTTGAAAAGAGTTGTGTATAATAATTCTCGTCACTTGCGTGCTGGCGTAGCTCAGTTGGTAGAGCAACTGATTTGTAATCAGTAGGTCGTAGGTTCAAGTCCTATTGCCAGCTCCATATGGGCGGATTCCCGAGTGGTTAAAGGGAGCAGACTGTAAATCTGCCGGCTTTGCCTTCATAGGTTCGAATCCTATTCCGCCCACCAATATCGCGGGGTGGAGCAGTTGGTAGCTCGTCGGGCTCATAACCCGAAGGTCGTAGGTTCAAGTCCTACCCCCGCCACCATGTTAACCCAATCCTTTATATAGATTTGCTGATATAGCTCAGTCGGTAGAGCGTATCCTTGGTAAGGATAAGGTCACCAGTTCAATCCTGGTTATCAGCTCCATGGCGGCTTAGCTCAGTTGGCTAGAGCAAGCGGTTCATACCCGCTGTGTCCGGAGTTCAAATCTCTGAGCCGCCACCAAAAACCGCAATGAAAGAGTTCTCACTGAGAGCTCTTTTTTGCATTCCCGGAAGAATTTTCAGAGGCCGGGAATGAATCAGGAAATCGGGAAGAAAAAAGAGAAAATTTATTGTTCTGACAGGGCGGATTTTCTCCGTGTTTTCTTGTATCCCGTTGACTTTCCATGTATAATAGAAAAAGCGAAAACTTTTTTTGCAAATTCTTTTTTGTGTTTTAAGGAGAGAAAAGAAATGGCAAAAGCTCATTATGAAAGAACAAAGCCGCATGTTAACATTGGTACTATCGGCCACGTCGATCATGGTAAAACGACCCTGACCGCTGCTATCACCAAGGTTCTGTCCGAAGAAGGCAAAGCAAACTTCCTCGACTATGCTTCCATCGATAA
>UPXR01000015.1 GCA_900557365.1 uncultured Dialister sp. | reverse complement strand
CCTATGAGGCTTGCAAGGCAGAATTGGCAAAGCCAAAGGAGGAGCAGATCAATCCGGTACGCTCCATCTACAAGCCAGATATCCATATTTTTGTTCATGATCAGCTGTAAAAATCTCTATTCCCAACAAAGTTCCGTGTTCATAATAAACAGCCACCCATTGATTTTCTATGAGTTTTTTTAATTCCAATTTGGTCGGCAAATGTGCCTCACGTGAATCAAAAACCTCATATAATTTTTTATAGACCGCTTCTAAATCTGATGGGTTGTACGATTTCGTTTATGAAAAGCAGTAAATAAAGGAATCTTAGGGTATAAGGCTTACAAGGCTTGATACCCTTTTATTATATTTGAGAGAAGGGGATGCAGTTGCTACCGCCGTCAATTATGCGATGGGTCATTCTGGCGAGGAAAGTTTGCGGTTATTTCCGCTCAGAGAATTATGGGGACAATCGCGTGGAAATAGATAAGGAATTACGCGGACATGTTCGTTTGAACATCAAAGGACATAATAATTTTATTCATTTATCTCATATTGCATGCAACCCTTATACATATATATATATTCAGGTAGAAGGGAATCATAATAGAATATTTTTAGATCAAGTATATATTGGACAAGAATTAAGGGTTATACAAGGACAGAATCATCCTTATTTTGGGTAGGTGGAAAATACAGTTTTTGAAGTAGGAAAAGGAAGCAGCATTGAAGGAATGACGTGTATCTCTTTTAATTCTTTTGCAGTGTGTAGAATTGGGGAAAACTGCATGTTTTCATCGAACATAACATTGTTTAACACTGATGCTCATCCGATCTTGGATTTGCAGACACAGAAGGTAAAAAATTGGGTTCATGGAATTTCAATAGGTAATCACTGTTGGCTGGGAGAGAAGTCCTCTGTACTGAAAAATTCTGTTATCCCGGATGATTGTATTATTGGTTACAATGCAGTAGTGGCCGGGAAATTACCCAAATCACATTCTATATATGCAGGAAATCCGGTAAGATTAATAAAGTCCGGTGTTACCTGGGACTCGAATGGAGCAAATCATGGATATATAGGAAATTCCGGAAGACAAGAGTATTATAAATAATAATTTTGAATGAAGGAGTGAATGAATATGGCATTTAAAGAAATAAAAGCAGAGGATTTGACATGGAATCCTTTTCAGCAGATTGGGAAAGGGTGGTTTCTGGTAACGGCAGGAACGAAGGAGAAATGCAACGGAATGACGGTAAGCTGGGGTGGTCTCGGTGTATGGTGGGGCAAAAATGCAGCCACTGTGTATATCCGGAAGAACCGTTTCACAAAGACATTCATTGATGCAGGCGAACGGTTTACTATCTCGGCAATGCCGGAGTCATGCCGGAAGGCGCTGGGATACATGGGCTCTCATTCCGGATGGGACGGAGACAAGTGGCAGGCAGCAGGTCTGACACCGATGGATGTAGAAGATACCGCGGCACCGGAAGAAGCAGAAGTGATTATTGTGTGCCGGAAGATGCTGGCGACGGAATTGCCGGAAACATCATTCATCGAACCGGGCATGAAGGAAAGATGGTATGCCGGCAAGGATGAAGGCAACTATCATACCATGTATATTGCGGAAATCGAGAAGGTACTGGTAAAGGGCTGAGTGGTTGTAGAAAAAGCAGGCAATGGCCTGCTTTTTTGATGCATGAAATTTCATGATTTTTTACAGATACAAAAAAACTCTGTCATTTCAACAGAGTTTTTTTGTCGTTCAGGGAAGGCTTTTATTGTCGATTTTTATCAATTGCGGGAGTAATATAAATACAGACAGAATTGAAGCAAGGAGGCGGCGGTATGAAACTGATTCGATCAATCAACTGGAAGATGATGTCGGGACCGTTTTTTTTCTGCCTGACAGCATATTTGCTGAACGGGACATTTCCTCTTCCTGCGGCATTTGCCGTGGGGACGGCGGTATGGATGGCGGTGTGGTGGATTTTCCGGCCGATTTCCATTTACGTGACAGCGTTTGTGCCGATCGTGGTGAATTCCATCTTTAATCTGATTCCGGCGCAGCATGTGATTTCCCAGTATTTCTCGGAAATCGCCGTACTGCTTCTGGGGGCGGATCTGATCTGTCTGACCTGGACAACGACGGGACTGGATCAGCGGATTTCTGTGAAGACGCTCTGCTTCATCGGGCCGTCCATGAAGAGTCAGATTTTTGTCTGGTTCGGCGCTTCCACGTTTCTTTCCATATTCCTGCCGAATGTGGTGGTGGCGGCGATTTTCTGCCCGATTGCGGCGGCGATGCTGCATTTTGTGGGCGAGGAGGATCTGACGAAGTCAAAGCTGGCTGTTCCGATTTTCCTTGCCATCGGCTGGGGCAGCGGCATCGGGGGCTTCGGTTCGCCGATCGGTTCGTCGGCGAATCTGGTGGCCGTGACGTATCTGGAAAATATGATCGGCCATGAGTTTATGTATTATGACTGGGTCATCCGTTTCATACCGCTTCTGCTCATGGTTTTCGTGGTGAATCTGATTTTCCTGTGGCTGCTTCCCGTGGGGAACCGGGATCTGCCGGGGACGCGGGAATATTTCCGGGATATGTATGCCAAGTTCGGCCCGGTGAGAAAGAGCGAGAAGATCGGGTTCCTGATCTTTGCGGCGGCTACGGTCTGTGCGTTTATCCGTCCGCTTTTTGCGGATTACCTGCCTGCAATGAAGCCGGCATATGTGTTCCTTTTCTTCGGCATGCTCATGTTTTTCCTGCGGGATGAAAACGGCGAGGTTATGCTGACGGCAAAGTATGCGGAGAGCCACGTCATGTGGGGTATGATTTTCCTCTTTGCCAGCGGGCTTGCCCTGGGCCGTCTCCTCATTGAAACGGAAGCCATCAGCTGTCTGGCAAATATCATCGTGGGACTGGATCTGACGCCGGGCATCATGGTCATGGCGATCTGCTGCCTCTTCGCCGTGGGGATGTCGGAAATTTCCAGCAACACCGCATCGGCGTCAATTTCCATTCCGATTGTGGCGGCCATTACGAATGCACTGGGAGTCAATCCGGTGCCGTATATTCTGGCCATCATTGTGGCGTTCAACTGTGCGTATATCCTGCCGATTTCCACCCGGGCGATTCCGATCGGGTACGGGCTGAATGCGGCGGTGCAGATCAAGTACGGCGCGGTGCTGTCGCTGCTGACGGTGACCTGCGTCATTGTGGTATGCACACTGGCCATGAATTATTATCCGCTTTTCAGTGAGCTGTAAAAGACGGACTGCAGAACGGGAAGGCTTCGGCTTTCCCGTTTTTGGTTGGAAAAATGTTTCGGGGCGGGCGGAAAGCTCTGCCTTTTCCTCCTATGATAAAATAGGAGACAGATATGATTTTATGAATAAGGGGAAATATATGAAGAAAACATTGATTCTTCTTCTTTTGATCGGCGCTGCCTACTGGGGCTACGGTACCGGGACGGATGTCCTGAATACAGCCGTGCCGCACGGGAATGCGCCGGTAGCAAAAACGGAAAAGCAGGAAGCCTCCGGGGGAATCCTGGACACCTTGAAGGATACGGCGGGAGGTCTTGTATCGGGACTGACGGGAGACAAGGCGGAACCGGCGGCGGAAAAACCGGCTGATTCCGAAGCATCTCCGGAGGAGCCGGGACAGCTGCAGTCTCTGGCGGAGCTGTACAGCGTGACGGAAAATTTCCCGGCAGAGCTGGAAAAGCGGGTGGACCGGAAGAAGTTTGTTCCGCCGGAGGAAATCCCGGAGCATCTGAAGCACGCTGTCGTGGCCACGGAGGACCGGCGGTTCTATGAGCACGGCGCAGTGGATCCCATCGGGGTGGTCCGGGCGGCATTCATCAATTATACGTCGGGGGAGACACTGGAAGGCGGAAGCACGATTTCCCAGCAGACCGTGAAGAATCTTTTCCTTTCCCATGAGCGGACGATGATGCGGAAGCTGGAGGAGCTGGTGCTGGCGGTAGAGCTGGAAAGAACCTATACAAAGGATCAGATCCTGGGTCTTTATCTGAATACGATTTATTTCGGCCACGGCGCGTACGGACTGCGGGAAGCGGCGCAGACCTATTTCCATAAGGAGCCGAAGAACCTGAGCCTGGCGGAATGCGCCATGCTGGCCGGGCTGCCCCAGGCACCTTCTGCATATGATCCGATTTCCTATCCGGAGGAAGGACTGAAGAGAATGGGAATCGTCATCGGGCTCATGGCCAGTGAAGGATATATCACCCCGGCAGAGGCGGCCGGCGCGATGACGGAGCAGGTGCTGAAGCAGAAATCCTGAAAACGGGAAATTCGGCTTTAAAGGGCCTGAAATCCCGGGAGTGTTCCGCCATATGGAGAGGACTATAGGCGGAGGCTTTCCGGGCGAAAAAGGCCCTTTATTTTGAGAATCTGTATAAAATATGGTATAATATACAGGATAATCAGAAACGGGGCAGAAAAGGGAACGCCTGTGTTTCTTTTTCTGCTTTTCAAAGGAAGGCAGATGGAGCCGCCGCTTCATGTGCCTGCTTTTATTATGGATAAAGGAGAATCTCATGGCGGAAGATATTCATGAAATTCAGGACCGTCACGCGGAAGAGACGGGAAAGAGCGATTACGGCGCGAAGGATATACGGGTGCTGGAAGGGCTGGAGGCAGTCCGTCTCCGTCCGGGCATGTATATCGGTTCCACCTCTGCCCGGGGCCTGCATCACCTGGTATACGAGGTCGTGGACAATTCCATCGATGAAGCGCTGGCCGGGTACTGCACGCATATCGAGGTCACGCTGAACGATGACGGAAGCTGCACCGTAGACGATAACGGCCGCGGCATTCCTACGGGCATGCATGAAACGGGCAAGCCTGCCATGGAGGTCGTTCTGACGGTTCTCCATGCAGGGGGCAAGTTCGGCGGAGACGGCTATCCGATTTCCGGCGGTCTCCACGGGGTCGGCATTTCCGTCGTCAATGCGCTTTCGGAATGGACCCGTGTTGTCGTTAAGAGAGAAGGTCATTTCCATGAAATGAAGCTGGCCCGCGGGGAAGTGGTCCAGCATATGAAGACCTACGGGGAAACGAAGGAAACGGGAACATCCGTTACGTTCAAGCCGGATGCGGAAATTTTCCGGGAAGGCATCGACTTTGATTATGATACGCTGAAAATCCGCATGCGCGAGCTGGCTTTCCTGAATAAGGGTCTGACCATTACCCTGACCGATCGGAGAGACGGCGCCAGCAGACAGGAAGTCTTCCATTATGCCGGGGGCATTACGGAATTCGTCAAATTCCTGAATGAAGGCAAGGATCTGGTGGACCCGTCGGTTATTTCCTTTGAAGGGGAAAAGGACCGGGTCATCGTGGATATCGCCATGCAGTATCAGACGGGGTACAACGAAAATATGTATACCTTCGTCAATGATATCAATACGGTGGAAGGCGGCATGCACCTGGCAGGGTTCCGGGCGGCGCTGACCCGCGTAATCAATGATTATGCCAGAAAGAACAATATCCTGAAGCCCAATGATGCCAACCTTTCCGGGGATGACGTCCGGGAAGGCCTGACCTGCGTCATTTCCGTAAAGGTGCCGAATCCTCAGTTCGAAGGCCAGACGAAAACCAAGCTGGGAAATCTGGAAGTCAAGGGGATTGTGGACAATATCGTTTCCGAGGGACTCCACATTTATCTGGAGGAGCATCCGCAGGAAGCCCGGAATATTGTGGAAAAGAGCATCACCGCCAGCCGTGCGAGAGAAGCGGCCCGCCGTGCCCGTGAGCTGACCCGCAGAAAGAATGCGCTGGAAGTATCCGGTCTGCCGGGCAAGCTGGCGGACTGCACGGAAAAGGACCCGAAGTTCACGGAAATCTACATCGTCGAAGGGGACTCCGCAGGGGGCTCCGCCAAGTCCGGCCGCGACCGCCGCTACCAGGCCATCCTTCCTCTCCGCGGAAAGATCCTGAACGTAGAAAAGGCCCGCCTGGACCGTGTGCTGAATTCCGATGCCATCCGGACCATGATCACCGCTTTCGGCACCGGAGTGGGAGAAGATTTCGATATCACAAAGCTTCGGTACTACAAGATCATCATCATGACCGATGCCGATGTGGACGGCGCGCATATTCGCACGCTGCTGCTGACCTTCTTCTACCGGTACATGAAGCCGCTGATTACGGAAGGCCATGTGTACATCGCACAGCCTCCATTGTATCAGGTCCGCAAGGGACGGCAGAAGTACTATACCTATGATGACGATGAACAGAATGCTCTTCTGGAAAAGATCGGTCTGGAAGGCTGCGCTATCCAGCGTTACAAAGGGCTGGGCGAAATGAATCCGGAACAGCTCTGGGATACGACCATGAATCCGGAACAGCGGGTCATGCTCAGAGTGGAGCTGACGGATGCCATTGAGGCGGACCGGCTCTTCACAATTCTGATGGGCGACAAGGTAGAACCGAGAAGAAAATTCATCGAAGAACATGCGAAGGATGTAACCAATCTGGACCTGTAAAAGAAACCCCGGCATACCATGCCGGGGCTTTTTGATGTCGAAAAAAGGCTTGCCTTAGCGGAAAATGGGAAAACGAAAAAAGCAGGAGAAATCCTGCTTTTCTTTTGCGTAATTTTTACTTTTACCGATTCTTTTCCTCCCAGAGCATCTGATTGTATTTTCCCTGGTAAAATTCGGCGCATTTCTTTTCCTGCCAGAATGTGCGGTCATCGGAGATGGCCACTGCTTCATCGGCGATTTCCTCGGCGCTGCGGGGACTGCCGTGGAGCAGGTAGCCGATCATTTTCATCATGGCTTTTTCCGTTCCGAGATAGGAGGAAAGCACCAGTCCCAGCTCGGGCGGATAGCCCATATCCTGAATGATATCGGTCATCCGCTGCTGCAGCTCTTTCAGTTTCTTCTCGCTCATAGGGCCTCCTCTGATTCCTGTCCTTTCAAAGCGACTTACAGGCCGCGGAGGATGGTGCCTCCGCCGATGAGCCGGTCCCCGTCATAAAAGACAACGGACTGTCCGGCGGTGACGGCCCGCTGGGGCTCGTCGAATTTGATGACCGCTCTTCCGTTGTCCCCGATGGTGACGGTGCAGGGGTGGACCCGGATGCCGTAGCGGATCTTGGCTTCGCAGCGGAATTCCTTCGCCGGGGGTGTCCCGTCGGTAAAATCCAGCTCGTCGGCAAGCAGGCGGGTCCGGAAAAGTTCCTCATTGGAGCCGACGATGACCCGGTTTTTCCCGGCATCCAGGGAAACCACATAGAGAGGGTGCCTGGCGGCAATGCCCAGTCCCTTCCGCTGGCCGATGGTGTAGTACGGAAGGCCTTTGTGCCGGCCCAGGACGCGGCCCTTTGTATCGATGATGTCGCCGGGACGGAAGATTTCCGGCGCATGGCTTCTCAGAAATTCCGTATAGGATTTTTCTGCTGTAAGGAAGCAGATATCCTGTGATTCCGCTTTGTTGTAGGTAGGAAGACCTTTTTCCTGAGAAATTTTCCGGGTATCGGTTTTATGTATCCGGCCCAGGGGGAACAGGATATGAGCCAGCTGATCCTGCGTGAGGTGATACATCATGTAGGACTGGTCCTTGGAAATATCCAGCCCCTTCCGGACCTCATATTTCTGCCGCTCCGGGTTATAAACAATCCGGGCATAGTGGCCGGTTGCAAAATAGGGCGCTTCGAAGGCTTTCCGTGCTTCCTCGTAAAACAGGCCGAATTTGATCCGGAAATCGCACATCATGCAGGGATTCGGCGTCATGCCCTCCGCATAGGAGCGGATAAAGTAGGAGAAAACATATTTTTGATAGGCTTCACGCAGGTCAATCGCCCGGAAGGGGATTCCCAGGAATTCCGCCATTTCCCGGGCGCTGTTCAGCTCCTGCCCGTCGAAGAGCTGCATGGTGGCGCCGCAGACCTCATAATCCTGCTCCTGGAGCAGCTTCGCGGTGAGGGTGCTGTCCACGCCGCCGGACATTGCTACGACAATCTTTTTCTTTTCTGACATACAATCATCCTTTCTGTAACCATCATTTCCGGGGATGTTCCCGGGAAACCGCATCGGGGTGAAAGTCCGAAGGATTTGTGCTCTATTATATCACAGGAAAGAAAGCCGGCCTGCATGGCAGCGGCATCAAAAAAGACCGGGGGAAGCCCTGACGGCATTCCTCCGGCCTTTTCCAAATTATCTGTGTTTTCTTTTTCCTCTTCCGTGTGTCATGGGCGGACGCATGCCCCGCATGCCTCCGTGATGAACCGGCATGGCTCCGCCGGCTTCTTTTTCTCTCTGTGCGGCGAGAGCGGCTTTTCCCTGGGCGAGCTTGCCGGTGCGGACAGCGACACGCTTGGCTGCCTGGTACCAGCCGGCGATTTTATCCCGGGATTTCTGGTCGGAAATATGAAGAACGGTGGGGTCCTTCGGATACAGCGTTTTGTATTTTTCCAGAGCCAGAGCCTGATTCTTCTTTTCGTCCTTGGCAATGTTCCGATAGGTCAGGGCAAGCTTTCCTGCAGCGGCAGCAAGAAGGATCGGGTATACGGCGAGAACAAGGATTTCCTTATAGGCCGAGAATCCTGCCATGACGAGGCCGAGCACGATCAGGAAGATGCAGGTATATTTCCGCACGCTCAGGGTTTTCTTGAAATTCTCATCCATGGCAGACAGCCAGATATCTCCGTTGGCCAGGAAATAATGAAGAAATTCCTGGTTTTTGAAGGTGGCGTCTGTCTTGTGGGCGTCTACAATCTGGCCCGTGACGGTCTTTACATTTTTCTCGAGGCGGGTCATCTGGTAGGCTGAGAAAAAGCCGATTGATGTGAGAATGACAATAAGAACGATGGTGATGATATTCTGCATATCCATAGAGAGGTCTCCTTTTCCGAAGTATTATGTACATTATTATACACGGAACAGAAGGATTTGTGGGAAAAGAAAAGAAAAAATCCTCTGAACTGCATAGATATTCGGGCAGCAAAAAGGCAGAAAGCGTGGGACGGGATCCGTCTGCTTTCTGCCTTTTGATCATTCGGAATAAAGTTTTTGGCTTCTTCGGGAAAGAAACAGGGAACCTTAGAGGCTGTGCGGGCCTTTCCATACCTTCCCGGTCAGAAGGTACCGGACGGCTTCCTCAAGCCGTTCCTCCGGAAAGTCGAAATGATTGCCCCGGTTCTTCTGAAAGACCGTTTCGATATTCCGGCTGCGGAGAAGCTTTGCTGCTTTTTCCGTACAGGCTTCCACAGAGGCGAGCCGCCGGTTCCGCGTGCGCTTTTCCTTGTTCCCCAGAGAAAGGTATACCCTTTTCAGCCGGGACGGCATCGGCCGCTCTTCCAGATAGGGGAGGAAGCGGTCGAACCAGAGGGAGCCCGACAGGGAGGCTATGCCGTCCGTGGGAAATCCTTCTGCGGCGGCCCAGAGCGAAAAGAGACCGCCCATGGAAATGCCGCCGAGAAAACGAACCGGATCCCGTACCTGCAGCTGATCCTCTGCATAGGGGAAGATTTCCTCCCGAAGCCGGCGGAGAAAATCCAGCCCTTTTCCGGCAAAGTCCTGCCCGGGGAAGAGTCCCTCAGCGGGCCAGGGGGAAAGGTCGTGGTTCCAATCCATACCGGTGAGAAAGAGGAAAGCGGCATCCTGATTTTCCCCGATTTCCGCCAAATTCTCAGGCACGGCAGCCGGGAGAAGAAAGCAGCACACCGAGGAAGGACGGTCTGCTCCGCAAAGGGTAAGGGTCAGCGGGCCGAGCTGATGAATCGATTTCATTTTCCTTTAAACTGGGGCTTTCTCTTCTCCAGAAAAGCGGTAATGCCTTCCCGGAAGTCTTCGCTGCCGGAGCATTCCGCCAGAAGTCCTGCTTCGTGTTCTATGAATCTGGTAAAGCCTTCGTACAGGCTGTAGTACATGAGGCGCTTCGTATTGCGGTAAACCAGGAGGGGACCTTCGGTGAGCTTCTGTGCAAAGGCATAGACCGTGGGGAGAAGGTCTTCCTTCGTGGTAACCTGCTTGACCAGACCGATTGCCAGTGCTTCGTCCGCCTTGACGGGGCGGCCTGTGACGAACAGGTCAAAGGCGCGGTAGGAGCCGATGGCACGGGGCAGGAGATAGCCGCCGCCTGTGTCGGGGCAGAGGGCGATGCCTACGAAAGCCTGGAGGAATTTGGCATTGTCCGCAGCAAAGATAAGGTCGCATGCCAGTGCCAGATTGGCTCCGCCTCCTGCAGCAGCGCCGGCTACGGCACAGAGAATGATTTTCGACATTTTTTTCATGTACAGGACAACCTCGGAGAGCTTTCCTGCCAGGGGCGCCATGGATTTTTCACAGAAGTCGGGCTCCTCGCAGTGGGCCTTCATATACCGGATGTCGCCGCCTGCGGAAAAAGCCTTTCCGGCACCGGTGATGACAATGACCCGGACAGCAGAGTCTGCTTCGGCGGCATGAAGGGCATCCTCCAGCTCGGTCGCCATCTGCAGATCCAGCGCATTCAGCGTGGGGGCATAGTCCAGAGTAATGGTTTCGATGAAATTTTCTGTTTTCACTTTGATTCTGGTGTAATCCATGGTTCAGTCCTCCTTGATCGGTAACCTGATAAGAAATTCAAAGCTGTCTATATTCTACCATGGAAACTGAAAAAATCATGAAAGAAAATGATTTGGGCGGTCTGTGCCTGTCCGGGAAGAAGTCAGTCTGCTTTCACGGTCGGGAAAACGGCGTAGCTTTCGGCAGGATATCCTGTCCCGGAATATGGTATAATACCCTGTAGTCTCTGAATTTATAAAATATAAATAAAGTAAGAAGAATTATGGTTGATATTTGCAGCGGAGGCATAGCTGCCGGATTTCGGAGGCCGGAAAGGAAGGAGTTTTTAAAGCTCCTGAAGGGAAACGGATTCCGGTCTTCCCGGCTGCGGGGAGAAAATGGGATTTAAGGAGTAAAAGGTTTTATGCACATTTCTGATTTGCTTTCTATTGATACTTCCCGGCTTCTGGGTAAGGATTGGAGCGTGACGGAAAAGGATCTTGCCGCATACGGAGAGAAAATCCGCAGTGCGGCGGAAAAAATGGATCAACTGCGCCGGGACGGCATCGGACCGGACGGATCGGCGGTTCTTTTTCCGCATCTTCCCTATCTTTTCGAGGAGAACCGGCTGATCGATGAAGAGGAAAAAGAGGCACTTCTTCATCTGGGAGAAACAGGCAAAGCGCAGGATGTCCTCATTTCCATCGGCGTCGGCGGATCTTATCTGGGAAATCAGGTGCTTTTTGATATTTTCTGCGGCACCTACTGGAATGAACGGACCCGGGCAGAGCGAGGCGGCTATCCGAAGGTGTACTTTGCCGGAAAGAATATGGATCCGGTGGAGCTGACGGAGCTGGCAGAGGAAATCAGACGCTGCGCTTCCCATATGGACAGGAAGCCGAAGGTGCTGCTTCTCATCATTTCAAAGTCCGGCACCACGCTGGAACCGGTTACGGCTTTCCGCGTGCTGAAGGAGCTGCTTTCCCCCTTCTGTGAAATTACGGAAATGGCCATAACAGATAAGGAAAAGGGCTGGCTCCGCGCTGATGCAAGGGCGCAGCATATGCCCTGCTTCACCGTACCGGACGGCATCGGCGGACGGTTTTCCGTATTTTCTCAGGTAGGGCTGGTCTTTGCGGCACTGCTCGGGATTCCCGTCCGGGAATTCCTTTCCGGTGCAAGAGAAGTGGAAGAGGCCTGCCGGGACAACAATCCGAAAAAGAATCCTGCCCTGCTGTTGGCGGCCCTCAAATATATTGCAACCTGTGAATACGGAATCACCGCAGAAGTGACCATGCCGTACGGAACAGCGCTTCGCTCTGTCGGCTGGTGGTATGCGCAGCTTCTGGGAGAATCTCTGGGCAAGAAATATGACAATGCGGGAAATATCGTATATAACGGGCGGACTCCCGTGTCGGCGGTGGGAACGACGGATATGCATTCCCTGACGCAGGAGCATCAGCAGGGTGGAAAAAATAAGCTGCTCCAGTTTATTTCCGTCAAAGAACCGGGAAAGGATCTGGAAGCTCTCTGCACGGAGGACGGACATACCGGGCGTGTGCCCATGAGCCGCATGCTGGAAGCGGCCTGCCATGCCAATGAAGAGGCACTGGCTGCCGAGCACCGCATGAGCTGTCATATTTTCCTGGGAAAGATGGATCCGGCCCATCTGGGAGCGCTGCTTTATTTCTTCTGCCTGACGATTGCTTATGAGGGCTTTCTGGAGAATGTCAATGCTTTTGATCAGCCCGGTGTAGAGGATTACAAGAAAATCCTGCACAGCGAGCTGAAGTCGTATATTATGGAACACGAGGAAAACTGATATGGCAAATCCCCTTCTTCATGCGGTCATCGATACCGTTCACCTGGGACGGCCCGTCCCGAAGGATGCTTTTCATGTTGCTTTTACGGGGACAGAGGATTATATTCCCCATATGGGCATTGCAGCCCTGACGGTGGGCAGCCATAACAGGGATATGAACATCTGCTTCCATTTCTTTGTCAATCAGATGACTGGTTTTGAAAAGGAACAGCTTGCAGAGCTGGCCGGTATTACGGACAGCCCCGTGGAAATCCACCAGATCGATGACCGGTGTTTCAAAACACTGCTTCTTTCCGATGGAGTCGCGGCTTTCTTCTACCGCTTCCTGGTAGCGCCGACTCTGGCGCCGCAGACCGACCGCGTCCTGTATCTGGACGGAGATATGATGTGCCGGGGATCCCTGAAATATCTGCGGGATCTGGATTTCAAGGGAAATATGGTCGCTGTCGTTTCCGACCGGAAGGAAAAGCTCCAGACAGAGCGGGTGCATACGAAGCGGTATTTCAATGCAGGCATGATGCTCATCAATGTCAAAGACTGGATGAAGGCTGGGCTGTTTGATGATATCGTCCGGCGGGCGGAGGAAAATGTGAAGAGAGTGGGCAAACGTCTTTCCCATCATGATCAGGACATTCACAATGAAATGCTTGACGGGAAGTGTTTGTACATCGACAGAAAGTACAATTACCTGTACAATCTGGACCGGCAGTCTCTGTTCAGAAAGCAGCCGGTGAATGAGGATTACCGGAAGCAGGTGATCATTCATTTTGCCGGTCACGGCAAGCCCTGGCACAGCTGGGTGCAGGACTGGCCGGCGGTCCGGGAATATGCAGAAATCAAAGCCCATTCTCCCTGGAAGGATGTGCAGTTGGTGCCGCCGAAGGGCAGTAAGAATATCCATCAGGCGGCCCGTACGGCCCGGATGCATGGAGAGTACGGAAAGATGTGCGGCTTTTATGTGAAGTACCTGGGATGCAAATTAAGCGAAAAGAAGTAGGAAATCATGTATCCGGACAGGGAAATAAATCATGCTGAGGTACATGCTGCCTGATTGAATAAGGAAAGGATACATGTATAAGAATGGCTTTGGGAAGTTTGCTGCTTTTGGCGGGAGCACCGGCTTTTTTGATGCTGGTTCTTTATACCGCGGGAAATTTATTTGGATGTGCTCATGTAACTAAATGGCGCAGCCTGCGGATGGGTGTATGGGGATTTCTTTTGCTTTTTCTGTCCTCATGGGGAACAGGAAGCAGTATTTTACAGGGGACTTTTTTACCCTCGCTTTTCTTCCTGTTGCTCTGGACGCTGCCCTATATGTGGGTACGGGGCCATTCTTCTGTAGCAGAGGATCAGGAATTATCCCGCGTAAAAAGTCAGTTCATTGCAGGTTCAGCAGGAGCTTCTTTGCTGTTTCTGTTGTTCAGTCATTTTCCGGACAGTCCTTGGCTTTACATCACGGTTGGAGTCATTATGACTTACTCTCTGGCGTCCGCTATTTCTTACGGAATATATGGAGCAGTTTTCGGTTCTCCCTTTCATGAAGAGGATATGCTTCCCGTTTTGCTGAGCAATGGGAAAGAATCCGGTGAGTTTGTACGGGAGCAGCTGGGATACGGCCGGATTCTGAAAGGGATTCTGGCATTGGCAGCCGGCCTGCTGTTTTATGCGGCTGCTCTCTCTTATACAGAAAATCCGGTTCTTTCGGGAGAAAATTTATGGATTACAGGGGCGGCGGGAATTTTAAATCTATTCCTTTTCGTATGGTATTTTCGGGAATCTTATCCTTTTAAGGAATGGCGTCTGGCGAAAAAGTCAATTAAGGAAACGAAAGATGATATTGCCGCACACCGGGAAAATGTAAAAAATCTTAAACTGTCAGGAGAAGACAGCCGATGCGGGACGGTTGTGTTGCTGATTGGAGAAAGCGCCAATCGGGATCATATGAAGGTATTCAATCCAGCATATCCTGCGGAAACAACTCCGTGGGAATCAGAGCAGAAGGGGAAAGAGGGATGGTATTTCTTTTCGCATGCCTATTCCTGTTTTACGCAGACGACACGTGTTTTGGAAAAACTCCTGACCGGAATGGATCAGTATGGACGCAGCGGGCGGGAACACCTGGTTTCCTTGATAGATATTGCCGGCGCGGCGGGATTTAAGACGTGGTGGCTGACCAATCAGGCGGAAAGCGGGGATCTGGCGGGGTATATCAGTCATACAGCAAATGAATTTCGCGGGACGAAGGGAAGAATGGCTCCGGATGAAAATCTTTTGCCTTTGTTTGATGAAATCGGAACCGCTGAAAAATCATTTGTTGTGGTGCATATGATAGGCAGTCATATCCGTTATGAGGATCGTTATCCTGCAGATTTCAGGGAACTGGATGTACCCGGAGAGGGCAAACGGATTCGGGCGTATGATACATCCGTTGCTTATACGGATAAAATTCTGGAGAAAATCTTTGAAAAAGCAAAGAATCAGTTGAAGGCGGATGCAGTGATTTATCTTTCCAATCATGGGGAAGATATGAAATATACACATGGAACAGGTCGGTTTTCCTTTGATATGACACGCATTCCTCTGTGGGTCTGGCTTTCTGAGGATTATCGGGAAAAGTATCCGGATACGACTGAAATTCTGAAAAGTCATGAGAATCGTATATTTACCAATGATTTGACCTTTGACCTG
>UPXR01000014.1 GCA_900557365.1 uncultured Dialister sp. | reverse complement strand
TAAATTATAAATATGATAGAATAAAGATAAAGAAGATTTTCTTCTTCCGATAATTCATCTATTTTAAGTTATACATTTTTGCTCTATTTTCTATCATTTTTATTTCTTTCGGAAAATTAAAAGGAGGAATCACTATGAAAGGCTATGCTATGCTGACCATCGGCAAATCCGGGTGGATTGAAAAGGAACGCCCGGCCTGCGGTCCTATGGATGCCATCTGTAAACCCATTGCCGTTGCCATCTGCTCTTCCGACGTACACACCCTGTGGGAAGGCGCCATCGGAGATCGGCACAACATGATTCTCGGCCACGAATGCTGCGCTGAAGTCGTCGAAGTCGGTGAAATGGTCAAGGATTTCAAACCGGGCGATAAAGTTCTGGTACCGGCCATTACCCCGGACTGGAATTCCCTTGCTGCTCAGGCCGGATGGCAGCAGCATTCCGGCGGCATGCTCGGCGGCTGGAAATTCTCCAATTACAAAGACGGTGTATTTGCCGATTTCTTCCATGTAAATGACGCCGACGGCAACCTCGCTCTCCTTCCGGAGGGCATCGATCCCGTAGATGCGACCATCCTTTCCGATATGGTTCCCACCGGTCTTCATGCGGTGGAACAGGCTGACGTACAGTTTGGTGATACGGTGCTTGTCATCGGCATCGGTCCGGTCGGCCTGATGGCTGTCCGCGGATGCGCACTCCGGGGAGCCAGCCGGATCATCGCCGTAGGAACCCGCCCGATCTGCCGTCAGGTCGCAAAGGATTACGGTGCTGACGAATTCATCAGCTACAAGGACGGTCCCATTTCCGACCAGATTCTGAAGATGACGAACGGAAAGGGCGTAGACCGGGTCTGCATTGCCGGCGGAACGGTGGATACCTTTGCAGAAGCAGTGAAGTGTCTCCGCGCAGGCGGCCGGATCGGCAATGTCAATTATCTGGGCAAGGGTGATTTCATCAAGATTCCCCGTGTAGAATGGGGGGCCGGCATGGCCAACAAAGTGATTTCCGGCGGCCTTATGCCCGGCGGACGTCTCCGCATGGAAAAGCTGGCCAGCCTGGTCACGGCAGGCCGCATTGAACTGCACAAGGAGGTCACCCATGTATTCCGCGGCAAAGAACATGTCGAGGAAGCGCTTCTTATGATGAAGAATAAACCGGCAGATCTGATTAAACCGGTTGTTGTCTGGGATGATTGAGAGAAAAAGCTTTGCTCTGCGGTAAGGCCCGAAGGGGCTGCATCTCCGGAGCACCTGCGGGAGAGGGGATTTCTTCATGAATGTACTGATTATTTCCGGTTTTCTGGGCGCGGGAAAGACGACCTTCATCCAGCGTCTCATTGAAAAGGTGCCGGACCGGCAGTTTGCGATTTTCGAGAACGAATTCGGCGAAACCGATATGGATGCCAAGGTGCTGGGAAATGCTTCCGAGGACCTGAGAATCTGGGAAATGAGAGAGAATTGCGTGTGCTGTACGGGGAAAGCCGATTTTCTCACCAATCTCCTGACGATTTCTTCCGCGGTGGACCCGGAGGTTCTCATTGTAGAGCCCACCGGCGTGGCCAAACTGGGCAATCTGATCCGGAATATCGAAATGCTGCACTACGATAAGATCCGCATGCTTTACCCGCTGACCATCGTGGATGCCAAGGCTTTCTTCCTCCAGAAAGAGGATTTTGATGAAATCTACTGGAACCAGATTTCCCACAGCCCGACGGTTCTCCTGTCCAAATCGGAGGATATGAGTGAATCCGAACTGACCCCTATCAAGGAGGAAATCCGGAAGCACAATCCCTCGGCGGTTTTCGTCTCCGGCGATTACAGCCAAAGGGAACCGGACTGGTGGAACCGTTTTCTGGATGCCCGCATCCCCCGGGAAGGAGAACTCCTTCCGGAAAAGCACGGCACGCAGGAAATGCACGGGGAGCCCCATTCTCATGAGCATCACCCGCACGAAGAAGAAGTCACCTCTTTCACCCTTTCCGGAGTTTCCCTTCCCACCCCGGTCCATCTGATGACGCTCCTGGATCTGACCGCAGGCGGTGTTTTCGGAAATATCCCCCGGGCCAAGGGATTCCTTCCCGCCGGAACGCCCGGTGAATTCCTTCGTTTCGATTATGTGAGCGGCCGCTGGATGATTTCCGGCTTTTCCCCGCAGGATGAGACGAAAGTCACCTTTATCGGCAAAAATATCCGGGAGGAGAAAATAAAAAAATATTTCCGGCTCGTCTCCCCTTCCGATGAAGCCTGAAGCAGAGCATAAAAAATCTGTCCGGTTCATTTCCGTTCCGGACAGATTTTTATTTTTTACTTTTCCTTTTGCTCCGCCGCAATTTCCCGGACCTTTTCCAGCCGGGCCGTATCCGTCTGATTCCAGGTCAGAGCAGTCAGTGTGGGATATCCCCGGTGAATCCAGTATACATCCGTATCGGGCATGGCATCGGGAAGCATCTTTCCGGAAAGCCAGAAGCCCAGGTGCCCAGAGGGATCTTTCATTTCCCGGATCACATTCTGATACCGCTGGATGCCGAGGCCGGCTACTTTCAAATCTCCCCAGGAAATATGATCCCGGGGAATATTCAGATTCAGGATGCCCTTATATTTCTTTTCCACAAAATAGGTACGGATGACCTCATAGGCAAAACCCACGCATTGTGCCAGATATTCCGGTTCCTTCACCGTTTCCGCCGACAGGGCAATCGAAGGGATTCCCAGAAAGGTGCCTTCCATCGCTCCTGCTACCGTACCGGAATAAAGACAGTCGCTGCCGCTGTTGAAGCCGTTGTTTATCCCGGAAACAATCAGATCCGGCGGGTCATTGCGAAGCCAGTGCTCCAGCCCCAGCTTGCAGCAGTCCGCTGTCGTACCGTTGCAGGAAAGGACGCTGATATTTTCTCCGTATCCCGGCTTATGCCACATCCGCAGGTAGGTCTGGAGAGACAGGGAACTGGAGCAGGAGCTCCGTCCCCGGTTCGGTGCGATGACTGTCACACGCCCCAGAGAAGCAAGCTTCTTTGCCGTTTCCACCAGTCCGGGAGATTCAAAACCATCATCATTGGTCATAAAAATATGCATATTCTTACCTCTTATGAAACAGAAAAATCGTATTCTGATTCCATCTTAGCATATAGACGGGGGAAATACTATGAAGGCGCCGCCGGCAATACCGGAGCTTTACAAAAGGTTTACATTGCCTCTTCCTTCACGGTTCAGCAATCGTAACAAATTTCCATAAAAAATGATGCCCGCCTTACGGCAAAGCATCATTTTTATTTTATCTATTCGATTTCCTTTTTTCGCGTCAGGTGAGCCGAGTCAAAGTTCATGCTTCTTGTATGAATGGTATGAACCCATCCCTTCTTATGGCGGTCCTTCCAGCCGAGAATGGTTACCGGTATCCAGGAATACATAAAGATCGGATAAATCAGCCAGTACAGATAAATCTTCAGCGGAACTTCAATCTGCAGAAGGACAATCAGCGGAACGACGGACTGGATAAAGCCCAGCACTGCCCAGAACTGACGGGGTACCAGCGCATCATTGTACAGGACAACGGTGAAGCAGGGATAGAACATATTAATATAGGTCATGACCAGGTAAAACGTGGACAGGAGGAGAAAGTAATTCTGCAGCAGCTGCATGATTCCATCCAGAACCATGATGCTCCGCTGCCTGATGCCTTCCCGGAAAAGAATGGGGATATACCGCTCGGAGCAGTCAAACTGTCCCTGCGCCCATCTTTTTCTCTGACGGCACGATGCCATGAAGCCCAGCGGCTTTTCATCGTAAATGATTGCGTCATGAACCCAGCAGGTGCGGATGCCATGGGAAAGACATTTCATGGAAAATTCCATATCTTCCGTAAGGCAGTCGCAGCCCCAGCCGTATTTTTTCACAATATCCGCAGAAATGCACATTCCCGTCCCGCCCAGGCAGGAGGAGAGCCCCAGATTGTACTTGCCCAGATGCCACAGATGATTGATTGTCCAGAAAGCAATGGCAAATGTACCGGATACCCAGGTGTCAACCGGATTCTTCGCAGACAGATAGCCCTGCAGGACCTTCTGCCCTTTCAGGAGACGGTTGTTCATCACTGCCAGGAAGTCCAGATGAACCAGATTGTCCGAATCGAAAACGCAGAACGCATCGTATTCCTTGTCCAGCGCGAAAATCTTCGGGAATACCCAGTCCATGGCATACCCCTTGCCCACAAGCTCCTTATTGGTTCTTTCGAAAACAAAGGCGCCGTGCTGACGGGCAATATCGGCAGTCCGGTCCGTGCAGTTATCTGCAATTACATACACATCATAAAGCTCCTTCGGATACTTGAGGATCTTCAGATTTTCCAGGAGATCACCCAGCACCATTTCTTCATTGTGGGCGGGAATGACCACGGCAAATCTGCTTTTCGGAGGCGCTAAATTCTTTTCTTTTCGATGCCACATGCCGCAGATAGCGATCACCGTGTAGTAAATCGTAAAGAATGCCACGATGAGCTGCACCGGCAGCATGATTATATCGAGCCAGTAGGTCATAATTGTGTTCCTTGCGTTCCTTTGTCAGAAATTTGTTTCTTTCTTCTCATTGCCTTGCGCTTTGCACTCTTTCTGTTCAGGTACGTATTCATCATGCCGAAGAAAATATACGCTGTGCAGAGAGCAGCAGCCCAGATCGGCCAGTAGAGAACGATGGAAAGAATCCAGAAAGCCAGGCAGATCAGCACAGCCGGCAGATGAAGACGGTCCGCACTGGCACCCTTATTATCCGGGTAATGGATCTCACTTACCATGAGGAAAGCCAGAAGCAGGACAAAAATCCATACAACGGCATCGGGAACCTTGATGCCGGAAAGAACATAGGAGGCAATCAGCACTCCCGTCGTCGGGCAGGGAAGCCCTTCGAAATAGCCGTGAACAGAGCTGACCTTTACATTGAACCGGGCCAGACGGAATGCGCAGAATGTGCCAAGCAGCGCACAGACAATCATACCGGCTGCGCCCCATTCCCGCAGCTGATAGGCATAGATCAGCGCACCTGATGCAATCCCGAAGGAAATGTCATCGGATAAGGAATCCAGCTCCACTCCCATCGGTCCTGCCGTGTGCAGCGCCCGGGCTACCCGCCCGTCCAGCGCATCTGCCACCATGGCAATCAGGATAAAAATTGCCGCCGTCTGAAAATTCCCCTCAATGGACATCAGAATGGACAGGCCGCCAAATAAAGCATTCGCACTTGTTACTCCATTGGCAATCCAGGATTTATTCATTACTTCAGCCTCCCTACGACAGTAAGTCCTCCCCGTACCTTGTCTCCTTTTTTTACCGTGATTTCACAGTCGCCGGGGACATAGAGTTCCGTGCAGGATCCGAATTTGATCATTCCGTACAGTTCACCCTTTTTGAGGTCTTCTCCCAGATTCTTCCAGGAAACGACCCGTCTTGCCAGGATGCCTGCGATCAGGATTACCAGAATCGAACGGTCTTTTCCCTTGATTCCGATGGCCCCCTGCTCGTTCACAAAGCCGATTCCTTCCTTGTAGGCAGGAAGGAACTTGCCCTGCGTGTAGGACTGATAGGTGATTTTTCCTTCCATCGGACTTCTGTTGCAGTGTACATCAAATATGGACAGGAAAATCGTGATTTTTTTGCATTTCTGGTCAAGGAACATATCTTCCATGACGTCATCTTCCACATTCATGACCGTCCCGTCTGCCGGAGAAACGAGAACATCATCTCCGGGAACAATTTTATTGTTTCTCGGCGGACAGCGGAAGAAATAGGTAAAGTAGCAGCAGAGCACAAAAAACGGCACCGCCGCATAATACCATTCTTCCCAGACCATGACCGCACCGAGAAACAGGGTCATGAAAATGAAAGGATACCCCTCCGGCAGAATAATCGGTTTTTTCAGCATGTCTTTCTACTCCCGGATTTCTGCCATTTTTTTACAGCCCGCATGAATTTCGGAATCGCCATCATGCGGCCGATGCGGCTCGGCTGCAGGTACAGGCGGTATGCCCATTCCAGGCGGTGATTCTGCATCCACAGAGGCGCTCTCGGAAGATTGCCGCTCATTACATCGAAGCAGCCTCCGATTCCCATGGAAAGAACCGGTCCCAGTTCCTCTTTATGCTTCCAGATCCACTTCTCCTGCTTCGGCACACCCAGTCCGACCAGAAGCAGTCTGGCTCCGCTTTTCCGGATGTCTTCCAGGATTTTCTTTTCCTCTTCCGCGTCAAAATATCCGTCATGACAGCCGACCAGCGCAAAGGGCACTTCCTTTTCCATGAAGCGCTTTGCCGCCTTTGCGGCAACTCCCGGCGCTCCCCCAAGGAAATATACCGGCCAGGAAAGCCGGGCTGCCTGTTTCAGCAGCTCCGCCGAAAAATCAGCTCCGGTCACGCGTTCCGGAAAAGGAGTCCCCAGCTGTTCTCCCGCCCAGAGGACACCGGCTCCGTCTGCCACTACGAGATCACTCCGGTTGAGGATATGCGCCAGCTCCTTATCTGTCTGGGCGTTCATGATCATTTCCGCATTGGCCGTACAGATCATGGCAGGCTTTTCTTCGGAAATCTTTTCCGTCGCCCATTCCAGCGCTTCCTTCATGGTTACCGCATGAATGCGGATATCCATGACGATATGAGATAACATTTCCAGATCAATCATTCCTTACATAGTTGGGCGCTTCCTTGGTGATCTGCACATCATGCGTATGGCTTTCCCGAAGTCCCGCGCCGGTCATTTGTACAAACTGTGCTTTTTCTTTCATGCCTTCCACATCTTCTGCACCGCAGTAGCTCATGGCCAGACGGAGACCGCCGAGCAGCTGATAAAGCACATCGGAAACACTTCCTCTGCAGGGAATACGTCCTTCAATTCCTTCCGGAATCAATTTGGCTCCCGCCTTGGAGTAGGGATCTCTTCTTCTGTCCTGCATGGCTCCCAGAGAAGAAACGCCCCGGTAGGATTTATAGGTCTTTCCCTGATAAATGATTGTTTCTCCCGGACATTCTTCCGTTCCTGCGAGGAGATTTCCCAGCATAACGGCAGAAGCACCGGCTCCCAGCGCCTTCGCAATATCGCCGGAATACTGAATGCCGCCGTCGGCAATGACCGGAATTCCCGCTTCGTCTGCCGCTCTGGCACATTCGTAAATGGCGGTAACCTGCGGAACACCGACCCCGGCAATGATGCGGGTCGTGGAAATGGAACCTGCCCCGATACCGACTTTTACCGCATCGGCGCCGGCTTCAATCAGAGCCTTTGTTCCCTCATAGGTACATACATTGCCTGCAATCAGCGGCACTTCCGGGAATTTTTCCTTCAGTGTCCGCACGGTTTTCAGAGCAATCCCGCTGTCTGCATGAGCCGTATCCATGACCAGCACATCGGCGCCGGCTTTCAGGAGTTCCTTGGCTCTTTCCACGAAATCCGGAGAGGTGCCTACAGCTGCAGCCACCACAAGACGGCCCTTGCTGTCCTTCAGGGCATGGGGATATTTTCTCATTTCTTCGATATCCCGGATCGTGATCAGACCGGTCAGGCGGCCCTTTTCATCCACCAGCGGCAGCTTTTCGATCCGGTGTGCCTTCAGGATGGCCTTGGCTTCCTTCATGGTCGTATTTTCCGGTGCCGTCACCAGTCCCGTGGATGTCATGATTTCGGAAATTTCCCGGGAAAAATCGGTCTCGAAGCGCATATCGCGGTTCGTGATAATCCCCACAAGCTTTCCGTCTTCTTCCGTAATGGGCACGCCGGAAATATGGTACCGTCCCATGACCTCGTCCACATCGGCCAGCGTGTTGTCCGGAGCCAGGTGAATCGGATTCGTGATTACACCCTTTTCAGACTGCTTCACCCGGCGTACTTCCCGGGCTTCCTCCTCGATGCTCATATTCTTATGAATAACACCGAGACCGCCTTCCCGTGCCATGGCAATGGCCATTTCCGATTCGGTAACCGTATCCATTCCTGCAGAAAGAATCGGAATATTCAGCACAATATCCTTTGCCAGCTTCGTCCGCACATCTACATCATGAGGAACCACTTCCGAATGAGCCGGAACAAGCAAAACATCATCAAAAGTCAGCCCAAGATTTCCAAACTTGTCTGTTCTCATCATATCCTCCAATCGAACCCCTCAAAATGACATGGTCCTGTCAATTTACTTATTATATCATAAAATGAACAGCGTATCACAGAATGAATGACCGCCTGAAGAAAAGGCAAAAGTCTCCTTCTCTCCGGTCCGGCTGCCTGTGATGCCGTACCGGCCTCAATCTTCCGAACCGGGCTCCTGTTCCTCAAAAATTCTTTTAAAGAAAGCTCCTCCGAACCGATGCTGCAGCTCCGCCCGGAAGTCTATGCCCCGGCTGACGGCCCGTCCGGCTTCCTTCCGGGCCGATTCCAGCAGCGGGAGATCCCGGATGATGTCTGTCACCCGCAGATCCGGCATGCCGTGCTGATGATATCCGAAAAATTCCCCCGAGCCCCGCAGAAGCAGATCCTTCTCGGAAAGAAGGAATCCGTCATGGATTTCACACATCAGGCGGATGCGGAGCCTGGTGATTTCATTCTGATTATCCGTGTAAAGGATGCAGTAGGACTGCGATTTTCCCCGTCCCACACGTCCCCGCAGCTGGTGAAGCTGAGACAGGCCGAACCGGTCCGCCCCATAGACGAACATGATGGTTGCATTGGGTACATTGACCCCAACCTCAATAACGGAAGTTGCCACAAGAAGCTGAATTCTTCCGTCCCGGAAATCATTCATTACTTTCTCCTTCTCGTCATTCTTCATCCGGCCGTGCACCAGTCCCACGGAAAATCGGGGAAATACCCGGTCCCGCAGATCCTCGTAGACCGCGACTGCCGATGCCAGATCCTGCTTTTCGCTTTTTTCCACCAGAGGACAGACTACATACACCTGATGGCCTGCCTCCATCTCCCGACCCATGAAATTATACACCCGCTGCAGATAGGAGCCGTCGATGCCGTAGGTCTTCACCGGACTCCGTCCCGGCGGCATGCCCCGGATAGCGGAAATATCCAGATCGCCGTATACGGAAAGCGCCATGGTCCGCGGAATCGGCGTAGCGGTCATAACGAGAATATGAGGAGAAGCTCCCTTCGTTTCCAGCGCCTTTCTCTGCTTCACGCCGAACCGATGCTGTTCATCGGTAATGACCAGTCCCAGATAAGCAAAAATCACATCCTCCTGAATCAGCGCATGCGTTCCGATCAGAATCTGGATGGAACCGTCTGCCAGCCCTTTAAGGATTTCTTTCCGCTCTTTGGCCTTTGTATTCCCCGACAGATAGGCAATGCGGAGAGGCAGTCCCCGGTACAGTTCCTGCAGCGTCTGATAATGCTGTCCTGCCAGAACCTCCGTCGGCGCCATGAGCGCTCCCTGATAGCCGTTCTCCGCAATTTTCGCCAGCGCCAGCGCTGCCACCGCGGTTTTTCCGCTGCCTACATCCCCCTGGACAAGCCGGTTCATCGGAACAACGCCTTCCATATCATCCTCGATGTCGCGGAAAGCCTGCTGCTGCCCGGCGGTCAGGCGGAAAGGCAGATTTTTCAGAACCGCCTCCACCAGCTTTCCCGACGGAGCGCACTTGATGGCGGATACATCCTTTTCCCGTTTCTTCCGCAGGAGAAGGATACCTGCCTGCATAAAGAACAGTTCCTCATAAGCCATGCGCCGCCGCGCTTCCTGCTGTGTCTTCCAGTCCGGCGGATTGTGCATGGCCCGATAAGCACGGAGACGTCCCATGAGATGCTCCCGGAGAATCACCTCGGCAGGCAGATTTTCCGTGATATCCTCTGTATGATCCAGCGCATAGGAAATCATCGCCCGCATTCGGGAAATTTTGATTCCCTCTGTCAGCGGATACACCGGCACCAGCTTCTGCAGGGACGGCAGCTCCGAAGGTTCTGCGAATTCCGTTTCCGCATTCTGCACAGTCAGATGCCCGTAATCGTATTCCGGCTTTCCGAAAGCCAGCACATGGCAGTTTACGGCAAATTCATTTTTCTTCCAGGGCTGATTGAAATAGGTAAGCACCGCAGACCCTGTCCCGTCGGAAATCGTCACACGAAGGATGGACATCCGCATCCGGGGATGGATTTCCTTCACCTCCAGAATCCGTCCGTAAAGCACCTGTTCTTCTCCGTAGTGCGCATCCTCCATTTTCGTCACTCTCGTCCAATCCTGGTATCGCCGAGGAAAGAAATTCAGCAGGTCTTCCACCGTGGAAATGCCCAGACGGCGGAGATTTTCCTTCATCTTCGGGCCGACCCCTTTGACAAATTGAACAGAATCCGATAAGAGCATAAAAAACTCCTTATGACACAATCCGGCGGGAAATATCCTTCTCTCCCGCTTCCTCTGCGAAATTCCGGGCAACGGAAAGCTGAAAACTTCAGCCCTGCTCCTTTGCTCCGGAAGTCTTCCTTTCTTTATTTATTATAATTCCCTCTATAAGGTCCTGCAAAATACTTGCCTAAAAAAATAAAGTGTGATATATTATGAATGTTGCAATCATGGAAGTGCAAGGAGGTGTAGCACATGGCTAATTTTTGTGAAGTTTGCGGTAAGGGTCCCGCAACGGGATTCAATGTATCCCATTCCCATTTGAAAACCAAGAGAACCTGGAAACCGAACATTCAGAGAGTTCGCGTTGTCGTTGACGGAGAGGTAAAGAGAATGAATGTCTGCACTCGTTGCCTTCGTTCTCATAAAGTAAATCGCGATATCTAATCCGATAATGGGAGACCGGCCGGAAGGCCGGTTTTTTTATGCTTTGTTTCAAATGACACTGTCCGCCGAAAGGGAATGCCGGAGCAAATGCTCATGTACGGTAAGGAAGCAAGCAACCGAAAACAAGAGATAGACCGCCAGCACTACACTATTCCGAACCAAAGACCAAAAGATAAGCATTGTGGGAAAATCTAAACTTTTGGATTTTCCTACAATGCCAACTACGGCGGAATCCCTCCCACTCCTTATATCTTTCTGTATACATTGAATTTGTATTTACTGAGATTCTACGTCAGTACTTTATAAACCACCCTCAAAGCATTGATAAATATACGTTCCTTCAAAATTCAGCTTTCACCCATTGGGTGAAAGAAAAATGCTCAAAAATGTGTTGAATTATCAGCTTTTATGAGTCGATATATGGTACAATAATAGTAACAAAAGCAGCAGAAAAAGGGGTTTAAATTATGATTAATAAAATTGATTTCACAGCTAAGAATCTAACATCAAATGCAGGTCTTTTTCTTCTCCTTGAGAACGCAAAAAGTAATGAGATTTTTGATCTAGTTGAAGATGACCTCGTATTTGATAATGACTCCACAAATAAAATCAAGATGAATCATATAAAGACGATGATCTAATGCACGTGGAATTTAGGAATACTGTAGAAAAGAGGAAGGAAATAATAAATGGCTAAAATGAGAATATCACCGGAATTGAAAAAACTGATCGAAAAATACCGCTGCGTAAAAGATACGGAAGGAATGTCTCCTGCTAAGGTATATAAGCTGGTGGGAGAAAATGAAAACCTATATTTAAAAATGACGGACAGCCGGTATAAAGGGACCACCTATGATGTGGAACGGGAAAAGGACATGATGCTATGGCTGGAAGGAAAGCTGCCTGTTCCAAAGGTCCTGCACTTTGAACGGCATGATGGCTGGAGCAATCTGCTCATGAGTGAGGCCGATGGCGTCCTTTGCTCGGAAGAGTATGAAGATGAACAAAGCCCTGAAAAGATTATCGAGCTGTATGCGGAGTGCATCAGGCTCTTTCACTCCATCGACATATCGGATTGTCCCTATACGAATAGCTTAGACAGCCGCTTAGCCGAATTGGATTACTTACTGAATAACGATCTGGCCGATGTGGATTGCGAAAACTGGGAAGAAGACACTACATTTAAAGATCCGCGCGAGCTGTATGATTTTTTAAAGACGGAAAAGCCCGAAGAGGAACTTGTCTTTTCCCACGGCGACCTGGGAGACAGCAACATCTTTGTGAAAGATGGCAAAGTAAGTGGCTTTATTGATCTTGGGAGAAGCGGCAGGGCGGACAAGTGGTATGACATTGCCTTCTGCGTCCGGTCGATCAGGGAGGATATCGGGGAAGAACAGTATGTCGAGCTATTTTTTGACTTACTGGGGATCAAGCCTGATTGGGAGAAAATAAAATATTATATTTTACTGGATGAATTGTTTTAGTACCTAGATTTAGATGTCTAAAAAGCTTTAACTACAAGCTTTTTAGACATCTAATCTTTTCTGAAGTACATCCGCAACTGTCCATACTCTGATGTTTTATATCTTTTCTAAAAGTTCGCTAGATAGAGTTCTATATTAGAGATGTAAAGAGTTTTGGTGAAGAGGTTTGTGAGTATGGCTTTTATAACCAGGGTGCAATGAGAAGCACTAACAGCAGCTAGCTTAAGAACGCATAGGATATACTTTTTATGGAAGTCACAGAGGAGGAATAAAATTTGAACAGGATTAACAGAGTAACCTCTATTCTTATTCAGCTGCAATCAAAAAAAATAATTCCTGCCAAAGAAATTGCACAGCGATTTAATATAAGCTTAAGGACAGTTTACAGAGATATCCGGTATTTAGTAAAATGCAGACAACACCACGGATCGGCTTTTGGTTGGACAATTCCAACCAAACACCACAGCAGACAGCAGAAAACATTCTGAACGCTAGGAAGCCGGTATGATTGTTACATATAAGGGGAAGAAAAATTTCTTTTAGGTACTTGCTTTCCTAAAACTGATGTGATATAATAGCTTCATTCCAGAAAAGGAGTAAAAAATATGCGGCAAGGTATTCTTAAATAAAACTATAATCAAATAGTGGGAACAAAGGATTATGATAGCTCCTTTTGTAGGGGCTTAGTTTTTTGTACCCAATTTAAGAATACTTTTGCCTTATCAATTTTGACATATTCAAAAAACAGCAATCACAAACAGGTGTATGCTGTATATGTGTATGTCCGCAAATTAGAATCCCCAGTGGTAAAAGTATTTTACTGCTGGGGATTTTTATGCCCTTTGGGGCTGTAAAGGGAGGACAATCACATGAAAATAATCAATATTGGAATTCTTGCCCATGTAGACGCTGGAAAGACGACCTTGACGGAGAGCCTGCTATATGCCAGCGGAGCCATTTCAGAACCGGGGAGCGTCGAAAAAGGGACAACGAGGACGGACACCATGTTTTTGGAGCGGCAGCGTGGGATTACCATTCAAGCGGCAGTCACTTCCTTCCAGTGGCACAGATGTAAAGTCAACATTGTGGATACGCCCGGCCACATGGATTTTTTGGCGGAGGTGTACCGCTCTTTGGCTGTTTTAGATGGGGCCATCTTGGTGATCTCCGCTAAAGATGGCGTGCAGGCCCAGACCCGTATTCTGTTCCATGCCCTGCGGAAAATGAACATTCCCACCGTTATCTTTATCAACAAGATCGACCAGGCTGGCGTTGATTTGCAGAGCGTGGTTCAGTCTGTTCGGGATAAGCTCTCCGCCGATATTATCATCAAGCAGACGGTGTCGCTGTCCCCGGAAATAGTCCTGGAGGAAAATACCGACATAGAAGCATGGGATGCGGTCATCGAAAATAACGATAAATTATTGGAAAAGTATATCGCAGGAGAACCAATCAGCCGGGAAAAACTTGTGCGGGAGGAACAGCGGCGGGTTCAAGACGCCTCCCTGTTCCCGGTCTATTATGGCAGCGCCAAAAAGGGCCTTGGCATTCAACCGTTGATGGATGCGGTGACAGGGCTGTTCCAACCGATTGGGGAACAGGGGAGCGCCGCCCTATGCGGCAGCGTTTTCAAGGTTGAGTACACCGATTGCGGCCAGCGGCGTGTCTATCTACGGTTATACAGCGGAACGCTGCGCCTGCGGGATACGGTGGCCCTGGCCGGGAGAGAAAAGCTGAAAATCACAGAGATGCGTATTCCATCCAAAGGGGAAATTGTTCGGACAGACACCGCTTATCAGGGTGAAATTGTTATCCTTCCCAGCGACAGCGTGAGGTTAAACGATGTATTAGGGGACCAAACCCGGCTCCCTCGTAAAAGGTGGCGCGAGGACCCCCTCCCCATGCTGCGGACGACGATTGCGCCGAAAACGGCAGCGCAAAGAGAACGGCTGCTGGACGCTCTTACGCAACTTGCGGATACTGACCCGCTTTTGCGTTGCGAAGTGGATTCCATCACCCATGAGATCATTCTTTCTTTTTTGGGCCGGGTGCAGTTGGAGGTTGTTTCCGCTTTGCTGTCGGAAAAATACAAGCTTGAAACAGTGGTAAAGGAACCCTCCGTCATTTATATGGAGCGGCCGCTCAAAGCAGCCAGCCACACCATCCATATCGAGGTGCCGCCCAACCCGTTTTGGGCATCCATAGGACTGTCTGTTACACCACTCTCGCTTGGCTCCGGTGTACAATACGAGAGCCGGGTTTCGCTGGGATACTTGAACCAGAGTTTTCAAAACGCTGTCAGGGATGGTATCCGTTACGGGCTGGAGCAGGGCTTGTTCGGCTGGAACGTAACGGACTGTAAGATTTGCTTTGAATACGGGCTTTATTACAGTCCGGTCAGCACGCCGGCGGACTTCCGCTCATTGGCCCCGATTGTATTGGAACAGGCATTGAAGGAATCGGGGACGCAGCTGCTGGAACCTTATCTCTCCTTCATCCTCTATGCGCCCCAGGAATACCTTTCCAGGGCTTATCATGATGCACCGAAATACTGTGCCACCATCGAAACGGCCCAGGTAAAAAAGGATGAAGTTGTCTTTACTGGCGAGATTCCCGCCCGCTGTATACAGGCATACCGTACTGATCTGGCCTTTTACACCAACGGGCGGAGCGTATGCCTTACAGAGCTGAAAGGATATCAGGCCGCTGTCGGTCAGCCGGTCATCCAGCCCCGCCGTCCAAACAGCCGCCTGGACAAGGTGCGCCATATGTTTCAGAAGGTAATGTAAAGATACATAATCGTCAAGACGGCAACAATCAGAAGTTATGGAGGGTAACAATGGAATATAGTAAGGAAGATTTAATGGAAGCAAAAAGGCAAATTTTGGGAGTGGGAGAGAACATGGGAACAGAGGAAAGTAAAAAAATCTGGGAGAAAAACGCACAATTTTGGGATAATGCAATGGGTGACAAATCTAATGAATTTCACAGAGAGGTAGTGCGTCCCAAAGTAACGGAACTTCTATCTCCTAATCCTGCGGATTACATTTTGGATATTGCGTGTGGCAATGGAAATTATTCTTCGTATCTTGCACAAAGAGGCGCTTCGGTTGTCGCTTTTGATTACAGCAAAAAAATGATAGAATTGGCTAAAAGACGGCAATCACAATATGCAAAACAAATTGAATTTTGTGTAGCGGATGCGACCAATAGAGAAAGTATATTAGAATTAAAAAGAAATCGAGCCTTTACGAAAGCAGTTTCTAATATGGCAATTATGGATATTACGGATATTGAACCACTTCTTATGGCTGTTTATGAACTGTTGGAGGAAAGCGGAATTTTTGTCTTTGCAACGCAACACCCTTGTTTTATCACGTTGACTGAAAAATATATGACACCGCACAGTTACTATGGTATAGCGATTGAAGGGCAACCGGAGGAGCAGATTTATTATCATCGTTCCATACAAGATATTTTTAACCTTTGTTTTAGAGCTGGATTTGTCATTGATGGATTTTATGAAGAATGTTTCAAAACCAACAAAGAAATTCCTATGGTAATGATAGTAAGGCTTAAGAAGGTAAAACGTGATAGCTTAAAATAAATTCAAGTTTGTCGGGTAAATAGCAAACCCAGCCGAGCCAGTCAACGATAAAATGAACGCCGCTTCGCGCCGTCGTTGACAGCCCCGCCCGTCTTTGCTGGTAGGCAATCAAGGGGCGACAGCAAGGAGTACTGCCGCCCCGCACTATTATTCAGAGAGGGGGAATTTCCATGACCGAAGATGAAGCCTACAAGGTGCATATCCAGTACACATTCAATGCCTTTTGCAAGGTAGTCATTCGTCACGCAGCCATAGATAAAATCTTGAAGCTGCGCCGGAGGTGGGAACGGGAAGTTTCCCTTGATTATCTGATGAGTGAAAAGTTTGTCCAGCTTGCCGAGCCGGAGTAGCTTGAAGAATATCTTTTTACCGCCTGCGGCCAGACCGCCGTTCTGTATCATGCGGAGCTTGCCGCCGCCCTTGCCCTTTTGCCGGAGCAGACGCAGGAAGAAATTTTTCGTTACTATTTCCTGCGCCAGCCGCAGCGAGTGATCGGCGTACATA
>UPXR01000013.1 GCA_900557365.1 uncultured Dialister sp. | reverse complement strand
TTTCTGGAAGGTATGTAAAATAAAGGATAGAAAATGGTACTAGACTCACAAATAATTTATGGTAAATTCAAAGAGGAAATAAAAAATCGTTTTTTGTGTACTGTGAATATTAATGGGGCTAATACTATTTGTTATATCCCTTCCTCATGTAGGCTTAGTAACTTTATCAATTTGACCGATAGAATGGTTATGCTTCAGCCAATAAAAAAAGAGATGCACGGACTAAATATTCTGTTTATGCTGTGAAATATAGAAAAGGATACGTGCCTCTGAATTTAGCAAATGCTAATAGCGTGGTTGAAGAGCACATCAGAAGTAGGAGATTCTCTTTTCTGGGAAAGAGGAAGAACATTCAGCGAGAAAAATATATAGATGGATATAAAAGTGATCTTTACATCTCTGACACAGATACTATAGTGGAAATTAAAAGTATACTTTCTTTTGAGTCTAAAGCAATTTTTCCCACAGTATTTTCTGAACGTGCTAATCATCAGTTGAAAAGTCTTAAAATGCTTTTAGAGAAGGGGCATAAGGTTTGTTATATGTTTATAGCAATGTATTCTGGGACTAAGAGTATTTCTGTTAATGAACAACAAGCCGAATATGTGGAGTTATTTTCTGAATGTATGCAAAAGGGAATGGTAGTTTGTGCATTTTCTCTTGGTATGAGTAATGGTATTCCATTTATAAAAACAAAAGTCAAATTTGAGTAGTTTCTGATAAAAAGTTTTATGCTATATTTCAAAAAACATCTGCTGAATTGTTTTCAGCAGATGTTTTTTTATGTTCTTTTAAGCTATAATAAATAACATAACAAAATTATAAATTGTATTGTTTCAGAAAGGAGCCTGTTGTTTATGATTGATCAATTTTTCCCCAGCTATACTATCGGCGCGGATGCTTATGATTCTGTTCCCGGCATTTGCGGCGTATTCGGCGAGACGGCAGTCATCATCGGCGGTCAGAAGTCCCGCGCTGCGGCGGAACCGGCTCTTCGCAAATCCTGCGAAGGCAAGATCTCCATTCTGGGCTCCTTCCAGTACGGGCCGGATTCGACGTGGGAAGCGGCAGAAGCACTGACAAAGATTCCCGAGGTACAGCAGGCGGATATGATTTTTGCCGTCGGCGGCGGACGTGCAGTCGATACGGCCAAGATGGCAGCAGAATTCATGAATAAGCCGATTTTCACTTTCCCGACGCTGTGTTCGAACTGCGCACCGGTTACGGCTGTATGCGTGGTCTACAATCCGGACGGAACGTTCAATAAGGTATGGTATCGGAAGAGACCGGCTTATCATACATTCATCAATACGGAAGTCATTCTCCATTCTCCGAGAGATTATTTCTGGGCAGGCATCGGGGATGCGCTGTCGAAGCAGTATGAGGTCCTCTTCTCTGTCCGCAGTGACGAGGTAGTGCCGTATGTACGGAGTCTCGGTGCACAGATTTCCGCAAACTGCTCCGATGAGCTTCTCCGCTACGGCCGGGCTGCCATGAAATCCTTTGATGAAAAGAAACTCACGGAGGACTTTGAACGGGTGGTTCAGCTGGTCATCATCACCACCGGCCTTGTTTCCAACTGCCTCACCGGAGACTACAACTCCAGCGTAGGCCATGCAATCTACAACGGCCATACAAAGCTCGATCATGACAAGGTTTATCTTCACGGCGCGGTTGTCTGCTACGGCACGCTGGTTCTCCTGACACTGGACGGACAGACCGAAGCACGGGACGAAATGCTCGCCTTCTGCCGCGACCTGGCTCTGCCGCACCGCCTGGCTGATGTAGGCGAATCCCCGGAAACCGTCGGCCGCCTCGCAGAGAGTGCTTCAAAGCAGTATGATCTGGACGTAACACCGTACAAGGTAACGGCAGATATGCTGGAAAAGGCCATGCTGGAACTGGAAGCCCTGAGCAAGGATGAAAAGTAATTTTTCCTGAAAACAGAATATAAAACGCAGAAGATCGGATACCCGAACCTCCAGGGGTGTCCGGTTTTTTGATTGGAAAAAAGATTCCGGGTAGATGAAAAAGCCTTCCCTTTTACGGGAAGGCTTGCTTTGTATCCGGATATTTCCGGAGTTATTGGAAATTGTACTTTGTCACGATCGGTTCTCTGCCGGTGAGCCGGTCTTCTGCGTATTCGTAGAGGCAGAGGGCCAGATAGGAGCCGGCGATGTTGTATACGTTCCGGAAGCCGCAGGCGGTGAGGATGCGGCAGGCGTAGTAGCTGCGCTGGCCGGAGCGGCAGTGGAGGTAAACCGGACGGTCCTTCGGAATTTCGTCCAGGCGGTCACGGATTTGCGAGAGGGGGATATTGACTGCATTTCTGATATGCCCCGCTGCGTATTCGCCGGGCTCGCGGACGTCGATAATGGCGGCACCGTTTTCTGCAAGGCCGCGCACGGCGGAGACGGGAACCTGCCGGAATTCACCGTGGAGAAGGTTCAGCCCCACAAGGCCGGCAAGGTGGACGGCATCCTTGGCGGTGGCAAAGGGCGGTGCATAGCAGAGGTCGATGGAAGCCAGGTCTTCCAGAGTTCCGCCTTTGGCGATGACCGCGGCAATGACGTCAATGCGGCGGTCCGGCGCGTCCTGACCGACAGCCTGTGCGCCCAGTATGCGGCCGGTGGGCTTTTCGAAGTGAACCTTCAGGTGAAGGGGAGAAGCACCGGGCATGAGGCTGACCCGGTCAAAGGGGATGACATAGGCAAAGTCATGGGGAATGCCGAGGGCTTCGATTTCCTTTTCATTGAGCCCTGTCGCAGCGCCCCGGAGGCCGAAGAGTTCAATGCCGAAGCTGCCCAGGTATCCCCGGCTCGGCGAGGGGCGTCCGCAGATGGCATCGGCAGCCCGGCGGGCCTCCAGCTGTGCCGGGAAGGCAAGGGAGAGGCGGCCCGTGGTCCGTTTCAGGGGAAGGGCGACTTCTGCAGCATCTCCCACGGCAAAGATAAAGGGATCGGAGGTGCGGCCGTCCGTATCAACGGCAATGGCACCGCTTTTTCCGATCGTCAGGCCTGCCGCACGGGCAAGCTCAGTCCGGGGGCGGACGCCGATGGCCATGATGACGATATCTGCAGGAACGGTGCGCCCCGAGGCGAGACGGACGGAGTCCTTTTCCACGGCGGCGATACCGTCATGGAGGATGAGCCGGACATGATGATCGAGCATTTCCTTCTGGAGAATCTGTACTATATCATGGTCGAAGGGGGTGAGAATCTGATCTGCCGCTTCTATGAGGGTAACGTCCAGAAGGGAAGCCAGGCTGGCAGCGGCTTCCGCACCGATGAATCCGCCTCCGATGACGGCGGCAGTACGGATATTTCCGCCCCTGACTGCTTCCCGGATGGCAGCGGCGTCTTCCGGGTCTTTCAGGGTGAAGATGCGGGGGCTGTCAATGCCGGGAATGGGCGGCAGGATGGGAGCGGCACCGGGAGAAAGGATAAGGAAATCATAGGATTCCTTATAGACGGTGCCGTCTGTCCTGCGGATGCGGACTTTCTTCTCTTCCCGAAGAATATCCGTGGCTTCGGAGCCGGTGCGGACGTCGATGCGGTGCTGCGCCCAAAAGCGTTCCGGCGTCATGAGGAAGAGGGAATCCGGACTGACCGTGCCGGGGAGGCTGTACGGGAGGGCACAGCCGGAGTAGGAAATATGGGGGCCTTTTTCGAGGAGGATGATTTCTGCCGTTTCATCCAGACGGCGGAGCCGTGCCGCTGCGGAGGCGCCGCCTGCCACGCCGCCGATGATGAGGATTTTCCTTGCCATAGGCGCCTCAGTCCCGGAGCGCCATTTCCGCGGCGATGCGGGCGCAGGTCATAATGATTTTCTTGCAGTTGCGCTTTCTGTCTCTGGATTCGAAGTCTTCATAGGGAAGGCAGAGGTCGCGGCAGTCGAGGGCTCCGATTTCCCGGATGACGGCCCGGAGATAGGCTGCATGGCGGGGATAAACGCCGGTTTCCGGATGGTGCAGCTCTTCAATCCGTTCATCCATGGTTTCTTTGGCATAGGGATTGCGCCGGCCGTGCATGGAGGAAATGACGAGCATGCCTGCATTGACGGCGCCGCACATCCGGCCGGTACCGCCCATGCCGCCGCCCATTCCGGAGGCAAGGGCGACTGTCTCCGGCGGGAAGTCTGTCAGGCCCAGATCCAGGAATCCCTTCAGTACGCATTCGCCGCAGTTCAGGCCGTGGCGGAAGTGTTCCCCTGCGTTGGCAGCGGCTTTTTCAGCCAGTTCCGCCCGTTCTTCCGGGGTGTAATGTTTCTTTTCCATAGAAAGCACCTTCTTTCCGAATACAAAAAAGTATGTCTTCCTCTGTATTATACATCCGGGAAAGAGGGGAAAACAAAAAAGACCCTCCATGAGGGTCCCGGCATCAGAGAGCGTACAGATTATTCCAGCAGGATGAGGCCGTAAAGCGAAATTTCCCGGACAGGACCGCCGGAAATGCGGGCGGAGAAGCCGTTGTCCCTGGCGAGGGCTATCAGATCGATGCCGCAGGTTGTGGCGGAGGGACGGGCACGGTCGGGATGGATGCATTTTTTCAGATTGCAGGTTTCGCAGAGACAGCATTTTCCCGCTTTCAGTCCGAAGGCCTTGTAGTAATTCATGCGGAAGGCTTCCTTTTCCACGGAAACGACCAGGTCGGAGAGGGCGTTGTTGATTTTCCGCTCAAAGCTGTCCCAGTCGGCCGCATCCTCTTCCCGGAAAGGGAAGGTGATCTGCACGAGGAGGGAATCGGTGTAGTCCCGGAGAAATTTCTGCATGAATTCCACGGAGGGCGCATGGGGCGGACAGCAAAGGGTCTGCCCGTAATTGGGGCAGCCGTACTGGCATTTCACCCGAGGCCATACTCCGGTTTTTATGGAGGAAACGGCAACGGGAACGGCCGCGGAGGCGCCCAGCTCCTTTGCCCTGTCAATGAGATGGTTCCAATCTTCCCGGTTCATAAAAAGACCTTCTTTCGGTGTATTTTCTCTTATCATAGCACAGAAGAGGAAACGGTTATTTCAGCAAATCCGGAAGAACAGGGAATCAATAGAGGGCAAATAATAAAAGGATCAGGATCAGGGCGGCAGCGGCCAAAAACAGATAACGTTTGGGATGACTGCAGACGGAATCAGCGGTTTTTATTTTGGAAATGACTCCGGCACCCATAAGGATTTCATCCACGTAGGGAATCGGATCCGGAACAATGCAGTTTACTCCGAAAATCAGGATTCGGATCATCAAAGGGGAAATAAAAACTGCGGGGATGGCAGCCAGGTAAAATAAGGAAAAAAGAATGATTTTCAGCATAATTCACCTATTTATTGTAAGTCATTCAGAAAAGGATTCCCGGAGTTTTTTCCGGGAATCCTTTTTATTTGATTTGTTCAATCAGCTGCCGGAGAAGACGGCAGTTTTCCTGCTGGCCGGCTTCCTGGTTCAGACGAAGGCAGACCTCCAGGTTTTTTCGATAGAATTCTTTCTCTGTCATGGTATTTTGAAAATACAGCTTATACATGGCCGATACATTGCATATATCGGGACGATGGCTGTAAATACGGCAATGATTGGTCGTTTCATCAAAATAACGGCAGCGGCCGGAGGAATCTTTCCATCGCGCCAGCTGGGGAACCCTGCCGCTCAGCCGGCAGCACAGGCCGCATTCAATACAGGGAAATTTCATCGCTCTTCCATTTCATTGAGGAAATCTGCCGTTTCCTGCTGCACGGTATAGGAGGTATCGGTGAGAGAACCGTCTTTATGGAGAATCGGCGTATCCAGAACCTTTTTAATCGCCAGTGCCAGGGAAGCGCTCATGGCAATTGTTCTTTTGTCTGCTTTGGAATAGTTCCGGAAATCCGTACCGGAAATATCGATGATGCAGTCCATTTCCCGGAGCATGGGGCGGAAAAGACCGGACAGGCGGGTCAGAAGCTGAGTAAACATGACAGAACGCTTGGTGATGGCATCGCACAGATCGGCTGCAGCGTTCATCTCTTCTTCGAATTTACGTGCCTTTGCCCGATTGCTGCGGGCATTCTCCAGGTTCTTATCTGCTTTGGAATCCAGGGTAAAGCCGAGGATGGCAAGAGCCGGCCCGGCTACAAGGCCGCCCAGAACCGCCGTACCGCCGGCAATACCCAGTCCGCCTGCAGCCAGGGACCCGCCTCCGAGGAATGCGAGGGTAGCATTTGTGGCGGCAGCGCCGCTCAATGCAGCGATAGCTGTACCGGTGGAGGCAGCACCGAATGTCATAACGGCACCGTAAGCACCCAATGCAGTCAGCCCTCCTGCTACCGCGCCTCCTGCAATTCCGGAAGCCATGTCGACAGCGAGGGAACTTTGTTCTTTCATTTCTGTCAGGGTTTCTTTGCTGAGGTTCAGATGCTCCAGCTCCCGGATTCCCTGGGAATCGGTCAGGTCTACATGGTGGATCTGACTGAATGATTCGACAAAATGATGGATGTCACGGCTCATAATATTCAGTTTTTTCTGGCCAAGGGTTTGGAGTGCCTCATGCGTTTCTTCCCGTGCGTCATTGATAAGGCGTTTGGCGTTGTTGCAGGTGATTTCCGCCTTTCTGTTGATTCTCTCTGCCTGCTTATTTTTTTCCGAAGCATCATGTGCTTTCTTCACACCGGCAATACCGGCAGCAACAGCAATTCCTCCGAGGATAAATGGTAACGGCATAGATGGTTCTCCTTTCATGACAAAAATTTCATTTTATAAGGTCAAAGGCTTGTCGCTTTTCATGAGAGCTTCAAACTCATCCGCAGTATCAAATTCGGGATTCCCGCCGAGCTTTCGGGAAATCTGATTGGCGCCCTGAATGACGCCGTCGGCATTGCCTTCCTGCAGAGCCCGGTCAATGGTTCGGAATGCTTCATCGAATGCGGATTGATAATCATGAAGATATTCCCTGACAATCGCATGGAACTGTTCCCGATAGGCCCGGATTGAACGAATGGCTGCCTCGCATTCTGCCTCTATACGGATCCGTTCCTCCCGGGCAAGTCCCGCCTCTTCTTTTGCCCGGAGCAGCTGATTGTAACAGAGGCTGCCCAGGGCTATGCCGGCCATACTGCCGACAAGACCGCCGACAATGGGAATGGGGATCAGAAACTGTCCTGCTGCAGCATATGCGGCGCTGCTGACGGAAGTGATCCCTGTTTTTCCGATTCGTTTTAAGCATTCCGCTCCGGAAATATTTCCCTGCAGATATTCAGAGGCGGCATTGATCAGTCCTAAAAAGGAAGGAACAATGACGGCCTGAGGAAGAGGGGTTTTTGCCAGGGAACGAAGGATGGCTTTTGAGGAATTTTGCATGAATCCGGATACCATGGAACCGAGGTAGCCGGATGCATAGCCCATGGTACTGTTTTTTACGACGGAAACCGCTGTATCCTTCATCGCCTCTTCAACAGAGCATTTCCCCTCAAAGACCAGGATTCCCTTTTGGATAAGCGTAATGCTGCCGCCGATAACCCCGGCATAGCAGGCACTCTCTTTGCCTGCTTCCATGGCAGTGGCATTCATGGATTTGAAGGTGGCCCGCTTCGGATTCAGCCGGGCATCTACGGCATCGGCCTTGGTCAGAGAGGAGGGCTTCAGATTTTTCTGCAGCTTCTTTATTTTTTGAATTTTATTCTGTAAGGCAGTTTGTCTTTGCAGATCCCCTTTCTGCCGGGCATATTGAAGCTGTTTCTCCAGCTTTTCCAGGTTCCTGGCAGCGGCTTCCTGCATGCCGGGATAGAAATCCTTCGGGACCTCTATTTTGGCATCCGCATTCAGGTATTTTTCATACTTTTTACGGGTAAGCTCCTCGAGAAGTTCTGTCGGACTGCTTTTTACAAACTTCATCTGTACGCCGGAACCGGCAACAGGGTTTCCGTTTTCATCGATTTTGACATAGTCATACAGAGGATCATTGACTCTCCCGATGTCATCGGTGCGGACGGTACGGGTCTTTTCTCCGTTCAGAATGGCTTTTTTGTTTTCATTGGCCACCTGTTTTATTTCGGCGGAAAAACCGGCTTGCTGCGTGATGTTCTGTTCTGCATAATCCGGGTTGACTTTATAGCCGGAGATATCCTTCAGACTTCTCTTCAAAGTTTGACCGGTCTCATGATCAATGCCGGTATAGGCTACAAGATCTTCTTTGAGTGCTCTTCCGTATGTATGGATTCGTTCGCTTGTCACGGCAGAGGAAATTATGAAGCCTTCATTTTCCTCCGCATTTTGGTTTTGCTTTTCTTTGCCTGCAGCAATCCTGGATTTTTTCATATCATTTTCACTCTTTTTATGGATGCCGATTCATTTTATCAGGTACAAATAAAATGAATAAATTTATTATGTATAGAATACTACCAAATACTTAAGATTTAAATGGAGGGAAGGAAATGCAGCAGGAAAAGTCAGAGAAATCGTATGAATAAAAGTATACGGTATGCGGTGAAGGGGAAAAGGGCATTTGAACCGGCAGGAAAAACTTCAGTATTGTTATTTCCTGACCGGCGGGAAGGACGGGACTCCCGCCGGTCTGTTCTGCGGATTTCCGGGAAAGGAAAGAAAAAAAACGGCGGATGTGCTATAATTGGTGCAACCAATTTATGCAGTCGTTTTTTATGAGCGGAATCGGAAAAAGGCTTCCCGGGAAAATACGGGAGGCGCAGGGAAGACAAAGAAAACATATCCCGTTTTCCGGTCCGCTTTTTGCATAGAGAAAAAGAGGAGGAAAAAGATGGCTTCCAATGGTTTGATTACCGATTTATATCAGCTGACAATGGCGAATGCTCTGTTCAAAAAAGGCATGCATGAAAGAAAAGTGGTATTTGACCGCTTCTTCCGGAAGAATCCCTTCGAGGGAGGATATACGGTGGTAGCCGGGCTGTCCCATCTGGTGGACTTTATCCGGGATTTCACCTATTCCGAGGAAGATATCAGCTATCTGGAAAGTCTGCACATTTTTTATCCGGAGTTCCTGGATTATCTGAGAAATTTCCATTTTACCGGAAGCATTTATGCCATGCCGGAAGGATCGGTAGCCTTTCCGGGAGAAATCCTTCTTCGGTTTGAAGGGCGGACCATCGAGGCCATGCTGCTGGAAACAGGGCTGTCCATGATCATGAATCATGAAAGCCTGATTGCCACGAAGTGCCGCCGTGTGCGGGAGGTGGCGCCCGATGATGCGCTGATGGAATTCGGTCTGCGCCGGGCACAGGGCCATTCCGCAGGGCTCTGGGGCGCCCGGGCTGCCATGATCGGCGGTTTCAACGGGACGTCCAATGTGGAAGCGGGGAAGAAGTTTCATATTCCTGTCATGGGAACCATGGCGCACAGCTGGGTCATGAGCTTTGATTCCGAAAAGGAAGCCTTCGAGGAATATGTCCGTCAGTATCATGACAATCTGATTCTCCTGGCAGATACATACAATGTACTGGAAATGGGCGTGCCCCATGCGATCGAGGTATTTACGGAGCTCCGCGCCAAGGGGCTGCTGCCGAAGAAGTACGGAATCCGCATCGACTCCGGGGATCTGGTGTACCTGTCGAAGGAAGCATCCCGCATGTTTGCCGAGGCGGGATTCCCCGATGCCATCATTTCGGGTTCCAATGACCTGGATGAGTACCTGATCGCTTCCCTGAAAATCCAGGGCTGCACGGTAACCAGCTGGGGCGTCGGAACGAAGACCATCACCGCTGACGGGACATCGGCTCTGGGCGGCGTATTCAAGATGAGCGCCAAGGAGGGAAACAGAGATTTCCAGCCGGTGATGAAGATTTCCAATGACATATCGAAGATGACAAACCCGGGAATCAAGACAGTGCGCCGTTTCTACAAGAAGAGTACGGGCAAGCTGATTACCGATCTGGTTTGTCTGGCTGATGAACCCATGCCGGACGGCGGCAATTTCACGCTCGTAACGGAATCGGCCAAGTGGCGGAAGAAGGAGCTGAAAGCAGGAACATATACCTGTGTGGATATGCTGCAGCCTGTCTTTGTGGACGGAAAGGCGCAGGAGCTTCCTGCACTGCCGGAGGTTATCCGGTATGCCGATCAGCAGATGCAGACGCTCTGGCCGGAATATAAGCGTCTTCTGAAGCCGAATGTGATGGAAATCAATCTGTCGGATAAGCTGCAGGTTCTGAAGAGTGAAATTATCCGTAAGGAGCTGCAGGAAATCGAATAGGAAGATTTTTCAGAAGGCCGCCTGCCGTAAAGGACGGGCGGCTTTTTGCGTGCCTTTTTCCGGGCATAAAAAAGAGCGGGAAAGGAATAAATCCTTTTCCCGCTCCGGGAGGATGCACAGAAGCTCCGGTTTACAGGGAAGATTCGCGGCGGAGACCGGTATTGCCGAAGTGGCGGACTGTACCGTTTTTCAGCAGGAAAATCGCCGGTGCGGCATCGCAGAAGCGGTGCATATTGTCGATATTGTTCCGGCAGGTCTGCACCATGGCAGAAAGCGCATCCGGGTCGGAGGTTTCCTCCAGTTCTCCCCGGATGGAAATCCAGGTCCTATCGGGGTGCATGGCGGAGATTTCCGCATGGCGGTTCATCAGGAGATCCTGGTATAATTCAGAATCTTTCAGAACGGAGAAGCAGAGATTTCCCTTATATTCGCAGACTCCGTCCATCGGGCGCACCCGGGGCCGCATGCCCCGCGCAGTCGCCAGAAAGAAAACACCGCATTGCCAAAGATATTCCACTACCTGACCGGTCGTATCCACCAGGATGGCCCCCTTTTTGTAGGATTGATTTTTTGCTTTTCTTCCCCTTTATTATACTCCTTATTTCCCTGCACTGCTTTTTTCTTTGCAGATTTTTTGCAGGAAAAGGAAGATTGTTTTCAGGAGGAAACTCAGGTGCGGACGCCGCGGAAATGAGGCATGCCGGCGGGGTCTTTCGTTGGTTCTGCCGGGAAATAATGATATAATAAAATATATATTTCATGATTTTTTCTTTCATGATTTTCATGGGTTTTCCATACGAATTCCGATCGGGAGGCAATATGACAATAAAGAAATGGGCGGCGGCAGGCATGACCGCCTTGGCACTGGCAGCAGGCGTTTCCATAGCTCGGGCGGACTCTCTGACCCTGGCAGGCGGAGAAACCGTCAATCTGGGACAGAATGTGAATGTACTGGACGGAGATAAGACCTTTTTCGGCGCGCAGATGAAGGATTGGCTGCAGCGTCCGTCTGCGGAGGCTTCGGTAGAGAAGCTTCTGCGGGAAAAGCAGGTTTTCGGGGAAGATGCACCGGAGTATAAGGAGCTGTCCCGCGCAGCGGTTTCCCTTCTCCGTACGGCAAAGGTATATCAGGTCCGTTCGGTGGCAGACGGGACATATTATCAGGGGATGATGGCCTCCCTGTCTCTGTCGGATGAAGAGCTGCTGCAGTGGAAGCAGTACAGGGACCTGGCGGCAGACGGACGGAAAGCAGCCATCGGCGGAGCCGACGGTCCGACCTCGGTTTACCTGACCTCCGGACAGGCGCAGCAGGAAGCTGCGGAAGCATCCGGCGCCGAAAAGAAGAAGGAAGCCGGTGAGGCAGCCAAAGAATCCGGAGAAAGCGGAAAGACTGAAAAGGGATTGTTCGGCGGTGCGGTACAGGTGGTGTCAAATACCTCCTGGAAAGAAGAAACCTCCCGGAAGGGCATTTCTTATCGGTATGCTTCTGCCCGGATTGATGCGGTGCGGAACGGCTTTGCCATTCCTCTGTATGTAGAGGGCATTATTATGAAGGAAAAGGGCAGGACGACCTTCACGATTTTTGCGGCGGATCAGGCCAGCGGGAAATATTTTGCTCCCGTTCTGGAAAAAGCCCTGCAGGGAGCGGCAAAATGAGAAAAATCGGTGCTCTTGTGCTGGCGTTTCTTCTGACGGGCTCTGTCTCGTGGGCGGCACCGGATGCGGCGCTGCCGGAAACGGAGGCGCTTGCTTCGATTCCCGTCCTGCTGGAGGAAAGTGCGGCAGCAGAGACGGCTCCGAAAGGGGAAAAGAAGAAAGCCGCCGGGAATGACGCAGAAGAGGAAGAGCTTGTCGGTGAGTATATGGAGCTCATTCAGAAGGATTCTCCGATGCCTTTCCTGAAGGAAATGGATCTGCCGGAGGGATGGTCATTCATGCCTTTCCATGATGCGGCGGTCAAGACGGCGGATCGGGAGGAATGGGCCGGTTTTCTCCGGACGCATACAGGAGATACGGATTCCGTTTTTCTGGCGTGCGGTGTGGAGCTGAAAGGGCCGGAGGCGGATAAGCTTTTCGGCGGGATGTATACGGAGGGAAACCTCAGTCAGGAAACCGTTTCCCGCCTTCTCCGCTTTAATATGCTCCTGGTGAAATCGGGAAATATGCTCAATGAGGTTTTTCTGAAAACAATTATAACGGTGAATGAGGGCCGGCCTTACGGGGACCGTTATCCCTACAATCTGATTTCCGTGGATACGGGCGAGCCGGAGCAGCTCCATCTGATGGGAGATCGGAAGGGTGTATATACCTTTTTCATCCGTCCGGTCTTTGCGGTGGATCAGTGGCTGGTGCCGCTGGCACTGCGGGGCTATGCGTACAAAAAGGACGGCGCATACCGGTTCCTTTTCCTGGCCGGTGAGGACAGCGGAAGGAAATCCATGGAGAAAGCAGGCCGGTACCTGCTGGACCGGTACGGAAACTGAACGGAACAATAAAAAAGTGAAGCAGTTCGGAAAAGAAACTGCTTCACTTTTTTATTGGAATTTTGATGCGGAATCCGTTCTTTATTTGGCTTTCTGAAGGATTTTCCGCAGGTATTCGCTTCTCTCCCGGGAATCGTCCGCACTGTCCAGCAGGATATCAATGTAGCGGTTCAGAGTATCTTCATCCGTATAGGCGGAGATGAAGGAGTCCGGCTGGTTGATATCGAGCAGGATGGGAAATTCCAGGGCGGAGAAGAGCTGCATTGCTTTCAGATTCAGGTCTTTCTGGTCAGTGTATCCGGTCATTTCCGCCACGTTCCGGATGACTTTGTCCCAGCACTGGTTGTGCAGGAGAGAAAGGTAGATGAAATAGGTATCCTTGGTCTCCGGTGCAGAGGGATGGGTGACGGAACGGAAGAGGGAGGGATGCTGCCTGGCAAGCTTGAAGTAGGCAATCATGTACTTTTTCATCCGTTCCTTGGCGGGCAGATCAGGATCATCCAGATAGGCCAGTACGGTTTCCAGATTTCCCACCATGTACTCCAGGGCGGCGCTGATGAGGGCTTCCTTGGAGCCGAAGTAGTACCGGACGGAGGCAATGTTGACATCTGCTTCCCTGGCAATGGCCCGCACGGTGGCCTGCCGGAATCCCTGCTGCTGCAGGATGCGCACGGTGGCATCAATCATGCGGCGGCGGATTCGTTCTCCTTTCTCGGTCAGTTTTTTCGTACTCATAGGATTCTCCCTTTCCGCACGCTGAGGGGCTGATTGACAAAGGGAAAGGTATCCGGATTTTCCTTCTTCTCCGTGAGGGAGCTCATCATGAGCTTGAGGCGGTTCATCTGGTTGACCGCAGAGGCGCTGGCATCGCAGTCAAGAGCCAGGAAGACCGCTTCCGGATAGGCGGTATGGAGCTTGTGCACCATGCCTTCCCCTGTGATGTGGTTCGGCAGGCAGGCGAAGGGCTGGAGGCAGATGACGCCCCGGCATTCATGATAAAGAAGGTCGATCATGTCTGCCGTGAGGAACCAGCCTTCTCCGGCACGGTTGCCCAGAGAAAGGTACTGGGAGGCCCGCTTGGCGAGCTTGGTGATGGAGGTGATTTCATGGAAGCGCTTGGAGTTTTTCACTGCTTTTTCCAGGGGCTTCCGGTACCATTCCATGATATAGCGGAAGAAGGTATTTTCCAGGTCGTCCTTGAAGCTGCCGTCCAGGTGCTGTCTCTGGAAACGGGCATCCAGCGCACCGTAGAGGAAGAAGTCGAGCATGCCGCTGGTTTCCGCTTCGCCGCCGTTTTCCTCAATGGCACGGACGATGTCGTTGGAGGCAATGGGGGAGAATTTTACATAAATTTCGCCGACAATGCCGATCCGGGGACGTCTTTCCATATCTGTCAGGGGAAGGCGGTCGAAGTCCTTTACCATGGCAGCGATGTTCTTCTTATAAACCCGGTATCCGTCATTCCGGAGAAGGGATTCGCTGCATTTTTTCTGCCATTCCCTGCAGAGGGTTTCCGCACTGCCCGGATTCTTTTCATAGGGACGGGTCCGGTACAGGCACTGCTGGAGGGCGTCGCCGTAAATGACGGCCTGAAGCATGCGGATGCCCATGGACATGGTGAATTTGAAGCCGGGCTGCGGTTCAAAGCCCTGGGTGTTGAGGGAAATCACCGGAATCTTCGACAGTCCCGCTTCCGCCAGAGCCCGGCGGAGGAAGCCGATGTAGTTGGAGGCACGGCACATGCCGCCGGTCTGGGAAAGCATGACTGCTGTCTTGTCCGGATCATATTCGCCGGACCGGAGAGCCCGCATCAGGGAGCCGATGGTGATGATGGCCGGATAGCATGCATCATTGTTGACGAAGGAAAGCCCTTCCTCGATATCGGCCTGTACGGGAGGCAGGACCTTTACGCGGTAGCCTTCGCTCCGGGCGGCCGCTTCGATGATCGGGAAGTGAATGGGGGACATTTCCGGTACAAGGATAGTATAGTCCTTCTTCATTTCCTCCGTGAAAGGAGCCCGTTCATAATGGATTTCCGGCGGAGCAGCTTCCGTCCGGACACGTTCTTTGATGGCTGCCTTGAGAGAGCGGAGACGGATGCGGACCGCACCCAGATTCAGGCTCTGGTCGATTTTCAGGCAGGAGTAGAGGCGGTTCCGCTTGGTCATGATTTCCTGAACCTGATCGGTAACAACCGCATCCAGTCCGCAGCCGAAGGAATTCAGCTCGACAAGCTCCAGGTTGCTGCGGCGGGTGACGTAGTCGGCAGCCTTATAAAGGCGGCTGTGCCAGGTCCACTGGTTCATGACGCGGAGTTCCGGGAATTCCCCGCCCACCATGGAGACGCCGTCTTCGGACAGAACGGCCATGCCGAGCTGATTGATCAGGTCCGGAATGGAGTGGTTCACCGTGGGGTCCACATGGTAGGGACGTCCCGCCAGGACAATGCCGATGAGATGCTTTTCATCGATTTCCTTCAGGATGCGCTTTGTTTCTTCCAGGAGCTTTGCTTTGTATTCCTTTTCCGCATCCTGTCCGGCACGGATGGCGGACTTGATTTCATCGCCGGAAATGCCCAGCGGCTTGAGGGCCTTTTTCAGCTCTCTGGTCAGGTCCTTCGGCGAATGGAGGGGCAGGAAAGGATGGTAGAAAGCGGTTTTGTACTTCGTCAGGATTTCATCCATATTGGCCTGGATGTTTTCCGGATAAGATGCCACCATGGGGCAGTTGTAGCTGTTTGCGGAGCCTTCGTCCGGGCCCTTATCGATGCAGGGGTACCAGATGAAATCCACATGGCGCCGAGCCAGGTCCCATACATGGGCATGAGCCAGCTTGGCCGGGAAGCATTCCGAGTAGGAGGGAATCGTTTCCATCGCTTCGGTGGGGATATCCCGGAGCTGCTCCGAGGAGGTCATGACCCGGTAGCCCAGACGGGTGAAGAAGGCATGCCAGAAGGGGTAGTCTTCATACATGTTCAGCGTCCGCGGAATGCCTACCGTGCCTCTCCGGGCTTCCTTCGGGGAAAGCGGTTTCCTGCGCCAGATGGCATCGTATTTCCACCGGTAAATATTGGGCAGGGAAGAGTGGGGAGCGGTCTTGCCGGTGAGCATGATCGCCGCCCCTCTTTCGCAGCGGTTTCCCGATACGAAGGAACGGCCGTCGTTGAAGCGGGAAATGGTGATGAGGCAGTGGTTGCCGCAGCCGGGGCAGCGCTTCATTTCGTTTTTGAGGGTGAGCTTCTGCAAATCCTCCAGAGAAATCAGAGTGGATCTGTGGTTCTCGTCGCAGGTGTCCCGGGTGATGAGGGCAATTCCGTAAGCGCCCATCAGACCGGCTACATCGGGACGGATGACATGGCAGTTCAGCAGCTTTTCCAGCGCGCGGAGCACGGCATCGTTATAGAAGGTGCCGCCCTGAACGACGACTTTCGTACCCAGCTCGGAGGCGTCGCGGAGACGGATGACCTTGTAGAGGGCATTCTTGATGACGGAATAGGAAAGGCCTGCGGAGATATCTGCTACGGAAACCCCGTTTTTCTGGGCCTCGCGGACACGGGAATTCATGAAGACCGTGCAGCGGGAGCCGAGATCGGCAGGATGTTTGGCAGAAAGGGCGATGCGGGAGAATTCCCGGATGTCCATGCCCAGGGAATGAGCAAAGGTATCCAGGAAGGAACCGCAGCCGGAGGAGCAGGATTCGTTCAGCAGGATATCATCCACGGCGCCGTCCTTGATGCGGCAGCATTTCATATCCTGTCCGCCGATATCCAGAATGGTGGTTACATCGGGAAGGAAATGACGGGCGCCTCTGTAGTGGGCCATGGTTTCCACTTCGCCTACATCGCAGGAGAGGGCACGCTTGATGAGATCTTCCCCGTAGCCGGTGACGCCGGCGCCGCAGATAACGGCTTCCTTGGGGAGACGGCTGTACAGATCGGCAAGAATCTTTTTGGCTCCGGCAAGCGGAGTGCCCTTATTGCTGTTATAAAATTCATACAGGATTTTTCCGTCCTTATCCAGGAGCACTGCCTTGATGGTGGTGGAGCCGGCATCGATGCCGAGCCAGACCGGACCCTTTGCCTGGGAAATGTCGCCTCTCGGCGCATGGAAACGGCTGTGCCGTTCCTTAAATTCCTCATATTCCTCAGGGGAAGCAAAGAGCGGTTCCAGGCTGGGAACGTTTTCCTGATAGCCGTCGCCGGCCTTTTCCACCCGCTCGAGCCAGCTGTCCAGGTCGAAGGGCCTGTCATGGCAGGCGGAAACGGCTGCCCCCATGGCGACATAGAGTTCCCCGTGATCGGGGACAATCATATCTTCATCGGCGATATCCAGAGTCTTCTGGAAACGCTCGCGCAGAACCGGCTGGAAGGTCAGCGGACCGCCGAGGAAGCATACCTTCCCGCTGATCGGACGGCCGCAGGTCAGGCCGGAAATGGTCTGGTTCACTACAGCCTGGAATACAGAAAGAGCGATATCCTCATGGGAGGTATCTTCATTGAGCAGCGCCTGGATGTCCGTCTTGGCAAAAACGCCGCACCGGGAGGCGATGGGATGAATCTGTTTGGCCCTGGCAGCAAGCTTTCCCATACCGGGAGCGTCCGTGGAAAGCAGGGAAGCCATGCGGTCGATGAAAGCACCGGTTCCGCCGGCGCAGGCGCCGTTCATGCGCTGGTCCACGCCGTTGCGGAGGTACGTGATCTTTTCATCCTCCCCGCCCAGCTCAATGATGACATCGGTTTCGGGATGGAATGTCTGTACGGCTTTTGTCTCGGCAAGAATCTCCTGGCAGAAAGGGAGCCCCATCAGCTTGGCAAGCCCCATGCCGCCGCTTCCGGAAATGGATGCGGTGATCCGGCAGCCGGAGAACTGCGACTGCAGCTCCTTGAGAAGAGACATCGTTGCAGCTTTGATATTGGACATGTGCCGTTCGTATCGCCCGAAGAGAAGCTTCATGTACGGCGAAAGCGCAGCCACCTTTACTGTGGTGGATCCTACATCAATCCCTACATGGATGACCGGTTTCATGAAATAACCTCCTTGCCCGGAAACTGATACTTCCGGGAGTATTTTGTATAAGAATAAGATAAACTGTTTATGATTTGAAAATGAATCTATTCGATATCATTGTAACACCAAACACGGTTTGTCACAATGTTTCCGCAGAGAAGATACTCGGAAATTTCCCGCAGGACGGGACTTTTCCGCTTTTTCTCTGCCTTGCGGACCCCTGCCGGGCATACGGCACGGAGCATAGCGGAATCGGGAAGAGAAAAAATTCAATAGCTTTCTATGTGTTTAACTTTTTTCTCTGAATTTCAAACAATTCCGAAGCCGGTATGAAGAATTTCCCTATTCGGCGGGATTTGGCTCAGAGCAGAGGATATGAAGAATGTCCTGCACATCCCCGGCAAAATAAACATTTTCCAGATCTGCTTCATCCAGGAAGCCCCGTTCCACCCATTGGCGGAGCTGTTCTTTCAGCGGATCGTAAATGTGCTCCGCATTGCAGAGGATGATCGGCGGTTTCTTTTCCCCTCCGTAAATGCGGCAGTGGGAAAGGGTATCGGCAAATTCTTCCAGTGTGCCTGCACCGCCGGGAAGGACGACGAAAGCATCTCCTCTTTCGATGAGGATGCGTTTCCTTTCCGACATATCCTCCACTTCCAGAAGACGGGTAATGCCCCGGTGGGCCTGCTCCTTCACCACGAAGACGCGGGGAATCACACCGATGACTTTTCCGCCGGCGGCCATGGCAGCATCGGCCAGGATGCCCATGAGCCCCACGGTTCCTCCTCCGTAGTAAAGGGTGAATCCCTTTTTGCCCAGGGCTTCTCCGAGCTCGCCTGCCAGGGCGGCAAAGGCCGGGTCGTTTCCGAAGCGGGAACCGCAGTATACGGTCACATTCTGTAGAGTTTGCATATTGCCTCCTTGGGTCTGCGGCCTCTGCGTCTGCGCAGAAAGCCTGAATGACGTTTACAATGCTTTTTATTATATATCCTATATATAGTTTTGAGAATCCGCCGGAGAAAAAATATTTTTGTGCCGGCGGAAAGAAAGCAGGCGCTGCGGGAGAAGCAGGGCAAATGCCGCAGGCCGGTTCTGCCGGTGTGCTGCTAAAAGTCTGCCTGGGAAGAAGAAAATGCAGTACGGCAGAAGAAGGGGTTCTTTTTCCGATTCTATCCGGAGCAGCCGGGGCTCCGCGGCGCTTTTTCAAAAAACGTGCCCGGAGGGAAGGGCGTTTTTCTTCCTGCTGCGAAAGGAAATGAAGGAAATGAAGGAAATTTTCTTATATAAAAATTTTATAAGACCGGCCGGAACCGATTGAGGATGGAGGAGAAAGAAACGGCCGGAGAAGAGAGAAAAGCCCGTTTCAGCGGGCAAAAAAGCATAGATGACACGCCAGGATACGTTGTAAAAAGTCACCGCATAAAATCGGGCTTTTTGAGGGGTATTTTTATTGACATTCCTCCGGGCGGATGATATAATTCTCGTGTTGCGTGGAATGAGTGCGCTTTAAAGCAGGTGATAAGAATGACATTGGAAGAATTGAAAACTTCTCCCTTTGCAGTGGGAATGAAAGAGACGGAAAGAGCAATCGAGCGGAACGAAGCCCGGGCAGTATTCCTGGCGTCGGACTGCGATGACCGGATTGCAGATCCGCTGAAGGCACTCTGTGCCGAGCATAATATTCCCATGGTGACCGATTTTACGAAAAAGGAAATCGGCCGGGCCTGCGGCATCAAGGTAAAAGCCGCTGCATGCGCAATACTGATATCCCGGTAATATCTTTTCCGGCTATGCCGGAGAGGATCAATTATAAATTTACCCTTATGGAAAGGAGGTGCCCATTTTGCCGACAATCAATCAGCTGGTTCGTAAAGGCCGCCAGACTCTGGCAGTCAAAGCGAAGACCCCGGCTCTGAAGCAGTCCCCGCAGAAACGCGGTGTTTGCACCAGAGTTTACACCGCAACCCCGAAGAAGCCGAACTCTGCTCTTCGTAAAGTTGCCCGTGTACGCCTGACCAACGGAATCGAAGTATCTGCTTACATTCCGGGCGAAGGCCATAACCTGCAGGAACACAGCGTAGTCCTCATCAGAGGCGGCCGTGTTAAGGATCTTCCTGGTGTTCGTTACCACATCATCCGCGGCGCTCTCGATACCGTAGGCGTATCCGGACGTCAGCAGTCCCGTTCCAAGTACGGTGCTAAGCGCGAAGGAAAATAATTCTGTAATAGCTATGTGATAACAAACCATTAATAAGGAGGAAATTAACAATGCCGAGAAAAGGTGCTGTTCCGAAACGTGACGTGCTGCCGGATCCCGTGTATGGAAACAAGACAGTTACCCGTTTCATCAATAAAGTCATGCTGGACGGCAAGAAGGGTGTCGCAGAATCCATCGTTTACGGTGCATTTGATATCTGCCGCAGCAAGCTGAACAAGGAACCGATCGAAATTTTCGAACAGGCTCTGAACAATGTTATGCCGGTTCTGGAAGTACGTGCACGCCGTGTAGGCGGCGCTAACTACCAGGTGCCGGTTGAAGTACGGGCAGACCGCCGTCTGACCCTTGGTATCCGCTGGATGGTTAACTATGCCCGTCAGCGCAGCGAACGTACAATGGAAGAACGTCTCGCAGGCGAATTAATGGATGCATACAACAATACCGGCGCTGCCGTTAAGAAGAAAGAAGACACTCATAAGATGGCAGAAGCCAACAAGGCTTTCGCTCATTATCGCTGGTAATTATAATAAGGAGAAAAAATCGTGGGCAGAGAATTTCCGCTTGAAAAAACAAGAAACATCGGCATCATGGCTCATATCGATGCCGGCAAAACAACCACCACGGAACGTATCCTGTTTTATACCGGTGTAAACCACAAGATCGGCGAAGTTCATGATGGCGCAGCTACCATGGACTGGATGGCGCAGGAACAGGAACGCGGTATCACCATTACCTCTGCGGCAACTACCTGCCACTGGAAAGGCTATCGTGTAAACATTATCGATACCCCAGGGCACGTAGACTTCACCGTAGAAGTTGAACGTTCTCTCCGCGTACTGGACGGCTCTGTAGCTGTATTCAGTGCAAAGGACGGCGTACAGACCCAGTCTGAAACCGTTTGGAGACAGGCCGATCACTACCATGTTCCGCGTATCGCTTTCATTAACAAAATGGATACCATTGGCGCAGACTTCCTCCATGCTGTAAAGACCATGGACACCCGTCTGCATGCAAGAGCTATTCCGATGCAGCTTCCGATTGGCAAGCAGGATAATTTCAAAGGTATCGTTGACCTGCTGACCATGAAGGCTGAAATCTATGAAGATGACCTTGGCAAGGATATCCATATTGAAGATATTCCGGCTGATATGCTCGATGAATGCCAGGAATACCGCGACAAGATCTGCGAAGTTGCTGCTGAAGGCAACGACGATCTGATGGAAAAATACCTCGAAGGCGAAGAACTCACCCTCGAAGAAATCAAAGCTTCCATCCGTCAGCAGGTTCTTGACTGCAAGCTGTTCCCCGTATTCTGCGGCTCCGCATACAAGAACAAGGGTATTCAGCTGCTGCTGGATGCCGTTCTGGATTACCTGCCGTCCCCGCTGGATGTTCCTCCGGTTAAGGGCACAGGCCGCGACGGTGAAGAAGATGAAAGACCGGTTGACGACACGGCTCCTCTGGCTGCTCTTGCATTCAAGATCATGGCCGATCCGTTCGTAGGCAAACTGGCTTACTTCCGCGTATATTCCGGCGAAATGCATCAGGGCACCTACGTCCTCAACTCCACAAAGGGCAAGAAGGAACGCGTAGGCCGTATTCTTCAGATGCATGCTAACCACCGTAAGGAAATCGATACCGCTTACACCGGCGATATTGCCGCTGCTGTAGGCTTCAAGGATGTTACAACCGGTGATACTCTCTGCGATGTAGATCATCCGATCGTCCTTGAAAAGATGGAATTCCCGGATCCGGTTATTTCCGTAGCCGTTGAACCGAAGACCAAAGCAGACCAGGAAAAGATGGGCAACGCTCTCCAGAGACTGGCTGAAGAAGATCCGACATTCAAGGTTCACACCGATCCCGAAACCAACCAGACAATCATCTCCGGCATGGGCGAACTCCACCTGGACATCATTGTCGACCGTATGCGCCGTGAATTTAACGTAGACTGCACTGTCGGCAAGCCGCAGGTTGCTTACCGCGAAACCATCCGCAAGACCGTTGAATCCGAAGGCAAATTCATTCGTCAGACCGGCGGTCACGGTCAGTACGGCCACTGCTGGCTGCGTCTGGAACCGAAGGAAGCCGGCACAGGCTTCGAATTCGCCAACGAAGTTGTCGGCGGCGTTATTCCGAAGGAATTCATCAACCCGATCCAGGCCGGCGTAGAAGCTGCTATGCAGGACGGCGTTGTTGCAGGCTACCCGATGGTAGATATCAAGGTTACCGTATATGACGGTTCCTATCATGATGTCGACTCCTCGGAAATGGCCTTCAAGGTAGCCGGCTCCATGGCATTCAAGGACGGCGCAAAGAAGGCAGATCCTGTTCTTCTCGAACCGTACATGTCTGTCGAAGTTGACGTTCCGGAAGACTACATGGGCGACGTTATCGGCGGCCTGAACTCCCGCCGCGGACGCATTGAAGGCATGGAAACCGAAAACGGCGAATCCCGCATTAAGGGCTACGTTCCGCTTTCCGAAATGTTCGGCTATGCAACCGCTCTGCGTTCTTCCACCCAGGGCCGCGGTACCTTCACCATGACCTTCGATCATTATGAAGAAGTACCGAAGGCAATCTCTCAGCAGATTACGGAAGAAAGACTCGGAAAATAATCGGATATCATCCGCATCAATTCAATAAGGAGAAATCAAAATGGCAAAAGCTCATTATGAAAGAACAAAGCCGCATGTTAACATTGGTACCATCGGCCACGTCGATCATGGTAAAACTACCCTGACCGCTGCTATCACCAAGGTTCTGTCCGAAGAAGGCAAAGCAAACTTCCTCGACTATGCTTCCATCGATAA
>UPXR01000012.1 GCA_900557365.1 uncultured Dialister sp. | reverse complement strand
TATTTATCTGTATTCCTTGTTCTTCCTAATTGTCAATTTGTCCTCTACCGATAGACATTTGTACAAAATTAAAAATTTATGAGTGATTCTATCTCCCATATTACCGTACTTTCTGCATTGATCCGTGGCCATCCCTGCATAAAATGTAAACTTCATTTTACAGATTGGTTTACTTAGGATTGGCGGTTTTTGTCCCATTTTTTCCATGCATTATTTTCAATTTTTGCTCAATGTGGGAGATTTTGTTCAAAAATATGCCCAACGGAGAGGTTCGTTCCCAAAATCCATGCATTTAAACAGCAAAAGTGGAAATATCCATTCAGGCAAGGTCTGCTTCCGAACAGATGCCTTTCATTTGCACCCTTTCCCGGGTACTGTACTTTATTCATTTTCCGCCCCAGCAATTCCTGCCCGTTCAAAATTATTTTTCAGACTATGCTTCGCTTTCCTGAAATATTTCCGCTCCAAATTCCTATCGACAGGGCCGCAGAATAAGAAAAAAAGATCAGAGAAATAGATTTTATTTCTCCGATCTTTTTCTTATTCTTTATATTTCAATTCCCTGAAATTATTCTTCATGACTGCTGAAAACCGGTACATAGGGCTCCAGCTTTTGTGCAAGAGACATCTCTGTTTCCTGTGTTCTTTCTTCCGCCAATGCCTGGAAACGGTTCTGTGCACAAAGCTTTTGTTCGGGAGCGATATCCTTGCGCCACGTTCCGTCAGACTGCATAACATGAGCCTTCTGATTATCTGCTAATTCCCATTCCAGCATATCGTTCAGCCGCTTGCAAAGATCGGCATCACGGACCGGTACCATAAGCTCTACGCGGTCATTCAGATTTCTCGGCATCCAGTCTGCACTGCTGATATAAAATTCTTCTCTGCCGCCGTTTTCAAAGCGGAATACACGGCTGTGTTCCAGGAAACGTCCTACCAGGCTTCTTACAGTAATATTGTCACTCACGCCGGGAATACCGGGAATCAGAACACAAATTCCCCGGACGATTAAATCAATCTTCACCCCTGCGCAGGATGCTTCATACAGCTTAGCAATGATTTCCTTATCCAGAAGAGAATTCATCTTTGCTGTAATTCGTGCATTTTCTCCTTCTTTTGCGAACTGGATTTCTCTGTCAATCAGTTCCATACACCGTTCCCGCAGATTGATAGGCGCCACAATGAAGGAATCCCAGATCGGCGGATCAGAATACCCGGACAGAAGATTGAAAAAAGCAGAAGCATCAGCGCCAAACCGGTCATTGCAGGTAAAAATTCCCAAATCAGTATAGAGCTTTGCCGTAGAGGCATTGTAGTTCCCCGTTGCCACATGGACATATCGGCGAATTCCGTCCTTTTCGCGGCGAATGATAAGGGTGCACTTGGAATGGGTCTTCAGTCCCACCATCCCATAAACTACGTGAGCCCCGGCTTTTTCCAGGCGCCTTGCCATCAAGATATTGTTGGCTTCGTCAAAACGCGCCTTTACTTCCATCAAAACCGTAACCTGTTTCCCGTTTTGCGCCGCCTTTTCCAGAGCCTGAATAATCGGGCTGGAAGAGGAGACACGATACAGAGTCTGTTTGATTGCCAGGACATTGTCATCCACTGCAGCAGAGGCAACAAAGTTAACAACGGAATCATCAAAAGATTCATAGGGAAGGTGAACCAGGAGGTCTTTTTCACGGATCATGTCAAAAATATTCCGCTTCTTTCCCTTTTCCAATTCAATCATAGACCAGGGGCGATGAGGATGTGCTTCCTTGTAGCGCAGCCGATCATATCCCTTGATACCGCAAAAGCCAAAATACATCGTCATATCCAGCGGTCCGTCGATTTCATACATATCTTCTTTTTCAAGATTCATTTCCTGGGTCATGAAACGGCGCATGAAACGGCTCGTTCCCCGTTCGAATTCGATACGGACAGCCTGTCCTCTCTGCCGCTTTTTCAGCTGTTTCTCCACTTCCACAACCAGATCCTGCGCATCTTCTTCATCAATGTACAAATCGGCATCCCGAATAATGCGGAAAGGCCGGGCTTCCAGCAAATCATACCCCATAAAAAGACGGGCTGCGTAATAGGTCAGTACCTGTTCCAGAAGAACAAAATCATGACGGCCGGGATTCGACGAATCATCAGGCAGACGAATGATTCGGGGCAGCAGGGACGGCACCGGCACAATTGCCGTCTTTACATCGATATCATTTTCTTCATCAATATCGGTTCCTCTTTCATTTTTCTCCAGGAGCATTGCGATATTCAGGCTTTTCGCTGCCAGGAAGGGAAAAGGATGTGAGGAATCGACAGCCATGGGCGTAACAACCGGGAATATTTCTCTTTCGAAATAGTTTTCCAGCCAATCCTGCTGAAAAGGCTTTGCATCCTTGGGCTGAATGAAATAAAGACCTTCTTTTTCCAGTTCCTTCAATATAATTTTCAGATAATGATACTGCTGCGTCACAAGATGCTGACAGAAATCAGAAATGGCATCCAGCTGTTCTGCCGGAGTCATATTGGCAATATCCCGGCGGCTGATATTATTTTCTTTTTGATGTTTCAGACCTGCTACGCGAATCATGAAAAATTCATCCAGATTGGAGCTGGTGATTGCCAGAAATTTCAATTTTTCCAGAAGAGGATTGTTCGGGTCCACAGCTTCCTGCATGACTCTCCTGTTAAACTGCAGCCAGGACAATTCGCGATTCAAATAATACCGGTGATTCCTGAGATCGGCGTCCATACTTACCTCCGTTCCAGCTTAGCTTCCAAGCCGAATATAGTTTCAAAAAATTTCTTTTCTTTATCAAACATCCATGTTTCCAAAGCGGTGTCTTCCTGACTGTCATACTCAATCAGCAGCGTATCGCCTGTAATACGGGCAGTGATATCTTTCATTTTCTGTTTTCTCGAAATATCCATGGCCCGGACAAGACGAAGAATTGCAATCAAACGCAGAGCAGTCATCTTGGACTCATCGGAAAGAATTCGGAAAGGCATGTCATCGTCCTTCGGCGTTCCTTTATGGTCATAATAAACAACACTTGCAACGATATCCTTTTCCCTGTCGGAAATCCCGAATATATCAATTCCCCGGATCATATGCCAGGACTGAATCGAAGAGCCCAGAAGATTGACATATTTTCCGATCTGATACAGAATAATCGCCATCCGAAGGAGGAATTCATCTCTTTCATTAAATCCGCCCCGCTTGTCAAAAGCGTTCATAATAATATGGCTGTACAATTCCATCACCCGGACATGCTCCGGTTCATAGTAATAAGATTTCGCGATGGAGCGGGTAAGTTCCAGATTCTGTGCCCGCATATAGAGAAGAGCGTTATCATTTGTCTTTTTGGCGCCGTAAAACATAACTGCTGCCTGAATAAATTTCATATTCATTAAAGCAACATTCTCTACCGGTACATTTCTCAAAATTTCTTCACAGATATGAATCGTGGGCAAAACAACCGATGCTTCCCCTTCATTTACATGATATTTCTGCCGAATGATGGATACGGAAAGCGAAGCCGTTTTTCTGTAAAAATCATGAATCACCGAAGGAGATACTTCCGTAATCGTATTCTGCTCCACCGGAAGCCCCATCAGCATTCCTGCAATCCGGGCTTCCCGGCCTGAAAGAAACAGTGCATCAATATGATAATCACGGATGCCCGCCCACAGCGGCTTCATAATAGCATGGATGTATTCGGAAAGAGCCGCAGAGAACGAGCGGGAATCTCTCTGATTCATGGTAAAAGTTTCTATAAGACGAAGTGTTCCGATATGTACATTGTGCTGATAGCAGAGCGCTCCGTTCTGCCATACGGTAAGTCCTACACAGCCGGAAGTAATGTCTACAAAAAGAAAATTCTTTCCGAATTTCTCTTCATGTTCGCGATTGTACCGGCGTACCTGATACTGCAGGCCGAAATGCTTAAAGTAAATTTCCTGCGGCATATCCACAATCTGAACATTGAATCCCGTATTGACCCGAATCAAGTCCAGAATTGCCCGCTGATTTTCTGCTTCCCGGAGAACCGCCGTAGCATAAACCGCATACACTTTGACCCGATAGTCATTCAGCAGCTGCTTTAAACCGTTCAGCATATGGCAAAGCTTACGAATCGATGCAAAAGAAAGACTTCTGTGGTTAAATACTTCCGCACCGAAAGTTGTATCTTTCTGGACAGACTCAATGACACGAATGTCCCCCATGCCCCTGTACTCTGCAATGGACATGGATAAACTGGCTGATCCGATATGGATAATCCCATAAATCAGCGGCTTTACCTCAGACATAAAAGCCTCCCTTATGATGAAATAAAAAAACATCACGGATCTACATTTCCCGCGAAGCTTTCCCCTGTTCATACATGCAGTTTCTTCCTGAGCAAACCTTCTCAGAAGATTCTGTTTTCTCAAAATGACTCATCAAAAGACAACAGCGGAAAACAGCAAAAAGCTTCGCTTTTATGCGAATTTTCTGCATAAATCTGAAAAATTATATTTCCCCGCCGTTTATATTTTTATTATATCACAATCCCCTGTCCGCTTATCCGTTTTTCCCATTCCTTACAAATTTTTTACGTTCCGCTTACTGAATTCCTCAGTTTATACCTCATTTATGCCTTTGACACAGGTTCTTTAATTCACCCTCGCTGTGGTGTACAATAAAAATGTCAATAAGAATCAATTTCCGAACTGTTCCAGAGGAGAAATCATGAAACGTATTGCCATCATTGATTTAGGTTCCAATTCCATCCGTTTTATCATCATTGAAGTTGAATCAAACGGAGCTTACAAATTAATTTATCAGGAAAAGAAATCCATCCGTCTGGCCGAAGGCATGAGTCCATCCTCAAGGCTTCTTTCGGAAGAAGCCCAGATGAGAGCACTCCGCTGTCTCGCCGTCTATGCAGGCATCATAAAAGTTCAGCAGGTGGACAAAGTATTGGCTGTTGCGACGGCAGCCGTACGAAATGCTCTGAACGGAGCCTCTTTCCTTCGAAGAGTCCACCTGTCCACCGGCATTCCCATGACAATCATCAGCGGCCAGAAAGAAGCATCTCTGGGTGTTTCCGGGGTTCTCCATACAATCGATGCCAGCGATTTTCTGCTTTTTGATTTAGGCGGAGCCAGCGTGGAAATTTCCCTGATTCGAAATAAAAAACGTCTTCACTCCGTTTCCATTCCCGTCGGCGCAGTAACTCTGACAGAGAAATTTCACTCCGAGGATACTGTCACAAAAGAGCAGGCAGAAGAAATCGGAAAATATATTTCCCGGCTTCTGGATAAGATTGCCTGGTTCCCTGCGGAGCCTATTCCCGTAATCGGTGTAGGAGGCACCATTCGTAATCTGGCCAAGATTGATCAGCGGGCTTCCGTTTATCCCCTTCACAAGCTGCATAATTATCAGCTTCCCTCAAAGAATCTTTTCGCCATTGTAGATATGCTTTGCGGAAAAACACGGGACGAACGTCTGAAAATTTCCGGTCTTTCCACTGAGCGTGCCGATATCATTATCGCCGGTTCTCTGGCCGTCCGGGAAATCGTAAAAAGAGCCAGGGCTCCCTACCTTATTATTTCCGGCTGCGGTCTGCGGGAAGGTCTTTTCTTCCACTACTATGATTCACTGTACAGGCAGGAGCCGAAGGGTGAAAAGAATATGCTCCTTGATTCCGTCCGGAACTATCAGCGAACCCTGGCCCCTCACGACACACTTCATACACAATATGTAACGCTTATGGCTCTTTCACTTTTTGATCAGTGGGCCAAGAGACATCAGCTCCCGCAAAGGCTTCGTCATGTTCTGGCTGCTGCCGGTTATCTCCATGATGTAGGTACTCTGATTAATTATTACAGCCATGCCCGGCACAGTGCCTACATGGTAGCCAATGCGCATATCTTCGGATGGACTCACAGAGAACAGCTCATGGCGGCTCTGGTCTGTGCATTTCACCATGGCTATTCCGGAAAGATGATGAAGTCATTCCCGCATACATGTCTTCTGACAGAAGAAGATGTCCGTCAGGTAAAAATTCTTTCCCTTTTCCTCGCTTTAGCGGAAGCACTGGATGAAAACAGAGAACATTGCATTACCCGGCTGATCTGTGCCGACCGCAAGAAGGCCATGGACCTTCGTATTTATACTTCGTCAGATAACTTTGATGTTCCCGCTCATGCCGTCAATCATCTGTTAAAGGACTTTGAAAAATCCTTCGGAATCCCCCTGCTGATTCAGTGGTTCCCCGGTACAAAAGGGAGAAATGAAATTCTGGAAAAAGCCAAACGGTTATGTGCTGCAGATGCGGCTGTTCCCGAATCCGTTCATTCCTGATAAGCCGCTCAGCTTGCCCTTCCCTTTTTGAATCTATGGATTCTAATTTGAATAACTGCCGGCAGATGCCGGAACGTATAAAACAAGGAGACTGTTATGACAGAAACAAGAGAGGGTCTGGAAAATCTGACTCTTCTGGGAAACCAAAATACAAAATATGCCTTTGATTATAATCCGGATCTTTTGGAAAAAATCCCCAACAAGCATACGGAGAATGACTACTTTGTAAAATTCAACTGTCCGGAATTTACAAGCCTTTGCCCCAAAACGGGACAGCCGGACTTTGCTACCATTTATATTTCCTACATCCCCGATCAATACATCGTGGAAAGCAAGTCGCTGAAGCTGTACCTTTTCAGTTTCCGCAATCACGGAGACTTCCATGAAGACTGTGTGAATATGATTTTGAAAGATCTTGTTCGCCTTCTCAAGCCCCGATACATGGAAGTATGGGGTCGCTTTCTCCCCCGCGGCGGTCTTTCCATAGATCCTTATGCCAATTACGGAATGCCTGATACGGAATGGAAAGATTTTGCCCGCTATCGTCTTCTTCACCATGACTTGAATCCGGAAAAGGTAGATAATCGATAAAAGTTCTCTGCTTTTTTCCGCCTCAAACGTAAAATTCCGCAGGAGCTCCTCTTCGCCTAGGGCATTCGGGCGGCTCCGTTTGGAATATAAAGTATACAGATATCCAAATATCATTAAGGAGGCGCCTTTTGGAAAACCAAAATGCAGTATCACAGGCCGTCAATGCCGAACTGGACTGGACCGGACACCTTCTGAACAATCTGAAGGATGTCGCTTTGGCCCGCGGAATGGATTGGATTACCGCAATCCTTATTTTTATCATCGGATATATCATCTGCCGATATATCCGGCGCGGTGCCCGTCATCTGCTGGAACGCAGCAATGTAGATCCGTCTGCACGAAGCTTCATTTCTGAAATTATATTCTTTTTCTTCCTGGCTATCGTTGTCCTCTTCGCACTGGGTACCGCCGGATTCAATGCGGGAACCCTGGCGGCAGCCTTCGGCGGCATCGGTCTTGCCATTGCACTTGGATTAAAAGATAATATCGGCAATGTAGCCTCAGGAATTTTTATTCTGATCTTCAAACCTTTCCGTGTGGGAGATTATATCAAAACTTCTGCAGGTGAAGGAACGGTGAAAGATATCCGTATCATGTATACCGTTCTTTCTACGCTGGGCAACCAAATGATCGTAATCCCCAATTCTGCTCTGATCAGCAGCCCTATCAAAAACTATTCCTATAATGATGTAAGAAATCTGGAATACACTTTCGGCGTGGGGTATGACACCGATCTGCGTTCCTGCCTTTCTCTTTTGCGGGAAATTTTCAGCGAAAGCCCGTATGTACTGGATAAAGAAGGAATTACAATCTATATTTCCGAAATGGCTGCATCTTCCATCAATATTTATGCCAGAGCTCCGGTTGACCGGACCAAATTTTACGAAGCACAGAATGAAATTTATATTGCCGTCAAGGCCGCCTTTGACCGGGAAGGCATTGACATTCCATTCCCTCAGCTGGTCATCCATACTGCTCCGGACAAACTTTCATCTTGACAAGCTCACTTAAAGAATGATAGATTTAGAAATAATACAAATCCTTTGAAGGGGAAGAGTAATAAAGAAAATGTGCTACAGGGAGCCGGCGCGAGTGGAAGTCCGGTGCGGCAGTCTTTATGAATGGGCCCCGGAGGTGCTTCTTCGAATCTTCGGATGTAGAAGCTGACGGTGTCTCCGTTACCGGACTAAGTAAGCTGGGCTTTTGCGCCAATAAGGGTGGTACCGCGGAATCTGTTCCTTTCGTCCCTTTGCCGATTATTACGGCAGAGGAACGAAAGGATTTTTTTATGCAGGAGGTACATTATGGAAGCTGTGAAGAATGTCTCGACACTTGTCTTTGTAAAAGCCAGAGGCGGACGCTTCCGCTGGCTGACGGTGTCCACCCTGATGCTTGCCATCGGTATGCTCCTTCATCTGGTATCTCCCTCCATGGCGGGCTTCACACCGAACTGGATGATTGCCGCCTATGTTGTCGCAATCCTGCTGACCAAGCCCTCCTATAAGCAGTGCCTCGGCATCTGCATGGTAGCTGCTCTGATGGAGGTTTTTACCAGCAAATCTGCTTTCCCCTACGGTGACTTTGCTTCGGAATTCGCCGGAGCCTTTCTTGCCGGATTCTTTGCACATTCGGTTCCCCCGATTAAGATCGGAAGATTTTCTCTCCGGCCTTCCATTGCCGGCTTTATTACAACCCTTGTCTCCGGCGGAATATTTGTCACCATCCTGAAGTGGGTTCTGAATATCCCCATGCCTGTTTACCTGTACGCTATTCTTCCCGCTGTCGTGATGGTTGCTGTCGGCAATGCCATTATTACTCCCTTCCTTTATTTTCCGGCACTTCGCCTTTTCCGTTCCATGCATTATATGTCGGAATCCGATGTCACAGACAGCGATCACTCTCAGCTGATTCTGAAACAGCAGGAAGAAGGAATTGTAGCCTGCGAGCACGTCACCTATACATATCCCTTTTCTGAAAAACCGGCTCTGACAGATGTCTGCCTGACTGTAGAAAAAGGAGATTTCCTTGTTGTCACCGGCCCGAACGGAGCAGGAAAGACGACCCTTCTCATGTCCATGGCCGGTGCAGTCCCCCATTATTTCGGAGGGTGCCTTTCCGGGATGGTTTTCACCGGAGGGAAAGCGGTCACACAGCATTCGATCTCCGACCTTGCCTCCTCCATCGGTGTCATCCTTGCCGACTATAAAGCACAGATTGTAACCCTTACCGTGGAAGAGGAAATGGCCTTTACACTGGAAAACCACGGATTCCCGCCGGAGGAAATCCGGCGCCGCTCCAAAGATGCATTAGCCAAGGTTCACCTGGAAGGGCTGGAAAGCCGGAAAATCTCTACCCTTTCCGGCGGTCAGTGCCAGCGTCTGGCAGTCGCTGCAGCCCTTGCAGAAGAACCGGAAATCATTGTATTCGACGAACCGACTTCCGCCCTGGATCCGGAAGGAATCCGGGAATTCTATCAAATGGTAGGCGAGCTGAATCAAAAAGAAGGCCTTACGGTGATCATCGCCGACCATCATCTGGAAGCCACACTGCCTTATGCAAAGCACTTTGTCCTCATGCAGAAAGGCCGGCTCATGAAAAAAGGAACTCCGGAAAGCGTCATGAAATATATGAAGGAAAACCATATTTATGAAGAAGCGATCCCGGAAATGTACCGGGTACAGCTGGATCTGGAGCAGAAAGGATTTTCCTTTGCACAGCCATTCCTGTCAATCGCCGATGCGGAAAAATCTGTAAGGGATTCCTTCCGGAAAGGAGAAGAACGCCATGCTTGAACTGGATCACGTTACATTTCAATACGGCCCCGGACTTCCTCTTGTACTGGACGATGTATCTCTTTCCGTCGGAAAAGGAGAATTCATTGCTGTTACCGGACGGAACGGAAGCGGAAAAACAACAATCACCCGTCTTCTGACCGGTCTGGAAAAACCTGTCAAAGGACGCATTCTCTATAACGGCAAAAATGTGACGGAAGAAGATCCGTCCCGCCGCAGCCGTTTCATCGGTTATGTGTTCCAGCAGCCGGACCGGCAGATGTTCATGCCTACAGTCCGGGAAGAAGTTGCCTTCGGCCCCTATCATCAGGGAAAGCGGGGTGCAGAGCTGGAGAATGCCATTGACCGGGCTCTGGAAGCTACTGACACAAAAAGACTGGAAAATGAATACCCCCGCACACTTTCCCGGGGGGAACAGCAGCGCGTCGCTATCGCCTCTGCATTGGCAATGGATACAGAATATCTTGTGCTGGATGAACCCACCAGCGGACAGGACGGAAAAGAAAGAAAGCGTCTTGTTACTCTGATCAGAGACCTGCAGGAACAGGGCATTTCCATTCTGCTGATCACCCATGATATGGATATCGTAGCCGGTGCCTGCGGAAGAGTTATTGTTGTAGCCCATTCGAAAATTGTATTTGATGGAAAACCGGAAATCCTGTTTTCTGAGGAAGGCTGCCCTGAGCAATGGGGTCTTGCATATCCCCCGTCAGTTCTTCTGGGCCGACAGCTTCCGGGATCGCCTTACTGCAAAGATATGGATACCTTTGAGAAGACCTTTTTACAATTGAAGGAGGAGTCAAAATGAGAAATCTCGTACCGCTTACAAAAATTCTCCTTACCTTCGGCACGGCCGTCTGGGCAATTGTCCTTCAGCAGCCGGTCAGTCTTCTCGTTCTTTGCCTGGCTGAGCTTTTTATTCTCCTGATTTCCGGGGAACTGTTCAAAAATATCAAAGCCGTTTTTATGCTGCTGATCTTTTCCCTCTGCCTCGGGCTGATTCAAAAAGTCGGCGGCGGTACCTCCGAAGAAGCAGTGGTGGCAGCACTTCGCATGCTGAATATGACCTTGCTCTTCATTTATCTTCTGGGTACCGTAAAGCTCCAGGATCTGACCGCTTCCATGGTCCGCCAGCTGAAAGTTCCTTATGAATACGCTTTCATGTTCACCGCAGGCCTTCGGTTCATTCCTGATTTTATTGCAGAGAACCGGGCTGTTTCCGAAGCGCAGGCCTGCCGGGGCCTTTCCCTGAAAGGCAATTTCATCAAACAGCTTAAACGATATATGTCCATCGTCAGACCTTTGATGCTCCGTTCCCTCGGCCGCAGTGAAACAATGGCCCTGTCCCTGGAACTCCGGGGCTTCGGCGGCAAAAACCGCACTTTTCTGGAAAGCGTATCCCTGAAAGGCCGGGATTATTTCTTCCTTGTCCTGATTTTTGCAGTAACCGCCGCTGTCATTTACGGAAGAATCCGCTTCGGCCTCTGATTTACAAAAGCAGCAGGGCAGAATTCCAGCCGCTGAAATCCCGCCCTGCTGCTTTTATTGTGTCTCTTTCCGGTAAACTGACCGCCGCATTTCCCCTGATTTTCCGAATACAATCCGCAAAAAAGAGTACAGATTCCCGAAAGAAGATTTCCGTCTTCTCCCGAAGAATTCTGTACTCTTTTTGATTGTTTTCAGCTGCTCTGCCGAAAACGATTTTTATTTTTCAGCCTGCATCTCTGCAGCTTTCAGGATATTTTCTATGACCATCGTCGTAGTTACACTGCCCACACCGCCCGGAACCGGCGTAATAGCAGATGCCTTTTCGGAAACAGCCTCAAAATCCACATCTCCCACGGTTTTTCCTTCCACGCGGTTGATGCCTACATCGATAACAACAGCTCCCTCTTTGACCATATCCTTTGTCACATACCCCGGCCGGCCTACTGCCGCTACCAGGATGTCTGCCGTTCTCGTCACATCCGCCAGATTTTCCGTTTTGGAATGGCAAATCGTGACCGTTGCATTCCGGTCAAGAAGCATCAGGGAAACCGGTTTTCCGATGACATTGCTCCGTCCGATGACCACTGCCTTTTTCCCCTGCAGATCAATGCCGTAATGATCCAGGATAGACAGGACCGCCCGGGGTGTACAGCCGAAAAGGCCTTCCTTTCCGGCAAAAAGACGGCCTGCATTGGCCACCGTCAGGCCATCGATATCCTTATCCGACGCTATGCGGGAAATCATTTTCTCTTCATCGATTCCCTTGGGGAGCGGCATCATCATAAGAATTCCCGTAACAGATGCATCACCGTTTAACCGGTCGATCAGCTCCGCCAATTCCGCCTCCGTCACCGATTCCGGCATTTTCTCAACACCCGCTTCGATGCCGTAGCCTGCAGCCACTTTCTTCATGAAAGAGGCATACATCATGGAAGGCTTGCTTTCTCCGGCCAGAACAATAGCCAGCTTCGGGCAGATATTCTTTTCCCGCAGTTTTTCCAGCCGCAGAGCCATCTTTTCTTTCAGAGCCTCTGCAGTTTCCTTGCCGTCCAGAAGAATCGCCATCAGAAGAGCCCCGTAATGTTTCCGTCATCGTCCACATCGATCTTTTCCGCAGCGGGAACCTTCGGCAGGCCCGGCATGGTCATGACCTTCCCGGTCAGGACAACAACAAATCCCGCACCGGCGGAAATTTTCACTTCTCTTACATGGAGAGTAAATCCGGTAGGAGCCCCCAGTTTCGTCGGATCATCGGTGAAAGAAGACTGGGTCTTGGCAATGCAGACCGGAACATCCTTATATCCCATCGCCTCGATATGCGCCAGTTCTTTTTCTGCTGTGCTGTCATACTGCACATCTGCCGCACCGTAGATTTCCCTTGCAATCGTTTCGATCTTTTCCTTCAGAGACAGATTCAGATCATAAATCGGTTTGTAATGGGAACCCTGATCAATGGCTTCCAGAACCTTCCGGCCCAGTTCCAGTCCGCCCTTGCCGCCGTCAGCAAAAACAGTGGATTCTGCTACGGCAACGCCTTCCCGGCTGCATGCTTCTTCAATGACTTTCTTTTCTTCCGGCGTATCGGAGGGGAACATATTGAGTGCCACTACCAGCGGCAGTCCGAACTTCTTAATGTTTGCCACATGACGCATCAGATTCGGCAGGCCTTTTCTGACAGCTTCCGGATTGGGTTCTGTCAGCTCATTCTTTGCCATGCCGCCGTTCATTTTCAGAGCACGGATAGTCGCTACAATCACCGCTGCAGCAGGTTTCAATCCGGCAAAGCGGCACTTGATGTCCAGGAATTTTTCTGCTCCCAGATCGGCGCCGAATCCGGCTTCCGTAACCACATAATCGGCCAGATGAAGCGCTGTCTTTGTTGCCAGAACAGAGTTGCAGCCGTGAGCAATATTAGCAAACGGACCGCCGTGGATAAAGGCCGGTACATGTTCCAGCGTCTGTACCAGGTTCGGCTTCAGAGCATCCTTCATCAGAGCTGCCATAGCTCCCTGTGCGTGAATGTCCCCTGCCGTAACCGGCTGATTATCATAAGTATATCCGACAATGATACGGGCAAACCGTTCTTTCATATCCCTGACGGAGGTAGCCAGGCACAGGATAGCCATAACTTCGGATGCTACGGTAATATCAAAGCTGCTTTCTCTGGGAACCCCGTTTGCGTGGCCGCCGAGACCGACTACAATATGACGAAGAACGCGGTCATTCATGTCCATGACACGGTTCCATACTACACGGCGCGGATCGATGCCCAGCTTATTTCCCTGCTGGATGTGATTGTCCACCATGGCTGCCAGAAGATTGTGCGCAGCAGTGATGGCATGCAGGTCACCGGTGAAATGAAGATTGATATCTTCCATAGGAACAACCTGGGAATAGCCGCCGCCGGCTGCGCCGCCCTTGATTCCCATACACGGACCCAGAGACGGTTCACGGAGACAAATCATCGTCTTTTTGCCCAGCTGAGCCAGAGCCTGTCCCAATCCGACACTGGTGGTTGTCTTCCCTTCTCCTGCAGGAGTCGGCGAAATGGCGGTTACCAGAATCAGCTTTCCCATGGGTTTATTTTTCAGCTCATTGGTAAGCTTCAGAGATATCTTTGCCTTATATCGGCCGTAATTTTCGATATCCTCCTCGGGAATCCCCAGCTTTGCTCCGATTTCATTGATCGGAAGCATTTTTGCCTTCTGCGCAATTTCAATATCACTTAACATGACTTGCTCCTTTCTGACTATCCTGAAAAAAATATGGTTACTTTAATTATACCATGAGGAACCAGGGAAACGGGGATAATTCCTTCACGAAGACCGGCTTCCTCCCCGAAAATCCCTCCGGACTGTTTCTCCTGATCTGCCCCGTTCCTTTTGTGAAAGCTCCGCCGCGTACTCCCAAAATGTCCTTCCTGCATCAGAAAAGGCTGCATTTCTGCAGCCTACCTGTATCAATGTTTAAACCAGACTTTTATATTGTCGCCCTTTCGTACGGTTGCTCCGATTCCCGGACTTTGTTTATAGGCATATCCGCTGCCCTCCGGTTCAAACCCCAGTCCGGCTCGGGTGAGCCATTCGCCTACATCCCGCATAGACCATCCCGTAAAGGAAGGCAGGCGGAATTCCTTGACCTGCTCTCCGGGGATTTCCGGCTTATATGTTTCCAAAGGCTTTGCTTCCGGTTTTGCATGAATGGCCTCATCCTGCAGCGTGGGCACCTTAAGATACCGCATGATCTGGGTCATGGCTTCCTTGAAAACCGGCGCTGCTACCTGCCCGCCGTAGTAAACCCCTTTCGGCGTATCCAGTACGACCAGACAAATTGCCTTCGGGTCTTCCGTAGGTCCGAATCCGCAGAAGGAAGCAATGTATTGCCCTTCCAGATAACCGCCGTGCACATCATCCAGCTTCTGTGCCGTTCCCGTTTTGCCTGCCATATGGTAGCCGGGAATCCGTGCATTCGTCCCGCCGCCCTCGGAAACTTCCTTTTCCATCATATCTTTTACCTGGGTTGCCACCGATTCCGAAATAGGTGTCCCGCTGGTTTCGATCGGTGTAACTTCATAGTCGCTTCCGTCAGGATTCTCTATGCGGTCGATGATATGGGGCTTGACCATCTTTCCGCCGTTGGCAATTGCACTGTAAGCCTGCACCATCTGCAGCGGTGTTACTGCGATCCCCTGTCCGATTGACATGGTTGCCACATCAATGGGCCGCATATCCTTCGGCTCAAAAAGCAAACCGGAACCCTCTCCGGGGAACTCGATTCCGGTAGGTTTTCCGAAACCGAAATCCTTCGCATATTTCGTCAGCGTTTCCCCGCCGGTCAGAAGTCCTATGTGGGCAAATCCCGTATTGATAGACCACTTGATAATATCCACAAGCCGTACGTCCCCATAGGATTCATTATCCCAGTTCTTGATATCATGGCCGGATGCCTGCACAACGCCGGGATCATGCCAGACCCGCTGCGTATCATACGTTCCCGCCGCTAAAGCCGCCGAGGCAACAATTGGCTTGAAGGTAGAGCCCGGTTCATAAATATCGGTTACCGCGCGGTTCCTGAATTGTGCTTCCGTTGCATTTTCAAAATGATTCGGATCATAGGTCGGACTGTTTCCCAAAGCCAGAATATCGCCCGTTTTGGGATCCATTACAATAATAATGCCGCCTTTTGCCTTTGTTTCCTGCATAGCCCGGTTCAGAGTCCGTTCCGCATAAAACTGGATATTCTCATCAATCGTCAGGTATACCGATTTTTCCTTTTCTCCCCGGAAAGGCGCCAGCGCCGATTTCAGGATCGGATTCCCCCGGGCATCGGTCAGGATAGTCTGTTTGTTTTTGCCTCCCCGAATCAGACTGTCCAGGGACATTTCCATTCCGTCCAAGCCCTTGTCATCTATCCCTACAAATCCCAGAATATTCGCCGCCATGCTTCCGTTCGGATAGTACCGCCTGCTTTCATCAAAAAAGCCGAAGCCTTTCCACTTCTTTTCCTTCAGAAGAGCAATGACCTTGTCGGAATCCTCCGGTTCCATCAGCCGCTCCATCCATACAAAGCGGGTATCTCTGGACATTTTTTCCTCCAGCACCGCCGGACTCTGCCGCAGAATGGGCGCCAGAGCCTTCGCCGCTTCTGCCGGACTTACATTCATGCTCCCCGGATCTGCAAAAAAAGATTTAACCGTAATCGAAAAGGCAAGTTCCTTTCCGTTCCTGTCATAAATCGTTCCCCGCGGTGAAAACAGCGTCTCAATGCCTTTGGTCTGCATCATAGCCATTTCTTCATAATGGCTTCCCTCCACGACCTGTACCCAGATGAGCCGAAGGAACAAAAGGAATCCCATCACGACAAAAACGCAGAAAAGTCCGATGCTTCTTTTCCGCATCAGATTTCTGGGATTTCTTGGCTTCATTCTTTTTCCTTTCTTTTCTTAAAACGGCATGCGGCTTCATACAGCGCATCAGGCTCATTTTCCAGCGAACCGGTCTGTACCCGCAGAAGAAGATTGCTCATACCGTCTTTTACCCATGTGCCCAAAACTTCCGGCACTCTCCTGTCATAATGAAGTTCCTTTGCCGTTACAGGCATGGACAGAGCCAGTTCTTTCATGTATTCTCCGAATGCCGCATGTCCTTCCGCCGCAGAATAAGGTTTCCCGCAGCCGACAATATCCGCAATGCACACATCGGTAATCTGCTCCATGGCCTTTGCCATTTCCGCCTGTGAAGAAAATACCTTTTCTCTTGCCATTCTCCGAATCCAGCGGATAGCCACTGCTTCCTGTACATTCGCATAATAATGATATTTCATATGATTGGCTACGATCCATTTTACCCGGCTCACAAAGGCAGGGCTGCGGCGGTGCCGGCTCAGGATTTCCTCCGCCATATCCGCCCCTTTCAGATCATGTCCGTAATCCGTAAGTTTCCCTTTTCGAACAGCACGGATGCCGGGCATTCCCTTCCCTACATCATGAAGAAGCGCCGCCCAGCGATTCAGCACAACCGGAGAAGCAGCTTCCAGTACAGCCAGCGTATGATACCACCCATCGAATTTGTGGAATTCCTTTTGCTGCGGAAGCCCCACAAGATGTGCCAGTTCCGGCAAGATGGGAATTTCTTCATAAACTCCGTTTTCCTTCACACGGCAGCTTTGGGCTGCAAGCCCGCTCCGCACCATAAGGTCGAAGCCCCTTCCCGCATGAGGCGTAACAATGAGCTTATCCAACTCTTCCCGCACCCGTTCCAGAGACAAACCGCTCACCCGGGAAAATGCAGAGGCCATCCCTTCCACCAGAGACGCATCTGCCAGGAAATCCAGCTGTCCCAGGAAGCGGCAAGCCCGGAAAAGGCGGAGCGCATCTTCTGAAAACCGTTCTGCTGCAGGACCCACCGTATAAAGCATCTTTTTCCGGATAGCCTTTCTTCCGCCGAAAAGATCAACCAGAATGCCTCCTGCAGAAAGCGCCATGGCATTGACCGTAAAATCCCGGCGCTGCAGATCCTCTTCCAGAGAATCTGCAAAAGAAACCCGTTCCGGCCGATGCGCATCCGCTCCGTAAAATTCCTTTCGATAAGCAGTCACTTCAAAAGCTTTTCCGTCAAAGGACAGAATCACCGTCCCGAAACGACGGCCGCCTCCATCCACAGCCTTCCAGCCCTTCTGCGCTGCTGTATGCAGAATTTCCTCCGGCCGCGCAGATGTCGTAATATCCCAGTCATGAGGTTCCTTCCCCATCAAAAGATCTCTTACGCATCCTCCGACCAGAAAAGCGTCTTTCCCTTCGTCCTCCAACGCAGAAAGTACAGCAAAGGCAGCCGGATCTACCCGTCTCATGATAGATTCATCAACAGGCACTTCTGTATCTTCTCTTTCAAAAAGGACAGATATCCTTTTCCATAATCTGTTCATATCCTTTAATCGTTCCTTTGCCGCTACTGCTTTTTTACAGTTTTTATTATACCCTCCCCGGTCTTTTATGAAAAGTAGAACCGCCCCGCTCCTGCCTTACGGAACGGAAACATCCTTCCGTTATCGGCGCTTTATCCGGTCATTTTCCCCGCCTCTCCGGAAACCCGGTGTCCGATACGATTTCTGCAGAAAAAAAGAAGCCGACAAAATTCTGTCGGCTTCTCTTTTGGCCTCAATTTTGAGTTTTCAAATCATTTGACGGAAATCAGTCCTTGTACTGTTCCGGGAGTTCTGTTGCTCTTGCTACTCCGCTTGCGATAGCAGCCTTTGCTACAGCCTTTGCTACAGCCTTCGGTACTCTTTCATCAAATACGTCAACTACAACATGATCCGGGTCCATATTGCAGGTTGCAGCCAGATCAGCCAGTGCATGAGCAGCAGCCAGCTTCATTTCCTCATTGATCTGACGGGCACGTACGTCCAGTGCACCGCGGAACAGGCCCGGGAATACGGAGGAGTTGTTGACCTGGTTCGGCATATCGCTTCTGCCGGAGCCGTAGATGTATACGCCCTTTTCCTTTGCTTCTTCATACATGATTTCCGGAACGGGGTTTGCCATAGCAAAGACAATGCTCTTTTCCGCCATGGTCTTGATGGCATCATTGTTAAATGCGCCCGGTGCGGAGCATCCGATGAGAACATCTGCACCCTTTACTGCATCAGCAAAGGTCCCCTGCTTATTTTCCGGATTGGTCTGCTGAATCAGTTCCATCTGCACTCTGTCTCTCTTGCCGTTATCGTAAAGAATGCCCTTGGAGTTGAGAATGGTCATGTTTTCAGCTTTAACGCCGTCTTCCAGGAGGAGGCGGGCAATAGCCGTGCCGGCTGCACCTGCGCCGTTTACAACAACCTTGATTTCATCAATCTTCTTGTCAGCTACCTTCAGCGCACCGAGGAGTGCTGCAAGAGCTGCAATAGCAGTACCATGCTGATCATCATGGAATACCGGAATATTCATGATCTTCTTCAGTTCATCTTCGATATCATAGCATTTCGGGGAAGAAATATCTTCCAGGTTAATGCCGGCAAAGTTCTTTTCGAGAAGCTTTACGGTATGAATGAATTCATCCTTGTCTTTCGTGTCAAGAACGATCGGAATCGCATCGATGTTGCCGAATCTCTTGTACAGTGCACTCTTGCCTTCCATAACCGGCATAGCAGCTGCTGCACCGATGTCGCCCAGACCGAGTACACGGGTGCCGTCGGAAATAACGGCAACTACATTTCCTCTCCAGGTCAGGGTTAAAGAAAGGTCTTCATCCTTCTTAATTTCCAGGCAGGGAGCGGAAACGCCAGGTGTATATACAACAGCCAGATCATGACCGTCCTTCATGTCTGCATTCAGAGCGGTCTTAATCATCTGATGCTTTTCCTTACGCAGTGCAATGGCCTGCTTTCTCAGTTCTTCGGTGTTCATAATAGCCTCCTTAAAATTAATCCTTAATGGCGGGAAGATTTCTCCCGTTAAAGATTTCATACATTTCCTGCTTCAGCAGACGGCGGATCTGCCGTACTTCTTTCGGATTCAAATCCGCTTCGGTCATATCAAACAAATAGTTATCCAACCGAAAATCATGAAGCAGCATCTTCGTGTGGAAGATATTTTCCTGATAAACATTGACATCCACCATGTCATACTTATGGCGAAGTTCAGGACTCATATAATTCTGAATGGAATTAATGCGGTGGTCAATAAAAAGCTTTTTCCCGTTCACATCCCGAGTAAAGCCCCGGACACGGTAGTCGGTAATCACAATATCTGCTTCGAAAGAATTCAACAAATAGTTCAGCGCTTTCAGCGGAGAAATCTTTCCGCAGGTGGAAACATCAATATCGGCACGGAAAGTGCAGATGCCGTCCTGGGGATGCATTTCCGGATAAGTATGAACCGTAATATGGCTCTTATCCAGATGAGCAACCACATCCTGCTTCTCTACTTCCTCTTCCGCAATCAGCATCGTCACACTGGCTCCCTGAGGATCATAATCCTGCTGCGCAATATTCAGGATATTGGCACCGATTGTCTCCGCTACATCTTTCAGTATTTGGGTCAGCCTTTCCGCACTGTACCGATCATCGATATAAGCGATGTATTTTTCTCTCTCCTGTTTCGTACTGGCGTAACAAATGTCGTACATATTAAAGCTAAGCGTTTTGGTCAAGTTGTTGAATCCAAACAGCTTGAGTTTACCTCGTTTCATAAAGTAAACGGCCACCTCCATTCGTATCTATCATCGGAATGGAACATCCCAATTATAGCACAACTCTTTATAAATGTGTACAAATTTTATATAAGCATACTCTTTTATTTTCCTTGATCCTTTCCTTCTTCTTTCAGCTGCCGGATCAGATCTTCCAGCGCCCTTCCCCGATGAGAAATCTTATTCTTCTCATCCAGAGGCAGCTCCGCCATGGTCTTTCCGTATTGCGGCAGATAAAATAAAGGATCATAACCGAATCCGCCGGTTCCCTGGTAGAAATCACGAATGATTCCTTCGCATTTCCCTTCTCCGGTCATGCTTCTTCCGTCCGGCCATACCAGAGCCACCACGCAGGCATAGTATCCTTTCCGATCTTCTCCGTGGAAGGGAGCCAGATCGGCAATCAGCTTTTGATTATTGGCTTCATCATCCCCATGCTTTCCTGCATATCGGGCCGAATATACGCCGGGTCTGCCGTCCAGTGCGTACGCGGCAATTCCCGAATCATCGGAAAGAACGGGAAGTCCGGTTGCTTTGGCATAGTAAAATGCCTTCTGCAGTGCATTTTCCTTAAATGTCTCTCCGGTTTCCTCCGGATCCGGCACATCGGAAATATCCGACACCGGCACCGCTTCCCAGCCGATTTTCCGGAAGGCTTCCTGAAATTCTCTGATTTTTCCTTTATTATGTGTAGCCAATACAAGTTTCATCGTTTTCGGCCCCCTTTCATCAATGCCCCATCATCAGTGCGACAGACTCCTTCTTTGCCTGTCTCCAATTTGCTTCCGCAGCAGCCAGCTGTTCCGTTACCTCCCGGCAAACAGCCGTTGCTTTTTCTATTGTTTCCCGTTCCGCCTTCGGCACAGGAATGCGAAGAATGCGGGAGTGCGTGAAATGATAGGTATCCCCGCTCTTCATGGCATCCAGGAATAAATGTCCCACCGGACCGTCCAGAAACAGCTTCAGATACTCCGCCGTATATTGTTCTTTCGGACGGAAAAGGAATATCCCTTTCCCTGCCCGGATCGGTTCATCCTCCGTGATAACGGAAATCATCACCTTTCCCCGAGAAGCTGCAATTGCCAGGTCGCCTTTGCAGGTCCAAATCCCCTTTTCTCCTTTTTCCGGACGGCGGGAAATCAGCAAATCCTTTCTCAAGCCGGATTCCTGTACCGCTTCTGCCGGCAGAAAACTCCGAATCCCTGCAGGCAGTTCCTCTTCCTGTACCGCCTCACATACACATCCCAGGGAAAAATCCATATCCAGTATATTCCCGCAAAGGATAGCCTGAACGGCAGGAATACTGTTATACAGATAAATATCATAATTCCAATCATCTGCACGAAGGAAATCCGCCGTGCTCATTTTCATCTGGGGATATCCTTTAAAACATCCCTCGCTAAAATCCGCCTCGCCGAAAAGGATTTCCTGCATCTCCTCCTTTTCAAACCGAAGGAATGCATATTCTTCTCCGTCAATTTCCGCATCATAGTACTGCGCCAGCCGTCCGGACTTTGCGAGAGTCTGCCTGGCCGCAGCTGATTCCTCCGTGCTGTCCTTCAGGAAAGAATACGGCATCACGATATCCATCGTCCCTTTTTCGGCCAGGAGATGGCTCAGCTTTTCCGCATGCACCGGAGACTCTTCTTCCAGATTGAAAATATAATCATATCTCTCTGCATCCCCTGTCAGCTCCGATTCAGGCATAATTCTGCCCCGGGGAAACAGACGCTGCACATCCGGCTTGCGGGATGCATCCTCCAGTGCCGCAGCAATCCGCTTTCCGCCCAGTTCCCCGAAAATCAGTGCCAGTTCATTCAGATATCGGTCTGCTCCGGTAAAAAGAACAGTCTTACCTGCCTGCTTTGCCTTTTGGACTGCTTCCTGCAGAATTTCCTTCAGGTGGCCGGGTGTTTTCGGTACATTTCCTGCAAAGACCATTGGATCTACCCGAAGAGCCAGCGTATAGACCCGTGCATAAGTGTCTGCATCGCCCTCATACATTCCCAGCTCGTCTGCGGTCTTCTTCATACTTTCATACAGGTCTTCGATTGATACACCGAACTCCTGGTTGGACGGGTTCTGAAAAAGGACATAATCCAGATAACGGGCCCGCATGACCTCTTTGAAAATTCTGTCTTTCGGAACACCGTATCTTCCAAAAGTTTCCGTCGCATCTATGATATCCTGGGGTGTCATGATAACCTGTGTCATAGTAACCTCCTCATTGCCTCACATTTTTATATTATACCGCACACTCCTGCAGAGGGTCTACCTGCAGAGCACAGCGGATACAGCCCCATTCCTTCATCATAGGAACAATGCCGCACGGACAGGCAGCAGAACCATCTTTTCATCAAAAAAGTCCCATGGGAAAATCCCACAGGACTTTTGACAAAGCCGATTAACGCTTGGAGAACTGGCTTGCCTTTCTTGCTTTCTTGAGACCGTATTTCTTACGTTCTTTCATTCTCGGATCACGGGTCAGAAGACCTGCACCCTTGAGAACTTTTCTGTAGTCTGCATCGACTTCCAGAAGAGCACGGGAGATGCCGTGACGGATTGCACCGGCCTGACCTGTACGTCCGCCGCCCTTAACATTAGCAATTACATCGTAAGCAGTGGTGGTGCCTGTCAGTTCAAGCGGCTGCTTAATAATCAGTTCAAGGGTTGCGAGATCGAAGTAATCCTTCAGATCACGGCCGTTGATTGTAATAGTTCCCTGTCCCGGTACCAGACGGACTCTGGCAACGGATGTTTTTCTGCGGCCTGTGCCGTAGTATGTAGCTTCTGCCATTTCTTATTTCCTTCCCTTCCGGTATTAACGGATATCAAACTTTAATTCTTCAGGTTTCTGTGCTGCATGCGGATGTTCGCTGCCTGCATAAACATGAAGCTTACGATACATCTGATCACCGATCTTATTCTTCGGCAGCATACCGCGGATTGCATGTTCAACAACCCATACCGGCTTTTCACGAAGAGCATCTCCGGCTTTCTGGTATCTGTCGCCGCCGATGTATCCGGTGTAATGGAAGTAAACTTTCTTTAATTCTTTCTTACCTGTCAGAACGACTTTGTCTGCATTGATAACGATGACATTGTCACCGGTGTCAAAATGCGGTGTATAGGTAGGTTTATTTTTGCCTGTCAGAACCTTTGCAACACTGGCAGCCAAACGGCCCAATGTCAGTCCTTCAGCATCAACGATATACCATTTACGGGTTGTGTTGCCCGCATTGGCCATAAATGTGGTTTTCATGGGTAATGATTCCTCCTGAATATAAAACGAACCGCAAGACAACGTCCTTCCTCCGGGGCTAGTGGTTTCCGGACAAATCTCACAAGGAGTATTATACCGTTTTAAATAAGACATGTCAAGAAAAAAGGGAGGAAAATGCAGAATATCAGCCAATTCCGGAACGTCTTTGCGAGGAAAATTTTTCTTTCCTTTGCAGAAAGCCTTTTTTACATTCTGTCTGAAAATTTTTTCTTTCCGTTCCCGGTTTTGATCCCTTTCTCTGCAGTTTCTTTGGATTATATCGAGCCTTTTGTAACACATTTCTTTAAAACTCAAACATTTACAAATTATAAGTCTGCAAT
>UPXR01000011.1 GCA_900557365.1 uncultured Dialister sp. | reverse complement strand
TTTTATATTCTCTATTAAATAGTATTAATTTATGTTTTTTAATGGATTGGTTTTTTATTCATACGAATATCTGAAAAGCATAATCCATACTAATTCATAGGTCCTATTGAAAAGAAAGAATTCCCTCTGTAAAATATATGATATACGTTGCACATAAGCGACTGTTCATGAGGGCTTCTCCGGAAACCCATGATGAAAAGGGGGACAAAATGAAACATATTCGCAAAGTACTGGTAGCAAACCGAGGAGAAATCGCGATTCGTGTTTTCCGTGCCTGCAGTGAAATGGGCATTCGAACCGTAGCGATTTATTCCAAGGAGGATATCCTTTCCCTCCATCGCAACAGAGCGGATGAGGCATATCTGGTCGGAAAAAATGATAAGCCGATCGATGCATACCTGGACATAGAAGATATTATCCGGATTTGTAAGGAACACAATGTAGATGCAATCCATCCGGGCTACGGCTTCCTGGCAGAAAATGCCAAGCTGGCAGAACGCTGCAAGGAAGAGGGCATTGTTTTCATCGGACCGAGAGTGGAACATCTGATCATGTTCGGCGACAAGGTCAATGCCCGCATCCAGGCGGAAAAGGCAGGCATCCCCATGATTCCCGGTACGAACGGCGCTGTTAAGAGCTTTGCGGAAGTCAAGGAGTTTGCAGAACGGGTCGGACTGCCGGTCATGATCAAGGCTGTCAACGGCGGCGGCGGACGCGGCATGAGAAATGTAGACCGCATGGAGGATCTGGAAGAAGCTTACAACCGGGCAAGATCGGAAGCGAAGATGGCTTTCGGGGATGATGAAGTTTATGTGGAAAAATGCATCATGAACCCGAAGCATATCGAAGTACAGGTCCTGGGAGATGAACAGGGCAATGTAGTTCATCTTTTTGAAAGAGACTGCTCTATTCAGCGCCGTCATCAGAAGGTTATCGAAATGGCGCCGGCATGGTCTCTTCCGCAGGAACTGCGCAATCAGATCTGCGAGGCAGCTGTCAAGCTGATGAAGAATGTTCATTATCTGAATGCCGGCACGGTGGAATTCCTGGTCGATCAGGATGAAAAGCATTTCTATTTCATCGAAGTCAACCCCCGTGTACAGGTAGAACATACCGTTACGGAAATGATTACCGATGTGGATATCGTAAAGACGCAGATCCTTATTGCAGAAGGATATGCGCTGAACGGACCGGAAATTGCTATCGGCAATCAGGATGAAATCTGGTACAAAGGGGTGGCAATCCAGTGCCGCATCACCACCGAAGATCCGCAGAATAATTTCATGCCTGACACGGGCAAGATCATTGCCTATCGTTCCGGCGGCGGCCCGGGCGTCCGTCTCGATGCAGGGACAGCGTACACCGGCGCAGTTATCACCCCGTACTACGATTCCCTCCTGGTTAAGGTAACCGCTCATGCGCTTCATCCGAAGGATACGATCCGTAAGATGCTCCGCTGCCTGGATGAATTCCGTATTTCCGGGGTCAAGACGAATATTTACTTCCTGCAGAACATGCTCCGCACCAGAGACTTCCTGGAAGGACTCTGCGATGTAAACTATATCGACCGCAATCCGTGGCTGCTCCAGGAACCGGATCTGGTTTCCGACCGCGGCACCCGTCTGCTGACCTATATCGGGGATATCACCGTCAACGGCTATGCCGGTGCGGGACATCAGGATAAGCCCGATTTCCATCAGCCGATCCTGCTTGATGCTTCTCATAAGGAAGCACCGAAGGGAACCCGTCAGCTTCTGGCGGAAATGGGACCGGAGAAATTCTCCAAGTGGGTATTGGACCAGAAGGAAGTCTTCTTTACCGATACGACTTACCGCGATGCTCACCAGTCGCTTCTGGCAACCCGTATCCGCACCTATGATATGATGAAGGCCATTCATTATACAGCCGTTCATGTACCGCAGCTCTTCTCCATTGAAGACTGGGGCGGCGCAACATTTGATGTGGCTTATCGTTTCCTGGATGAAAGTCCGTGGGAAAGACTCCGCAAGCTCCGCCGGGAAGCTCCGAATATCCTTTTCCAGATGCTGACCCGCGGGGCCAATACGGTAGGATATACCAACTATTCCGAAAATGTAGTGCGGCATTTCATTGATCAGGCTGCGGAAAACGGCGTGGATGTATTCCGTATCTTTGACTGCCTGAACCAGCTCTCCCACATGACGGTCTCCATTGACGAAGTGCGGAAGCAGGGGAAACTGGCAGAAGCATGCTTCTGCTACACCGGGGATATCATGGACCCGAAACGCCAGAAGTATTCCCTGAAATACTACACCGACCTGGCAAAGCAGATGCAGGATGCCGGTGCGAATATCATCGCCATTAAGGATATGGCAGGCCTCCTGAAGCCGGAAGCAGCATATGCCCTGATTTCCGCACTGAAGGATGCAGTGGATCTGCCGATTCATCTCCACAGCCATGAAGGCGGCGGCTGCACACTCTACAGCTATGCAAAGGCAGTCGATGCCGGCGTAGACATTATCGATGTGGCAACCAGTGCACTCTCCGGCGGCACCAGCCAGCCTTCCATGACCTCCATGTATTATGCGTTGCAGGATAATCCCCGTCAGCCGAAGCTGGATATCGACGCGCTGGAAACCATCGACCGCTACTGGCAGGGCGTACGCCCCTTCTATGCAGGCGTTGATGCCAAGATGACCGGTGCCAATACCACCGTGTACCAGCATGAAATGCCCGGCGGCCAGTATTCCAACCTGCGTCAGCAGGCTACGGCAGTGGGTCTGGGGGATCGCTGGCCGGAAGTGTGCCGCACCTATGCCAAGGTCAATATGATGTTCGGCGATATCATCAAAGTTACACCGTCCTCCAAGGTTGTCGGCGATATGACACTCTTCATGGTGCAGAACAACCTGACCGAAGCAGATATTTATTCCAAGGGAGATACCCTGGACTTCCCGCAGTCCGTTGTGGATTTCTTTGACGGCAAGCTGGGAACACCCTACGGAGGTTTCCCGGAAACGCTGCAGAAGATCATTCTCCGCGGCAAAAAGCCTCATGTTCTGAGCACACCGGCAGATGTAAACTTTGACAAGATCAAGATGGAAATGAAGGAAAAGCACCTGCCCACCTCGGAAGAAGCTGTTTCCTCATACTGCATCTATCCGAAAGTTTACAGTGACTACATGGGCCGCTACCATAAATACGGCGACCTCTCCGTTCTGGATACGCCGACCTTCTTCTTCGGCATGAAGCCCGGCGAAGAAGTCCGTGTCAACGTAGAGGAAGGGAAGATGCTCCTTGTCCGTCTGGATTCCGTAACAAAACCCGATCCGGAAGGAAACCGGGAAGTCCGGTTCGAACTGAACGGTATGCCCCGCACCATCGTTGTTCACGACAAGCATGTGGAAGATACGGCAGTCACTGTGGAAAAAGCTGATCCGGACGTTCCCGGACAGGTAGGAGCTACCCTGTCCGGCTCCGTAGTCAAGCTTCTGGTAGAAAAAGGCGTTTCCGTCAAGAAAGGCCAGCCGGTCATCGTTACGGAAGCGATGAAGATGGAAACCACCATCACAGCCTCCCAGAGCGGCATCGTATCGGAAATCCGCGTAAAGCCGGGACAGCGGATCGAATCGGGAGACCTGCTCCTGGTTATCGAATAAGAAAAATCGAATTCTGCAGACTGCGGAATTCCGCACAGCTCCTTCTCCTTTCGGGGAAGGAGTTTTTGCGTGCAGGAAAAGAGGCAGGAGGGAAAACCGTGCAGCAAAAGACCGCATGCTGCGCAGATTGCAATTTCCCGGAAAGGGTGTTAAAATGCTTGCGAATACAGCACCTGAAAAAGTCAATAAGAATTTTAACGGAAGAAAAATTTTATATGTAACAAAAATATTTCTATAAAAGAAAATATTGCAACGGTGCTATTTAAAATTTCTGTATATGAAATAAGAATTTATAATTGAAATGAGTTCCTGATTATGGTAAAATTTCAATTTGTTATGGTTCTTGTTTTATATTATATATGTATGTTAACGAAAAGAGACGTCTGAAAAAGCAAGGTTATCCGTGTTGTTGTCCGAATGCCCTTGCTTTCTTTGTCTCAGAAGTCTCGTGTTTTGATGAAAGGGTGAGGCGAGGAATGCCCAAAAGCAAGATGTTCAGGCCGGTGCAGGTTGGCGGGAAAAAGAGATATACCTATGCCAGAGCACAGGAAGTACTGAAAATGCCGCATTTGCTCGACCTGCAGACCAAATCCTATGAATGGTTCTGCCGGGAAGGGCTGAAGGATGTATTTGCTGATATTTCTCCGATCGAAGACAGCGCACACAAGTGGGCTCTTCACTTCGGGGAATACTATTTCGGCCAGGGAAAATACAATATCGAACAGTGCAAGGCGAAGGATGTCAATTATTCCGCACCGCTGTATGTCAAGGTCCGCCTGGAAAACAAGGAAACCGGCGAGCTGAAGGAACACGATCTGTTCATGGGTGATTTCCCGGTCATGACCGATACAGGCACCTTCATCATCAACGGCGCAGAACGTGTTATCGTATCTCAGCTGGTCCGTTCCCCCGGCGTGTACTACAAGAAGGAAAGAGATGCCTTTGATAAGGAAATCTACACCGCGCAGCTGATTCCGAACCGCGGTGCATGGATTGAACTGGAATCCGATCCGAAAGGTTCCGTTTCCGTCCGTATCGACAGAAACAGAAAGATTCCGGTCACCGTACTGATCCGTGCTCTGGGCTACTCTTCCAATGAGGAAATCCTGGATCTGTTCGAACATGATATCCACATCGAAAGAACGCTGGAAAAGGACAACACGACCGATACAAAGTCGGCTCTGATTGAAATTTACAAAAAGCTTCGTCCGGGCGAACCGGCTACGGAAGAAAGCGGTGCAACCCTGCTGCGGAATTTCTTCTATGATTCCCGCCGTTATGATCTGGCAAAGGTCGGCCGCTACAAGCTGAACAAAAAGCTGTCCTGGAAGAACCGTCTCTACGGCCACAAGACAGAAGGCCCGATTGTCAATATGGAAACGGGCGAAGTGATTATCGAAGGCAACAGCCTGATTGATGATGATGCAATCCGCACACTGGAAGAAAGCGGTGTATTCTCCGGTTACGATCAGGTAGAAGTCATGACCCAGAAGGACGACGGAACACCGGTCAAGGTGATCTGCTCCTCCGGCAACCGGGAAGACAACTACCGCATCCTGGACAGAGAAGATATCATCGCCTGCATTGATTACCTGCTGAATATGATGCAGGGATACGGAAAGAGCGACGATATCGACCATCTGGGCAACCGCCGCGTACGCTGCGTAGGCGAACTGCTCCAGAATCAGTTCCGCATCGGCCTGACCCGTATGGAAAGAGTGGTCCGTGAAAGAATGACCACCCAGGATCAGGACAAGATGACGCCGCAGGCACTGGTCAATATCCGCCCTGTTGTAGCAGCCATCAAAGAATTCTTCGGAAGCTCCCAGCTGTCCCAGTTCATGGACCAGACAAACCCGCTGGCAGAACTGACCCATAAGAGAAGACTTTCCGCACTGGGCCCCGGCGGTCTTTCCCGTGAAAGAGCAGGGTTCGAAGTCCGCGACGTTCATTATTCTCACTACGGCCGCATGTGCCCGGTAGAAACCCCTGAAGGTCCGAACATCGGCTTGATTTCCTCCCTGTCCAACTACGGGATCATCAACAAGTACGGCCTGATTGAAACCCCATACCGCCAGATCAATAAGGAAACCCATTCCGTTACGGACGAATGCAAGTATGTCACTGCGGATATCGAAGAAGACAAGATCATTGCACAGGCCAGCGAACCGCTGGATGAGGAAGGCCATTTCATTCATAAGAATGTAGCCAGCCGCCGCGGTCCGGATGTACTGGAAGCCGATCCGGAAGAAGTGGATCTGATGGACGTATCCCCGAAGCAGGTCGTTTCCATCGGTACCTCTCTGATTCCGTTCCTGGAACACGATGATACGAACCGTGCGCTCATGGGTGCGAACATGCAGCGTCAGGCAGTACCGCTCCTCCGTCCGGAAGCTCCGCTTGTCGGCACCGGTATGGAATGGGTAGCCGGTCAGGACTCCGGCGTGTGCATCCTTGCCAAACGGGCAGGCACCGTGGAAAGAGTCAACGGCCGCCGGATCATTGTCCGGGCAGACAACGGTGAACTCGATACCTATGACATCATTAAATTCATGCGTTCGAACCAGTCCACCTGCATCAACCAGCACCCCATCGTTTATAAGGGCCAGCATGTCGAAGCAGGGGAAACCCTGGCAGACGGCATGGCAACCGATCAGGGCGAACTGGCTCTGGGACACAATGTACTGGTTGCCTTCGTTCCGTGGGAAGGCTATAACCACGAAGACGCCGTACTGATTTCCGAACGTCTCTGCAAGGACGATCTGTACACCTCCATTCATATTGAAGAATATGAGTGCGATGCAAGAGATACCAAGCTCGGTGAGGAAGAAATCACCAGAGAGCTTCCGTCCGTTTCCGAAGATGCCGTGAAGTATCTGGATGAAAACGGCATCATCATGATCGGTGCGGATGTCCGCCCCGGCGATATCCTTGTCGGCAAGGTTACTCCGAAGGGAGAAACCGAGCTGACTCCGGAAGAACGGCTCCTCCGTGCCATCTTCGGCGACAAGGAAAGAGAAGTCAGAGATACTTCCCTCCGCGTTCCGCACGGAGAATTCGGCAAGGTTGTCGATGTGAAGATCTTCACCCGTGAAAACGGCGACGAACTGGCTCCTGGCGTGAACAAGCTCGTCCGTGTATACATTGCACAGAAACGTAAGATTCGTGAAGGGGATAAGATGGCAGGGCGCCACGGCAATAAGTGCGTATGCTCCCGCATCCTCCCGATCGAAGATATGCCCTTTACCCCGGACGGCCGTCCGGTCGATCTGGTACTGAATCCTCTGGGCGTTCCGTCCCGAATGAATATCGGCCAGATCCTGGAAATCCACCTCTCCTGGGCATGCCATATGCTGGGTGAGGAAATCCGTGAATCCCTCAAGGATCCGGTAAAATATGAAGAAATGAAGCAGCGTCTCATCGACTGCGGCTATGATTTTGATAAATACGGCATGCCTGAACCGACGGAATCCGGCATTCATATCGCAACCCCCGTATTTGACGGTGCCCGCGATGAAGACCTGGCAGCAACCCTGAAGGCAGCAGGACTTCCGGCAGATGCCAAGACCGATCTGTATGACGGACGTACCGGCGAAAAGCTGGACAACCGTGTTACCATCGGCTGGAAATACATGCTGAAGCTCCATCACCTGGTTGATGATAAGATCCATGCCCGTTCCACCGGTCCGTACTCCCTGGTTACCCAGCAGCCTCTGGGCGGCAAGGCACAGTTCGGCGGACAGCGTTTCGGCGAAATGGAAGTCTGGGCGCTGGAAGCATACGGCGCAGCTTATATCCTCCAGGAAATCCTGACCGTCAAGTCCGATGATGTCATCGGCCGTGTCAAGGCTTACGAAAAGATCGTCAAGGGCGAAAACATTCCGAGCCCGGGTGTACCGGAATCCTTCAAGGTACTTATGAAGGAACTGCAGTCCATCGGCCTGGATGTACGCATCCTGAATGAAAACGGCGACGAAGTTGTCCTGAAGGAACTGGATGAAAGCGATCTGGAACAGGGCTACGGCGGAGGAGAACGCTGGGCCAGAGAAGATGTGAAGGAAGCCATGGAAGGGGAATCTGCTGTAGCAGCATCCCGCGGTGCCATGGAATCCTCCATGAACGGCCAGGTGCAGCAGGCTGCCGATGATGTAGCCTCCTTCAACGATACGCTGGAAGCAGAAGCAAATGCTCCCGCTGATGAAGAAGCAGGTTTCAATGAAGATGATTTATCCGACGCCATGTTCCATGACGGCGGTAACGACTGATTCCGGAAAGGAGCGCTAAACAATTGTTAGATGTAAATGAATTTGATTCCATGAAAATCGGCATCGCTTCCCCGGAAAAGATCCTGGAATGGTCCCACGGTGAAGTGACGAAACCGGAAACCATCAACTACAGAACGCTCAAGGCAGAAACCGACGGCCTCTTCTGTGAAAAGATTTTCGGACCGACCAAGGATTGGGAATGCCGCTGCGGCAAGTACAAGAAGATGCGTTACAGAGGCACTGTCTGCGACAAGTGCGGCGTCGAAGTAACCAGCTCCAAGGTTCGCCGCGAACGTATGGGTCACATCAAGCTGGCCTGCCCGGTTTCCCATATCTGGTACTTTAAGGGGACACCTTCCCGGATCGGCCTGATCCTGGAAATTTCTCCCCGTCAGCTGGAAAGAGTGCTTTATTTCGCATCCTACATCGTACTGGATCCGGGAAGCACAAACCTGTCCAAGAAGCAGATTCTGAACGAAGCGGAATACCAGGATGCGGTCAATACATACGGACCGGGCTCCTTCAAGGCACAGATGGGGGCAGAAGCCATTCAGGCCCTTCTGAAGGAACTGGATTTGGTCAAGCTGGAAGAAGCACTGAAAAAGGAAATCGAGGAAGGAAGCGGTCAGCGTAAGATCCGCTGCATCCGCCGTCTGGAAGAAGTGGAAGCATTCCTTCACTCCGGCAATAAACCGGAATGGATGATCCTTACCGTTCTTCCGGTCATTCCGCCGGATCTCCGTCCGATGGTTCAGCTGGACGGCGGCCGTTTCGCCACCTCCGACCTGAACGATCTTTACCGCCGTGTCATTAACAGAAATAACCGTCTGAAGAGACTGATGGAACTGGGTGCTCCGGAAATCATCATCAGAAACGAAAAGCGTATGCTTCAGGAAGCTGTTGATGCTCTTATCGACAACGGCAGAAGAGGCAGAGCTGTTTCCGGCCCGGGCAACCGTCCCCTCAAATCTCTCTCCGATATGCTGAAGGGCAAGCAGGGACGTTTCCGTCAGAACCTGCTCGGCAAACGTGTCGACTATTCCGGCCGTTCCGTTATCGTTGTCGGTCCGGAACTGAAAATGTATCAGTGCGGTCTGCCGAAGGAAATGGCTATAGAGCTGTTCAAGCCGTTCATCATGCATGAACTGATTGCCCGCGGAATGGCAAACAACCTGAAAGCAGCCAGAAAGAAAGTCGATAAGCTGGCGCCGGAAGTCTGGGATGTTCTGGGCGATGTTATCAAGGAACATCCGGTTCTGCTGAACCGTGCGCCTACGCTGCACAGACTGGGCATCCAGGCTTTTGAACCGGTTCTTTGGGAAGGCCGCGCCATCAAGCTGCATCCGCTCGTATGCCCCGGCTTCAACGCCGACTTCGACGGCGACCAGATGGCATGCCATCTGCCGCTGTCCGTGGAAGCACAGGCAGAAGCAAGAACCCTGATGCTCTCCATCAACAATATCCTTTCCACCAAGGACGGCAAGGCTATTGCCATTCCGTCTCAGGAAATGATCCTCGGCTCCTATTACCTGACCATCACCGAAACGGCAAATGATGCAAAGGTTGCTTTCACCGAGGAAGAAAAGAAAGCAAAACCGGGCGCAAAGTTCGATCCCATGAAGGAATGGAAGAAAGCGGAAGACGAAATGGATACTTCCCGTCTCCATGCCTATACCGGATATGACGAAGTTATGCTTGCCTATACGCTGCATGAAATTCGCATCCATGACTTCATCAAGGTCCGCATTCCGAAGGAAGACCGTCCGGATGAATTCCAGGACAATTGCGATGATTTGGTCATCACCACTCCGGGCCGCCTGATTTTCAACTACAATATCCCGAGAGAACTCCGCTTCTTCTATAAGCGTCATGAAAAGCGGGTCGGTGAAGACGGCAGCACCTATGAAGTAGAAAATGTAGGTCTGGGCATCACCATCGACAAGAAACAGATGGGCAAGCTCGTCAATAACTGCTTCCTCAAGCTGGGCTTCAAGAGAACCGGGGACCTTCTGGACTCCGTCAAGGCTATGGGCTTCCACTATGCACTGGTTTCCGGTATTTCCATCGGCATCTACGATGTAGCCGTTCCGCCGGAAAAGGACGGCATCCTGGAAGACGGCGACCGCAAGGTTGAACAGATCAAGAAGTTCTACCGCCGCGGCCTCATGACCAACGATGAACGCTACAGAAGAGTCGTTGAAATCTGGAACGCCAAGACCGAAGAAGTAGGCGCAGCCATGAAGACCTCCATGAAGAAGTTCAATCCGCTGACCATGATGGCTCAGTCCGGTGCCCGCGGTAATGATAACCAGATTCGTCAGCTGGCCGGCATGCGCGGCCTGATCGCCGATACCTCCGGTAAGACCGTAGAACTGCCGGTTAAGGCAAACTTCCGTGAAGGTCTGACCGTCCTCGATTACTTTACCTCTTCTCACGGCGCCCGCAAGGGTCTGGCCGATACGGCGCTCCGTACGGCAGACTCCGGTTACCTTACCCGCCGTCTGGTCGATGTATCCCAGGATGTCATCGTCCGCGAAGAAGACTGCGATGTACAGGTTCTGAACTTCGACAAGGCACTGATTGAAATCGCTTCCGACGGAAAAGTCAAATCCAGACTGTTCGGCCTGAAGAAGACCCTCATCGGCTCTGTTCTCGAAGAAGATATCATGGACCGCAGAAGCGGGGAAATCCTTCTCGTGAAGGGAAAGACCCTGAATGCGGATGATATCACCCTCCTGAACCATCACCTGGTACAGAGCATTACCGTAGTCATTCCGAATCCGGAAAACCCCGGTGCTGAAGAACCGAAGACCTTTGACCTCGGTACAGAGGAGGCCATTCATGAATATGATGTGGCTATGCGCCATCATCTGACTGTCCGCTTTGCCGGCAAGAAGCTGGAAGAAGCAGCTGTGGACCGCAAGGGACATCTCCTCTTTGCAGCAGGCACCGTTATTGATCAGGATGTGGCAGAACAGATCCTGAATGCCGATGTTGTTTCCATTGCTGTCCGCATGGACGAAGCAGAAGGCGTGGAAGTCAGCAAGATTGATGAAAACGGTCAGCCTATCGAATCCCTGGCAGACCGCATCATCGGACGTACCTCCCTGGAAGAACTGGTCAATCCGGAAACCGGTGAGGTCATTGCCGCAAAGAATGAAGAAATCACAGAAGCAGAAGCAGCGGAAATCGAGAAGTACTACGATACGATCAAGATCCGTTCCGTTCTGACCTGCCATTCCGCACACGGCGTTTGCGCAAAATGCTACGGCAGAAACCTGGCAACAGGCCGTCACGTAGAAATCGGCGAAGCAGTCGGCATCATCGCTGCACAGTCCATCGGTGAACCGGGTACCCAGCTGACCATGCGTACATTCCATACCGGCGGCGTTGCATCGGCCGAAGATATTACACAGGGTCTTCCCCGTGTCGAAGAATTGTTCGAAGCACGCAAACCGAAGGGCAATGCTATCATCGCTCATATTTCCGGCCGTGTTTCCATTACCACTGCGGAAGATAATCCGAACATCAAGGTCATCACCATCAATAACGAAGAAACCGGCGAAAGCGAATCCGAAAAGATTCCGGTCGGGAAGAAGATTTCCGTACGGGACGGAGAACAGATCGAAGCAGGCGTCCGTCTCTTCGAAGGTTCCGTCAACCCGCATGATATTCTGGATGTACTCGGCGTACAGGCTACCCAGAACTATATCGTAAAGGAAGTACAGAAGGTATACAGAAGCCAGGGCGTAGAAATCAATGATAAACACATTGAAATCATCGTTCACCAGATGCTCCGCAAGATCAAGATCACCGATCCCGGAGATTCCGGCTGGCTCCCCGGCGAAACCGTGGATATTGTTGCATTCCGTCAGACCAATGCCCGTCTGGAAGACGAAGGCAAAAAACTGGTGGAAGGGGAACACCTCCTGCTGGGAACCACGAAAGCAGCTCTTGCTACCGATTCGTTCCTCTCCGCAGCTTCCTTCCAGGAAACCACCCGCGTTCTTACCGAAGCAGCCATCAAGGGCAAGGCAGATCCGCTCCTCGGCCTGAAAGAAAATGTTATCATCGGCAAGCTGATTCCTGCCGGCACAGGTCTCTCCCGTTACCGCAAACTCAAGGTTGTGCATAACGATGAACCGGTGAAGACAGATCTCACTGCAGAATAATATGAAATCAAAAAACAGCCTTTCGAAAGAAGGGCTGTTTTTTTTGACGGGAAAAAGAAGCTCCTGCAGGACGCTGCGGCTGCTTTTGCAATCTTTTTTGAAATTGCTTACAATAAAAGAAAATTATTTCGAAAGGACAGACGCCTATGAAAAAGAAGCTTTGCGCACTGGCTGCGGCAGTGCTGCTGACGGCCGCAGGCGGAATGGCGGATGCGCAGGATTTAAAAATCCCCGGACTGGGAACATTTCCCTTCGGACAGGAGATCAGCATTACCGACGGCTCGGACAGCCGGGTCGGTGACTGGATCAAAAGCGGCGTGAAAACAAAGGGATACGGGAATACGAAACAGGCTGTGATAGACAATTTCCTTTATGTGCCGCCGGGCATGAAGCTTTTCCCGGGAAACCCGCCCTATCCCTATGATTCGCTCCGGATTTACCAGATCCGCAAGGATATGGTGCAGGGGGATTATACAGCAACCATTTATGTGATTTCCGGAACGGAAGCAGAGCTGTTTGCCAAAGCACCGAAGGCGGCGGTTCGTTTCTGGAAAGGGGCTTTCCGGAAGGATGCGGCGCGTCCCACCTCTCTCTTCGGAATGCCGAAAATCCGGGCAGAGGAGTTTCAGGCGGATCTGGATGAAGCCATTGCCGGCAAAAAAGGAAATACGGAAAGCATACGCCTTCTGGCTCTGGACGGATGGCGTCCGGTAGAGAATGATGACGGTTCCTTCCGGTGGCAGCAGGAGGTCCGGGGCATCATGACTAACAGCAGAGGGCTTTCTTTCCCCTTCTGGGGACAGTCCGTGCTGTACCGGAACGGTGAAAATTATTATCTGATGGAATTCAGAGGAAGCCATGCAGCGGCCCAGGCGCTGGAGAAGGATCTGCTCTATGCCCTGTATCGGCTGGAAAGAGAGAAAGCATGAAAAAGTGGTTGGGATGTTTATGTGCGGCGGCAATTCTTCTGGGAGGCAGTGCGTCCGCCTATGATATGAATACGCTGGCAGGCAGGACGCTTCCTCCCAATTTTACCTACCGGGCTCTGCCGGGACAGCAGGAGCTGCGCTTCATGGGGAGCACCATTCCCTATACGATGGGACAGCTTGCGGTGACCATGCAGAAAAGCAACCGCTTCTTTTCCGGGTACCTGATCATGACCAGACTGCCGGTGGAGATGACGGGACAGATGCGCCGCTATTTTATGCTGAATCCGGATCAGGAAACCTGGAACGGGCTGATTGCTTTCAACCGGGCGCTGCTGGATCCGGAGAGCTCTTTCCGGGCGGGCATCCGCAGTGTTTTTCTGGGATTGGCGGAGGATATCGTAGGGAAGGAACGGGGAAAAGCCGTGCAGGTGGAGATTTCCGAAATCGAACCGTTCCGCCGGCTTTCTTCTGATGCCAATTACCTCTTTACGATGGGCGGAAAAGTGACCTACAGCGTGGACGGGCTTTTGTTTCCGATGTATACCAAGGTATATTTCTTCCTGGGAAACGGCGGCATCGAGACTATGGCACTGCTTACCCCTGATGAGGGAAAGGCGCCGCTGGTTTACGGCATAGACGATCTGGCGAAAGCCGCAGCAAAGGAAAGCTTCCTCGGAAAGACGGACTATGAGGAACTGGGCGTCATCCTTGCAAGGCATCAGCAATATCAGGAACAGCAGGAAAAATCGGAGAAAGTCTCTCCGGAGTGACTTATTTTATAAGACTCTTTTTTGTGATAAAATTGATATATATTGTGTGAGATTTTAGCAAGCCGTTTACGGAAGGAGTGTTGAATTTGTCTGCGATCAGACGCTTATATGTACGCAAAAAGGAAGGTTTCCGCCAGGGTGAGGAGAGCCTTGTCTCTTCCCTGAAAGAGGTCCTGGGAGATCGGATTGAAGGAGCGGGGATTTATCACCGCTATGATGTGGACGGTTTGACAGAGGAAGATTACGCAAAAGCAGTTGCCACCGTGTTTTCCGAACCTCCGGTGGATGATACGACGGAAGAGCTCCCGCAGGGGGATCTGGTGCTTGCCGTAGAGTTCCTCCCCGGACAGTATGATCAGAGAGCGGATTCGGCAGAGCAGTGCCTGGCCATCGTAACCGGAAAAGACGGCGCACGGGTAAGATGCGCACTGGTTTATACTTTTACCGGCCATTTCGAAGCAGGGGATCGGGAAAAGATTCTGAAATTCCTGGTCAATCCGGTGGAATCGAGAGAAGCTTCCCTGGAACTGGCAGAAACACTGGATCTGCCCATCGAAGAACCGAAGGCCGTACCGGTTGTGGAAGGACTGACACAGCTGGATGATGCGGGCATCGATGCGCTCATTGCCGATATGGGGCTTGCCATGAGTCATGGCGACATGGTCATGATCCGCGATTATTTCCGGGATACGGAAAAGAGAGATCCGACGGTAACGGAAATCCGTGTACTGGATACCTACTGGTCGGATCATTGCCGGCATACCACTTTCTCTACGGCACTGGAGGAAATCGGCGTAGAGGACGGCAAATATTCTGCTCCGATTTCTCAGGCGCTGGCAGACTATAAGAATGCAAGAGACTCCGTGTACGGCAGGGAAACGACCCGTCCGGTAACCCTGATGGATATGGCTACGGCTGCGGTGAAGCTTCTCCGCAAGGAAGGAAAGCTGGATAATCTGGATGCTTCGGAAGAAGTGAATGCCTGCACCATCAAGGTAAAAATCGATACGAAAGAAGGTCCGCAGGACTGGCTCCTTCTGTTCAAGAATGAAACCCATAACCATCCTACGGAAATCGAACCGTTCGGCGGTGCTGCAACCTGCCTGGGCGGCTGTATCCGCGATCCGCTTTCCGGACGTTCCTATGTATATCAGGCGATGCGCGTAACCGGAAGCGGGGATCCCCGGGCGGCTCTGTCCGATACGCTTCCGGGAAAACTTCCGCAGAGAAAAATTACCGTAGAGGCTGCAAAGGGATATTCCTCCTACGGCAACCAGATCGGTCTGGCTACGGGAGAAGTCCGCGAATATTATCATCCGGGATTTATTGCGAAGCGCATGGAAATCGGTGCCGTTGTTGCGGCAGCTCCGGTAGACCATGTTATCCGTCTGGCTCCGGAACCGGGCGATGTGGTCATCCTTGTCGGCGGACGCACGGGCCGCGACGGTATGGGCGGCGCTACCGGCTCCTCCAAGGAACTGAATACGGAATCCATTGAAACCTGCGGGGCAGAAGTACAGAAGGGCAATCCGCTGACGGAAAGAAAGATTCAGTGTCTCTTCCGCCGCGGAGAAGTGACCCGTCTGGTGAAGCGCTGCAATGACTTCGGTGCAGGCGGCGTATCCGTAGCAGTCGGTGAACTGACGGACGGCCTGGACATCAATCTGGACAAGGTGCCGAAGAAATACGAAGGCCTTGACGGTACGGAACTGGCGATTTCCGAATCGCAGGAAAGAATGGCCGTTGTGGTCAGAAAAGAAGATGCGGAACAGTTCATCCGCTATGCAGCAGAAGAAAACCTGGAAGCAACCGTCATTGCCGATGTAACGGATACACGCCGTCTGGTGATGAAGTGGAGAGGCGAACCGATTGTCGATATTTCCAGAGACTTCCTGGATACGAACGGTGCAACCCAGGTGAAGTCCGCTCACATCGCAAAGCCTGCTGATTCCGATTACTTTGCAAAGCCGGAAATTCAGGATGTAAAGGAAGCCTGGGTTTCCGCTATGGCAGACCTGAACAACTGCTCCCAGCAGGGGCTTTCCGAACGGTTCGACTCCACGATCGGTGCCGGCACGGTTCTGATGCCTTTCGGCGGAAAATACCAGAAGACCCCGACCGACGGCATGGTCGGCAAATTCCCGGTACGGTACGGTCAGACCGACAGTGCCAGCTTCATGGCGCACGGCTTTGATCCGGATCTTGCCGTATGGAGTCCTTTCCACGGTGCAGTCTATGCGGTGCTTCTTTCCGTAGCCCGCCTGGTGGCTCTGGGAGCCGACTGGAGACAGGCTTACCTGACTCTTCAGGAATATTTTGAAAAGCTCACCGATACAGCAAGCTGGGGCAAACCGGCAGCAGCCCTTCTCGGTGCTTTCTATATGCAGGAAAAGCTGAAGCTCGGCGCCATCGGCGGCAAGGACTCCATGAGCGGTACCTTTAATGATCTTCATGTACCGCCCACGCTGGTTTCCTTTGCCATTGCTCCCGGCAAGGCCTCCGAAGCCGTCAGCCAGGAACTGAAAGAAGCAGGAGATGTACTGGTTCTCTTTGATCAGCCCAAGGATGAAACAGGCATGCCGCTCCTGGATGTATTCATGAATCACGGCGATTACCTGTATGAACAGGTTAAGGCAGGAAAAATCAAGGCCATGAAGGCATCGGAACACGGCGGCATTGCGGTTACCGCAGCCAAGATGGCTTTCGGCAATAAACTGGGCATCACCTTTGCGGATGATGTTTCCGCTTCCGAATGCTTCGGCAATTCCTACGGGGCCGTTCTGGTGGAAACCGATCCGGAAACTGCAGAAGAAATGCTGAAGCAGCCGTATACCAGAAAACTCGGCGTCATCGGCGGCGAATCCATGAAGCTCGGCGGAACGGAAATTTCCCTGGATGAACTTCTCCGGTCCTATGAAGGTACGCTGGACCCCATTTTCCCGCGCCGGGCAAAGAGCATCGAAAAGGATGCGCCGGTTCTGCCGGAATACAAGGGCATCCCTGCTTTCTACGTTCATACGAATGTGGCAAGACCGAGAGTCTTTATCCCCACCATGCCGGGCAACAACTGTGAAGTGGACAGCGCCCGCGCCTTTGAAAGGGCCGGTGCCGTATCGGATATATTCATTTTCCGGAACCGCGATTCCGAGGAATTGAAGCATTCCGTAGAAGAAATGGCAGAACGGATCAGCCATGCACAGATCGTCATGTTCCCGGGCGGCTTCTCCGCAGGGGATGAACCGGACGGAAGCGGTAAGTTCATTGCAGCAGTATTCCGCAATGAAGCTCTGCAGCAGGCTTTGGATAAGCTTCTCCATGAAAGAGACGGTCTGGCTCTGGGCATCTGCAACGGTTTCCAGGCACTGATTAAGCTCGGTCTGGTTCCCTTCGGTGAATTCAAGCCTCTGACCGGCGATGCACCGACGCTGACCTTCAATACCATCGGACGCCATCTGTCCCGGTATGTAACAACGAAAGTGGTTTCCTGCAAATCTCCCTGGATGTCTCTCTGCAAGCCGGGAGATCTGTACAGCATTGCTATCAGCCACGGCGAGGGCCGCTTCATTGCAACGGATGAGCAGATTCAGGCACTGGCGGCAAACGGACAGATTGCAACCCAGTATGTAACTCCGGAAGGCATGCCCACTTATGACAGCCGGTTCAACCCGAACGGTTCCTGCTGGGCAGTGGAAGGAATTACCAGCCCGGACGGACGTGTTCTCGGCAAGATGGGCCATACGGAAAGAAGAGGAGAAAACATCGGCAAGAATATTACGGGCAACAAGTATCAGCCTCTCTTTGAAGCAGGCGTGAAGTATTTCAAGGGCTGAGAAAACAGCTTTGCCTGAGCAGATTCTCTGTAATAAGGAAATCAGATAAAATGAAAAGCGGAAAAACAGGATGAACTTCCTGCTTTTCCGCTTTTTTGCTGTTTCAGGAGACGGAGATACCGGACTGCCTTTTTGGGAAACTTTCGGTTTTGCTGTCAGGAGATCGGGATTCCGGCGGGGAGCGGGAATCGGAGGGGACGCTTTCTGCTGCAGCCCCGGAGCCTTTGCTTATGTGTGATAAAGAAGCAATAGAAGTGCAAAAAATTTTGCCGTTCCTATCCGACACTTGGCCATTGTGTCGGATAGGTCGGGCGGTTATTCGGGCAAGTCAATCTTGCCGACAAAGCTGTAATAAATCTCAATGTCCTGCCTGCGGGTGCCGTTCTCATCATAGCTGCACTCATGCACCACAATTTTCTCGATCATTTCCCGCAAGAGAGTGGGGGTCAGTTCTTCAAAGGCAAGGTGCTTGCGGACAATGCCCATAAATTTCTCGGCGTTGACGGTAGCTGCCTGTGACTTGTCCAGTTCGGCTTGCAGGGCGGCGGCTCTCTTTTTCAGCTCCGCTTGCTCGGCTTCGTAGTCAGCCGACAGTTCCATGAAACGCTCATCGCTGATTTTGCCGTTTACATTGTCCTCATACAGCCGCTTGATAATGCGGCTGATTTCAGAAATGCGTTCCTGCGCCTGTTCAAGCTGCTTGATGGCTGCGGCGGTCTTTCGCTTGCCGCCGATCTCGTTCTGCTGGACAAGTAGTTTCACAAACCGGCTCTCATGCTTGGCTGCGTATTCGGTCACTTGCCGGAGATTTGCCAGGACACCAGCGGTCAACAGATCGGTGCGGATAAAGTGCGCCGTACAGTTGCGGGTGCGCTTCTTGTAGCTGCCGCAGATGTAGCAGTCCTGTTTGCGGTCTTTGTTCTGATACCGCTGCTGATACAGCACATGGCCGCAGTCGGCGCAGAACAAAATCCCGGAGAACAGCCCCACTTCATCGTAGCGGTTCGGGCGTTTGCGCTGTTTGCGTAACTCCTGCACCCGTTCCCATGTTTCCTTGTCGATGATCGGCTCATGGTGGTTCTCGAAAATGGCCTGCTTCTCGACGGGGTTCTCTATGCTGTGCTTGACCTTATAAGAAGGCTTTTCCGTTTTGAAGTTCACCAGACATCCGGTGTACTCTCGGTTTTCGAGGATATGAACGACGGTGATTGTGATATAATGTATGTGTCAACTTATGTTGAATAAAAGTACAAATAGTAATTTGTAAAGGAGGTATTTATGGGAATAGAACATTCGCAAAATTATTTACATAGTAAACAACTTGTAGCGACTTTGTTATCAAAGAGTAATATTTGTAACGACGATATTATAATTGAGATAGGTCCTGGAAAAGGAATTATTACCATTGAACTTGCAAAAAAAAGCAAGCAAGTTATAGCAATAGAGTTTGATGCGAAATTAGCGAAAACTTTATCTGAAAAGTATAAAGAATCTAAAAAAGTTCAAATAATAGAGATGGATTTTTTAAAATATAAAATATCAGTAAAAGAACCATATAAAGTATGTGCAAATATTCCATTTAACATAACTGCTGATATTGTGAAAAAGGTATTTGAAGCCGATAATCCTCCTGAAGATATATATTTCATAATGCAGTATGAGGCTTTTCTCAGGTATTCTGGACAGCCCTTTTATAACGAAAGTTTAGGTCTCTTTTATACAAACCTTGGTTTTCCGCTGAATTGATTTATGAGTTTAAACCATCAGATTTTTATCCTGTGCCAAATGCACGAATATGTTTTGCTCACTTTCAAAGAAAAACATCTGCTGATGTTGAGGATGCGATAGACTATAGAAATTTTCTGTCATATATATTTTTAGCATCTGGAAATACTTTCAAAGATAAAACAAAAAAATTGTTTACTTATGAGCAACAAAAACGCATTTGCAAGTTTTTAAAAATTAAATTAGAGTCAACGCTTACTGAAATCTCATACGATGGATGGCTGTACCTATATGATGTTTTTCTTAAATTTGTTTCCAACGAAAAAAAAGCTATTATATTAAATGCTGAACAAGACATGAAAAACAATCAAAACAAGATTCAAAAAAAACATCGAAATCGTAATCATGGTTATTGGAAATTTGAAGCTAAGCGCCAAAAAAAATTAAAATTTGAAAATGGAAAATAAGAATTTTATCAGTAGCTATATTTCAAATTTCTATATTATTAGCAATAGTGTAAACAAAAAAGTTGACAGAAAAAAGTAATAAGTAAAAACATTTGAATCAAAGGATAATTCCGAGCGTTATAAATCACAAATCACATTGGCAAAGAGAAGAATAAAAGCCTTTGAAATTGCAAATTATTTTATAGAGAATGAGATTAAGAATTGCTAAAGCACTTCCGATTTTCGTTCCAGCGGTCATGCTCCCTGGCATGGCCGCTTTTCCATGCCCCGGTTCACGCCGGATAAGTCGGCTCCTGTGTAGCAGCGGCTTCCGCTTCCAGTACCCGCGCCATTTTGTCGGCGGCTGTGGTTGTGGTGTCTTTCTTGAAATAGCCGGACACGACAAGGACGGAATTGCCCATGCGGATTTCCGTCACACAGTCAGGGCGGCGGGTGGTGCGGGTGTCGTGCTGCTTGTTATCTGCCATAGGCAATACTCCTTTCAGTCGGTAATCAGTTTCTTCATGCTCTCCATTTTCCGCTTGGCGGTTTCCTGCCGGAAGTTGTCGCCGGTAAAGCGTACCGGGACGCACATGGAAAGCAGGCGGTCATAAATCCGGGAATGGGCGGTGTCCTCCGGGTTGTGCAGGTCGTCCAGCGTAAGGTTGGTCGTGACGATCAGCGGCTTGCCGCTGCGGTAACGGCTGTCAATCACATTGAACACCTGTTCCAGCCCGTATTCCGTCCCGCGTTCCATGCCGAAGTCGTCAAGGATCAGCAGCGGATAACGACAAAGGCGGGAAATGTACTCGTTGCGCCCCTCAAAGCTGGCGGCAAGGTCATTGAGGATAAGAGCAAAGTTCGTCATGCGGACGGGGATTTCTTTCTCCATGAGGGCGTTTGCGATACAGCCTGCAAGGTAGCTTTTGCCGGTGCCTACGCCGCCCCAGAACAGGCAGCCGATATTGTCTGTCCGCATATCTTCCCAATGCTCCACATACCGGCGGGCAAGCCCGGTCTGCGGGTTCCTGCCGTTGTCGTTCTCGAAAGTCCAGTCCCGCATGGTGGGGTCGGTAAAGCCCCGGCGTTTCAGTTCTTCCACGGTGTCAAGGTGTCTGCGCCGCTTTTCGGCGGCTTCCCGTTCCTCGCGGGCGGTTCTCTGGCAGTCGCACTCTGCCGGGTGGCGGTCGCGCCCGAAGATAGCGGCCTTATCCGGCGCAAAATAGGCTTCTTTCGGCTTGCGGCACTTGCCGCAGTACAGTAAACCGTCCTCGCCGGTGTAGTCCTCCGGCTCCGGGATGGTGGTCGTCATATTCTCCAAAACCGCGTTGATTTCATTCTTCATAAACTCTCGCCCTCCTTGCATGAGTAGTCTGGTATGCCCTTTTTAGGGGCTTCCTTTTTGTCGTTCCCCGCCCATATCCGCAGGGCGGCGGCATAGTTCTGGTAGCTTTTCCCGTTGGCGGCAAGGTAGCGGCTCATTTCCTCGATGAACCGTTCCAGCCTGTCAGGGTACTCTGCCTGCAACTCGTCGTATTCGGTCTGTGACAGAAAAATATTTCCATATCGGCCATAGGGCGCGGACGGCCCCCCACTCACTCCCTTTGTTTGGCTCTCTGTAAGGTTGTTTATAGTAGTTTGGTTAGGGGACGGTTTTCCGACCATCATAAGGTCGGTTTTCTGACCATCAGTAGGACGGTTTTCCGGCTCTATGAGGGGCGGACTTCCGGCCATCAGTTGGTCTGAAAACTGTACCTGTGGCACTGGCGGTACTTTGACATAAAGCCGGTTCGGTGCGGAGAAGCCGCCCCGTTCCCGTTCCAACAGCCCCGCCGTGTCCAGTTCATTAAGCGCCCCCTTGATGGTGGTGCTGCCTTTATCCAGTATTTCTGCTATCTCCGCGATGGGATAGATAATATAAATCCTGCCCTCGTCGTCCAGCCACTTGTTTTTCTGGGAGAGGGTGGAACGGTCTAACAGCAGCGAATACAGCAGCTTGGCGGTCTGTGAAATCTCCATTTTCAGCAGGAAACGGGGATACGGCAGATAGGCGGGCAGCCGCGTGTCTGCCCTGATATAATCAGCGATAGGATCACCTCCCTGTGTTCGGGTTGATTTTGGCGTATTGTCACGCATTAAAACGCCGTTTCCGGGGGAAAAGGATAAATGTATCGCGTACCCTTTGACACCCACGAAAAAAGCCTTGATTTATGCGGGTTTGAAAGGCTCTAAAGCGTGACATCTCTGCCTTTGTTTCCGCTTTCTCTCGGCGGCTTTGATTTTCTTCATGCGCCCGGCGCAGTCGGGGCAGTATTTTCCCCGGTTGGATTTGGGGACAAAGGCCGCCCCGCAGACGGCACACCGTTTCCGGCTTCCCCGGCACAAGAGGGCTGCGGCCAGCTCCCCGTCAAGGGGCAGGACAGCCACACGGAACCAGTGGCACATGAGGGAAAAGGAAATGCTCTGGACGCACACGCAAGGCTCCCCGTCGTCCAATAGCAGGCAGTTCCCCTCATCGTAGTTACAGCACTCATGTACCAGCCGCCGCGCCCGCCGGTGCTGGCGGTAGTCCATGTGGGGCAGGTTATCGCTCATGGCTCTGCTCCTTTCTGCGGTGCGGCTCGTCCCGGCGCAAAATCTGGTCGATGTTCCGCTTGACGGTCTGCAACTCCTTGAACCGCTGTTTCTGTTCGTGATAGGTGTTATACAGGCCGTCTTTCTCGGAGATAAGCTGCTCGATCTCGGCCTGCAACGCTTTCCGGGCGGGCAGCTTGGTAATGCCATGCGCCTTGAAATACCGGGCTGCTGCGTCGGCTATGATAAAATCGCTCTCATGGGCCTGCCGGTATGCGGCGCGGGCTTTCTCGGATTTCTGTGCCCGCAGCCCGTCGCGGGCGGCCTTGGTCTGGGCGTAGGCCAACACCTGCCGCTGCAACTTCTTTTTCCCTTGCAGCTTCGTTTCCAGTGCTTTCAGTTCGCCGCTGGTCTGGCGCATTTTCTGATAGGCGGTGTCAACGGCGGCTTCTAACTGCTCCGGGGAAGTAAAGCCGTATTGCTGGTAGACGGACAGCGTTTTGGCGGCCTGCTTCAGATTGTGTATCTTCGCCCAGCGTTCATAGCCCCGGCCTTTGCCCTCGGCCATTTTCTGCTCAATGTCCACAAGCCGCTGCACTCCGTCCTGTTTCGGGGCGGCTATCTCGGCTCTGGCAACCTGCAAGCGGTCTTTTATGGTGCGTGGGGGATCGGGGGATCTGGCTGGCGCTTCGGCTGCTCTGGCGGCGTTTTGCTCTAAAACGGCAAAGACAGCGGCGCGGTCAAAATCGTCGCCCAGCTTCCGGGCGGTAATTGGCTTTGTCCTGTCCGGCGTGAGGTAGGAAAGCCGCCCCCGGCTCTCCTTGACGGTCACACCCTCCTGCAGCAACAGAGAGGAAAACTCGTCAAAGCTGGCGGCGGTGGCAAGGGCTTTCCGTAGGGTCTGCCGCAGCTTCTCCTTGTTCGTTTCAAACTTGGTCTGCCGGGGCGTGATACTATCGGCAATCATGGGGGCGTTCTGCTTGTCCAGCGCGGCCTGTCCCTTTTTCTGTGCCCAATACTCCCGGTCGGTGACGCGGTTCTTGCTGCCGTTCAAGAGGTCGATTTGATAAAGCCCCTCCCGGTGGCACATCTCCATGACTTCGGATTTGAAGTAGCGCAGGGCAGCGTCGGTACATCGGTGCTTGCAGCCGACTTTCGTATCGGCCGGCCTGTCCATGTAGGGCAGGAACGGCACTTCCTCAATCCGCAGGCTGTTTATGACGATATGCACATGAATGTTGCCGCTGTGGTTATGCCCGTCCGGGTGGGTGCAGACAAGGGCCTGGTGGCCGGGAAAATGCTCTTTACAGAATTGTTCCCCCAACGCCTGCGCCCGGTCTACGGTCAGGCCGTTGTCCGGCCCGTCCCGCGGGTCAAAGCTGATGATGTAGTGGTGGCTTTTCACATCTTCCCGCCGCTGGTTTTTCTGATAGCGGAGATTGGCCCGCATACACGCAACGGCAAAATCCTCCCCGTCGCAGTTCAGCGTGGACAGCCGGTAGTCCTCGCGGGGGATAAGCCTGCCGGTTTCATCAAGGACGGGCTTCATGGTA
>UPXR01000010.1 GCA_900557365.1 uncultured Dialister sp. | reverse complement strand
ACCATTAAGGATATAGCTATTAATAAAAAAATAAGTAGGAATGCCTTAATGCACATACGTAATTTGCCAAATACCGCAACACGATTAAAGCACATAATGCAGGTGCAGAAATTACGTCAAGTAGATGTGTTAGCTTTATGTAAACCTTTTTGTGATAAATACGGTATTCCTATTAGAAAAAATGACCTAAGCCAATATGTTAGTGGCAAAGTTAAGCCAAATCAAAAGCGATTATATATTTTAGCCAAAGCCCTCAACGTTAGCGAAGCTTGGCTTATGGGTTTTGATGTCCCGATGCAGCGTTTATCAAAGGAAACAAAACTAAATTCAACCGATCAGCCTGAAAAAATTCAAAATGGGTTACAAAAATTAGAGAATACTGAAAGTTTTGATAAGGATCGTGTTCTTAAATTAGTATCTACTTATTTTTCAGACGATATGGTAAAGCTCATTAAGGCTTGTGACAAATTAGATAAGTTAGATCAAGGTAAAATTCTTGAAAGAATTGATACCCTTTTAGAACAAGATAAGTACCAAAAAGAGAAAAAAACAGAGGAGGTTAATTCAAATAATAATAAAGAAGAAAACGAAAAAGAGGCTACTACGAAATAAGTGAATAGCATAGATATGGTGAGCTTAACGAAATATATCGATTAAGTCAGATGAATAGGGAGGTATTTATGATGAAAAAATTTTTAATGGTATTGTTAACAGTTTTTACCTGTGTATTACTGGATGGATGCGGTAGTAGCGAGCTGGCCGAAAAAACCGGCATGAACGAGGAGCAGGAAAAAGCGGCTATTGCTGTATTTAACGCTAACGGTATTACTGGTGAATTAGAAAACATCACCAAATACAAAGATAATCCGCCTATGTTTGCCATGAAATATGGTAACTACGGTGAAATTCTTTTTTCGCTGACTCCTGATAAGCAGATTGCCGGTATCATGTACGGACCGGAAACCGTTTATCGTAACGGAAAAGCCGCCAACAAAATATCGGATTTGCTGATTACTAACGATGAACGCACAGACTATACATATGCTGCTTGGAACGTGGTAGCCAATAACTTAAAAAATCCAAATAGCGCAGACTACCCGGCAATGCCGACCGTTTCGCGTCACGGCGATATTGTTTTAGTTATTGGTGACGTAGATGCGCAAAACTCTTTTGGTGCTACCGTTCGTAGTACCTATCGTGTAAAAATGCAACTTCCAGATAAAAAGATTTTAGAATTTTCTATGAAAAGTCGATAATTAGAATAATTTCCCCGAAGTCTATAGGGTTAAAACAAAATAAGAATCCCCCGGCTCATGTAGTGAACCCAATTATTTGAACAAAATAAACACTAAGCGTTTAAGGCATAATTCCTTGCTTGACAGGGGGTTATGCCTTTTCAGCGCACTTGAATCCGTTCTGTATTGTAATAGTCAATATATTCTTCCATCGCTTTCTGTAACTCTTCCAGACTTTTGAACTCATCTTCATGCCCATAAAACATCTCTTTTTTCATCTTCCCGAAGAAATTTTCCATTATACAGTTATCCAGACAATTCCCTTTTCTGGACATCGACTGCTGAATCCCTTTCTCTTTCAGTATCAGGCGGTATTGTGCCATCCGGTACTGCCAGCCCTGATCGCTATGGAAAATCAACCCGTTTAATTTCGGATTCTTCTTATCCGTGGCAATCAATCAGTCGAATCAAATGTCGTATGGCACGGTCGTCTATACCTATTCTTTGGCTAATGCGGAACAGGAATATCCTCTTTTCTGTTTGTGATAAATTTCAATTTTTGTTCTCATGTCAATTGAGTCATAAAAAAACTGAACCCTCCTGTTTGGTGTTCAAACATTTGGGTTCAGTCCACGGTTCCTTTGCCGTTCCGGTATTTTCTTTTCCGGTCAGAATCTTCCGCCCGTACCGCCTCCGGAGCCTCCTCCGCCGCCGATACTGCCGTGATGGGAATTTCCCTTGGGCACCACCGATACGCGGGTATGGAGATAAATATCCCTTCGGTCCTCCAGAGCAAAGCTTTTCCTGTCCAGATATTCTCCTGCTGCCAGGGCCGGCCGGACATTGCTCATGCGCCCTACAAAGTGCTGCCGCACCGCAATCCCCAAAAGAGCCGCAAGAAGGACAGATATGCCCGCCGCAATCGGGCTGAACGGCTTCGGCGGGGCATAGGGCCTGCCTTCCTTTTCATAGTAAGTCAAACTCTGATCCGCCATGGCGCCGTAGGCCATCAGGGCTTCCGCAAAGTTTCTCTGTTTCAGGAGCGGCAGGACACTGCCCCTGACCTGATCGGACAGATTCTTATCGGGAATGATTTTCCGCATATCCGGGTCCGTGGAAATATACCATTCGCTTGTTCCTGCAGAAATCACAAAAAGCATATTCCCCTTCTGTCCGCTCCGGTAGCTGCTCTGCCGCAGCCGGCTTGCGTAATCGCCGATGCGGAGACTGCCGGGAGAACGGATCGTAACGGCATTGACGGTCACACCGTGCTTCTGTCCGATTTCGGAAAGAGTCTGCTCAACCCGGCTCCGGTCCTCCGGTGTCAGGAGCCCCGCCCGGTCCTCCAGAGACGCCGCTTCCGCCGCAGACATCCCGCCTGCCAGGATCAGGAGAAAGGCCAGAAAAGCCAGAATGTACGTCCTGATATTTTTCATAGCCCCTCCTTATCCGAAAATGGACTGCGCCAGGAAATAAAAGGCCGGTGCAAAAACAGCGGTCACCGCGCCGAATATGCAGTAGGATTTCGGACGGTCATAGGGCAGTGTTCCCGCCACTTTTCCGGTCTGTCCGTTCATCAGAAAGGTATAGCTTTTCTCTTTATACCGGGTGGTCAGGATCCATACAGGCGCCATCGCATAGGAAACCGAGCCTTCCTCCTTTTCAAAGACCTCATCCTCCGGGGTGCACCGCATGTATCCGGTCACGGTATCCTCCAGGACCATCATGGCACTCTTTGCCATCCGCCGGTCTGCCCGGGGCGCTGCATCCTCTGCGGTCACATCATACTTATCCGCCAGGAATCCCGTCAGATAGGCAGACTGAAACGGCACAAGCGCACTGTAGTCAAAAGGCTCGATACTTTCCATAAAGGTATCATCCATCTTTTTGCTGCCGTCCACGGGAATCCGGTGGAATTCCATGGTGCCCTTCCGGCTGCACCGGTAAATGCTCGTTTCGGTGACGACTGCATTTTCCGTATTGTATACCATATCATTTTCCGTCCGGAAAAGGCCTTCCGCCTTCACCCTGGAATCGAACAGCCAGAACGGCACATACATGGGCTGAACCGCTTCAATCCGGTTCTGTGCCGTAAACTCCTTCGGCAGCAGAAATTTTCCCTTGTAGAACTCCTTCAGAGCCGCCACAGCCTCTTCCTTTGTCTTTTTGAAGGGAATGATGAAATCCGGCTTCAGCATGCCTTCAAACCGGGACGGAACCAGAGTCGGATTGCCGCAGTACACGCATTCTGTCGCCATGGTATTTTCATCGCACACGATCTGCGCGCCGCAGGTGGGACAGGTGAGCGCCCGCAGCGTTTTTTCCTCTTCCTCTGTCCACTGACTCCCTGCCTGCGCCGTATCCCACCGCGCTTCCTTTGCCCGGTGGGCCGCAGCCGCCATTTCTTCCTTTTTCGCGTAAAGCTCTTCGATGGCTTTTACATCAAATTCGGTGCCGCAGTATTCGCAGACAACTTTTTCCTTTCCCGGGGAAAAGGCAAGGGGCGCCCCGCAGTTGGGGCACTGGATACTGACTGATGTATCCGCCATGGAAATCACCTCATTCCGGCTTCTTTGCGCCGCAGTTCATGCAGAAATTCCCCTGATTGCCCTGCTGTCCGCAGGAAGGGCAGTTCCACGATGCCGGCGCCGGACGGGGTGCTCCGCAGTTGGTGCAGAAATTGCCTGTATTTCCCTGCCGGCCGCACTTCCCGCAGGTCCAGCCCTCCGCTGCTCTGGGCTTTCCGCAGTTGCTGCAGAAATTGCCCGTATTTCCCTGCTGTCCGCAGGCAGGACACTGCCAGCCGTTCTGTACGGGTGCTGCCTGCTGCGCCGCCCCCATGGACTGCATCATGCCCATGCCGGTCTGACCGGCCATATTCATGCCCATAAATCCCACGGCTGCGCCCAGTCCGCTGCTTTCATTGGCTGCTGCGGTCCGCATGGCATCGGTGGTCGCATCCACCATGGCGCCCATGCCGAGATTCGGATTGCCTGCCATGGTTGCCGCCATCTGGATTTTCTGGATTTTTTCCTCATCCTCTTCATTGGCCTTGATGCTGTTGATACCGAAGGAAACGATTTCCAGGCCGCGGAGCTCTCTCCATTTTTTGGAAAGCACCTGATTCAGCGCATCGGAAATTTCCTGGGTATGACCGGGAAGCTCCGTATAATCAATCCGCTGCGCAGACAATCCCGCAAAAGCCGGCTGCAGCGCCATCAGAAGCTCCGACTTGAGCTGGCTGTCCAGCATATCCCGTTTATAGCAGTCTCCTGCATTGCCGGCCACATTGGTATAGAAAAGAAGAGGATCAGCGATATGGTAGCTGTATTCCCCGAAGCAGCGGATACGGATGGTCAGCACCTGGCCGGTCGTATCATCCCGCATCTTGAACGGCACCTCACTGGGCGTGCCGTACTTATTTCCCACCAATTCCTTCAGATTGAAATAGTACACCCGCTGATCCTGTCCGGGAGCCCCGCCGTAGGTGAAGCGCTTTCCGATCTGCCGGAAAACCTCCCTGACCGACTGTCCCAGAGAGCCGGTGAATACAGACGGCGCCAGGTCTGTCCGGTACACATATTCCCCCGGTTCCGCGCAGAGATCCACAACCTTCCCGTTTTCCACAATCAGGATGCACTGCCCATTGTTGACGGCAATGACGGACCCGTCGGAAATGACATTGTCCTCCGCCGAGGTATTGGAGCTCCGCCCCTCCGAGGAAAGGCGTTTCTGCCCCTTCGTCATCAGCACGTCCGGTGCCATGGAATCACAATAAAAGAATTCCTTCCACTGGTCGGCGAGCACTCCGCCGACAGAACCGACGGCTGCTTTCAGTAAACCCATAGGAACCTCCTTATGCATGCTTCAATCATTCAAAATAAAAATTTCCCGGATTCCCGCCGCAGCGGGAATCTTCTTTTATTTTATCATCAAAAGAACCGAAAATACGAAAAAAAGAAAAGACCGGTGCAGTCTTTTCTTTCTTCGTCCTCAGAAAAGGAAATATTCTGCCTTTCCTCAGTCGCTTTCTCTGAAGTAAGGCTTGAAATTGGATTCATGGATATTCCGGCCTTCCCGGTTTCCGCCGGATTTTCTCCGGTCGCCGAAGCGGAAATTCTTCCGTCCGTCAAAACGCTTCCCGTCCGGACGGTTTCCGTCTCCGCGGAAACGGCGGCGGGACCGGCCGTCATCGTCTCTTCTGCGGAAGCCCGTTCTTCTTCTCCGGAAATTCGGCTTTTCTTCCGTAATATTGACCGGCGTCACATCAGGCTGCTTCGTGAGCAGTTTGATTGCTGCCGCCACCAGGGATACGGAATCAATATCATTCAGAAGATCTTCCGCACTTTCCCGGTAATCCTCCAGACCGCCTGCCTGCGCTGCCAGGGAAAGTCCTTCAATGGCTGCCTTCTGGTTGCCGGCAATGACTTCCGAAAGGGTCGGCATGGGGCGGCGGCGGATCCGGCGGCGGATAACCCGTTCGATATCCCGGAGCTGTCCCATTTCACGGGAGATGACAAAGGTTGTTGCCAGACCGGTCTTTCCCGCTCTGCCGGTTCTGCCCACTCTGTGAACATAGATTTCCGGGTCCTGGGGCATGTCGAAATTGTATACATTGGTCACGCCGGAAATATCCAGGCCTCTTGCCGCCACATCGGTTGCCACCAGAATATCGATGGTTCCTTCCTTGAACTGACGGATAACGTTGTCTCTCTTCTGCTGGGACAGGTCGCCGTGAAGGCCTTCCGCCATGTAGCCTCTCTTTTTCAGCGCTTCCGTAACCTCATCGCATCTTCTCTTGGTACGGACAAATACGATGGCCAGTTCCGGGTCCTGCATATCCAGCAGGCGGCAGAGCGCATCGAATTTCTGACGGTCCGGCAGCTCGATGTATTCCTGCTCAATCAGGTCGATGGTGACGGTGGCTGCCTTGATCTTTACGATTTCCGGATCCTTCAGGAAGGTTTCCGCCAGCTCCCGGATAGGGGCAGGCATGGTGGCCGAGAAGAACAGAGTCTGTCTTTCTTCCGGAATCGCTGCGAGGATGGTGCGGATATCATCGATGAATCCCATATCCACCATTTCGTCCCCTTCATCGAGAACCAGAATCTGTACATGGGACAGATCAATGGTGCCTCTCTTCATGTGATCCATCAGGCGTCCCGGTGTTGCCACGATAACGTTCGGATGCTTCTTCAGCGCCTTGAACTGTCTCTCGATGTCCTGTCCGCCGTAGATGGGCAGCGCATGGAGCGGGAGATACTGCGCCAGATGGTTGATTTCCTCCGCAGACTGGATAGCCAGTTCTCTGGTCGGGGAAAGGACGATGGCCTGCGGTCCCGGCTTCGATGCATCGATCCGTTCCAGAATCGGAATGCCGAAAGCCGCTGTCTTGCCCGTTCCCGTCTGGGCCTGGCCGATCATGTCCCGTCCGGCCAGTGTCAGCGGAATGGAAGCCTTCTGGATCGGAGAGGGTTCCTCAAACCCCATATCCTCTACCGCTTTCAGAATTTCCTGACTGATGCCCAATTCCTTAAAAGTGTCGTTCATATTTCCTCCTGTAAGCGCCATGGGTACGCCGGCTTCTTCGCCTGTTTCACTATTTGTCTCTTCACAATCATTCATCGGCAGCACTCTGTTCCGTTCCGGCCCCGTCCGTTCCGTTCTTTTCCCGGGGCATAAAAAAAGAGCACGCCACAAGCGCCCCTCCCATGATTTACTTTTCCGTTCTCATGCTGCCTTGCTTTTTTATTATACCATAGAAATATTGCAAATTTCGAATTTTATTTACTGCAGGCTATCAATGAACAGCGCCGGACTTCTCTTCGGTAAACCAGCATAATTATGCAGTATTCATTTTACAAACTTCGACAGCTCTTCCGATTTTCCGGCTCTTTTATTTTTACCTATTTTTATAGATTTTACCGGGAAAAAAATTTGTTTTCCGCTTTGGAATTTAAATTTCTTTCAGAAAAATTTATAAATATACTTGCATATTTATCCCGATAGCTGTATGATTGTCACATCGGATCAATAAACCGCAGCCCCCGAAGAAGGAGCCGTATCAATAAAAAGAAGGGATATTGCCATGTTATACGAAAAAGAAGTCAAGGAGCTCGTCAGTGAAATTACACCTCAGGTAGTAGAGTGGAGACGCCACCTGCATGAAAATCCGGAACTGTCCGGCAAGGAAGTCGAAACCGCACATTATGTGGAAAAGGTTCTGCAGGATCTGGGCATTGAAACCCAGACAGGATTCTTCCCCAATGCCGTTCTGGGCATCATCAAGGGACCGTATCCGGGAAAGACCATCGCCCTCCGGGCCGATACGGATGCACTTCCCGTTACGGAATGCACCGGTCTCCCCTATGCATCCAAAAACAAAGGCGTCATGCACGCCTGCGGCCATGATACCCATATGTCCTCCCTCCTGGGAGCCGCCGCAGTCATCCAGAAGATGAAGGACCATCTTCACGGGACCGTCAAAATCCTGTTCCAGCCGGCCGAAGAAGAAGCAGCCATCGGCGGCGGACGGAATATTGTAAAATGCGGTGTCCTCGATGATGTATCCGAAATTTACGGTTTCCACAACTGGCCGGAGCTTCCTCTCGGAAAGGTCGGCCTCAAGAAAGGCAACCTCATGGCCGCTTCCGACCGGTTCTATGTCCACATCGGCGGGAAATCCACACATGCCGCACAGCCGCACAACGGCACGGATGCACTGGTGGCAGCCGCTCACTTCATTCTGGACGTACAGACCATGATGGCCCGGGAAACGAACCCCATGGACAATGTGGTCTGCACCATCGGCCTCATGAAGGCAGGCACCCGCTACAACGTAGGCGTAGGCGATGCCTATCTGGAAGGAACCGCCCGCACCTATGCGCCGGCTCTCCGGGACCGTATGGAACGGCGGCTCGGTGAAATCCTGAAAGGTCTGGATATGACCTTCGGCACCCACTCGGAGCTGAACTACGTCCGCGGCCACAGCGCCACCATCAATGATGCTCACTGCATCGAATTCCTCACACAGGTGGGAGAAGCTTACCTGGGCAAAGAACACATTGTCCATCCGGAATTCCCCTCCATGTGCGCAGAAGATTTCTCCTATTATCAGGAGAAAATTCCCGGAGCCTTCATGTGGATCGGCACCGGCACCGGCGGAGAAATCATTCCTCTCCACAGCGCCAATTACGCTCCGGATGAATCCATATTACCCATTGCCGTTACGATAGAAGCCGCGGCTGCCCTGGAAGCACTCGCGCAGTAAGGAGTATCTTATGAATGACCTGATCAACAAATCTTTTGTCACCATGCTGGATTACACGCCGAAGCAGTTTGCCTACTACCTGGACCTGGCGGCAAAGCTGAAAAAAGATAAAAAAGAGGGCAAGGAAATCCAGACCCTGAAAGGCAAGAATTTCTGCCTGATTTTCGAAAAGGATTCCACCCGTACACGATGCGCTTTCGAGGTTGCTGCCCGTGACCAGGGAGCCTTCACCACCTATCTCGGACCTACGGGAAGCCAGATCGGTCATAAGGAATCCATTGCTGACACCGCAAGAGTCCTCGGCTCCATGTTTGATGCCATCGAATTCAGAGGCTTCAAGCAGAGCCATGTCATGGAACTGGCCCAGAAAGCAGGCGTGCCCGTATGGAACGGCCTCACCGACTACGATCACCCCACCCAGACGCTGGCCAATTTCCTTACCCTGAAGGAACATTTCAAGAAGCCGCTGAATCAGCTGAAATATGCCTATGTAGGCCACGGCCAGTCCAATATGGCCCATGCCCTCATGGCAGGCGCCGCTCTTGCCGGCATGGATTTCCGCATCATCGGACCGAAGCAGTTCTTCCCGGAACCGGAATTCACCGCCAAATGTGAAGCCATTGCCAAGGAAACCGGCGCAACCTTTACCTTCACGGAAAATGTACAGGAAGGCGTCAAGGATCTGGATGTCATTTACACCGGTGTATGGGTTACCATGGGAGACCCCTATGACCTCTGGGCAGACCGGATCAAGCTCTTCCTCCCCTACCGCATCACCATGGACATGATCAAAGCCACCGGCAATCCGGACACCGTATTCTGCCATTGCCTCCCGGCTTTCCACAATACGGAAACAAAAGTAGGAAAAGATATTTATGAACGTTTCGGCCTGGACGGGATCGAAGTAACGGATGACGTATTCGAAGCTCCCTTCTCTCTGGCCTTCCAGGAAGCAGCAAACCGGCTCCCCACCATCAAAGCCGTAATGGTCGCTTCCTTTGCCGATTACCCCTTAGACTGACACCTGAGCAAGGAGGATATAAAAAAATGGAACACACAGCATTACCCACCGTTTGTATCATCGGAGAATCCGGTACCACAGGCCTCCGCCTTCATGAAAGACTTTCCGGCAGAAAAGATCTGCAGCTTCTTTCTCTTCCCGAGGAAAAGCGAAAGGACATGAAAGCCATCCATGAGGCCGCCGAAAAAGCAGATATCCTTTTCCTGTGCCTTCCCGATGCAGCTGCCAAAGAAATTGCTGCTTCCGTTGCCGATACGAAGGTCAGGATTCTGGACACCTCTACCGCTCACCGAACCAACGACGACTGGGTATACGGTTTTCCGGAACTCTCCCCGGACCAGCGCGAGGCTATCGCAAAGGCTGACAGAGTGGCCGTTCCGGGATGCCATGCAAGCGGTGTGATTTCCATCGTCTATCCTCTGGTCAAGGCAGGAATTCTTCCCGTCAATTATCCCCTTCATGCCGTATCCCTTACCGGCTACAGCGGCGGCGGAAAGAAAATGATCCAGCAGTATGAAAATGAACCCACCATAGATCTGGAAGCGCCCCGTCAGTATGGCCTGACCCAGACCCACAAGCATCTTCCGGAAATCATGAAGGTCTGCCATCTCTGTGAAAAGCCGCTCTTTTCGCCCATCGTGGATGATTACTACGAAGGCATGGAGGTCACGCTCGGATTCCATACCCATTTCCTCCAGCTTCCCTGCGGTCTTCCCGGAGAAGTGGAAAAGGATGATTTCCGCATGATCTACGAAAAGCAGTACAAGGACTCCAAATTCATCCGGGTAAAAGACCTTTCTCCGGAAGAAATGAACGGTGCGTTCCTCAGCGCCAATGAAAATGCCGGCAAGGACAGCATGACTGTCTATATCGCCGGAAATGATGAACGGGTCCTGGTAATTTCCACATTTGACAATCTCGGCAAAGGCGCATCCGGTGCTGCCATCCAGTGCATGAACATCATGCTCGGGCTCCCGGAAGAAACGGGTCTTTCCCTGTAACCGAAAAGGAGAACAACAATGACAGCAAGCAAAACCACCAATGCCGTACGGGCAGAAATCCTGATTCAGGCCCTTCCCTACATCAAGGAATACCGGGGCAAGTGCATCGTCGCCAAGTACGGCGGCAATGCCATGACCGATCCGAATCTGAAAAAATCCGTCATGGAAGACATCCTTCTTCTTCACATGATGGGTGTCAAGATTGTCCTGGTTCACGGAGGCGGCCCGGATATCAACAGAATGCTTTCCGCCCTCCATATCGAATCCCATTTTGAAAACGGTCTCCGCGTCACCACCCCGGAAACCATGGAAGTCGTCCAGATGGTTCTGGCCGGCAAGGTCAACAAAGGCCTGGTAGCCGACCTCTCCTCTCTGGGAGGCAAAGCAGCCGGTCTCTGCGGCATCGACGGAAATATGATTCAGGTCCATACAGCCAGTGAAAAGCTGGGACTGGTCGGCGAAATCGACCATATCGATCCATCCATCATCGAAAACCTCCTTTCCGGAGGCTTCATCCCGGTCATTTCCTCCGTAGGCGTCGATAAGCACGGCCAGCCGCACAATATCAATGCCGATACGGCAGCAGCCAAGGTTGCTGCTGCGCTCCATGCAGAATGCATGATCGTCATGAGCAATATCAACGGCGTCTACATGGACAAGGACGATCCGTCCACCCTGATCAAGGAACTGACTGTGGCAGAAGCGGAACAGCTCGAAGCAGACGGAGTCATTGCCGGCGGCATGATCCCCAAGGTCGGCTGCTGCACCAATGCCGTCAAGGAAGGCGTCCGCAAGGTCTTCATCATCAACGGGGAAACGCCCCATGCCACCCTGATCGAGCTTCTTACCGATGAAGGGCTGGGCACCATGTTCACCGCATCCCGCGGCTGATTCCGCTCATCCGTAAGGCCTGTCCCGGAGAGGGATTCCCTCCGGGCGGCCCTTTCATTTTCATCCCCTTACATTCTCCAGGAAAGGACATTCCCATGAATACATTTGAAAAAGATAAAAACTATATTGCTCATACCTACGCCAGATACCCGGTCTGCTTTGTCAAAGGCAAAGGCTCTCTTCTCTATGATGAAAACGGCAAGGAATACATCGATATGGGCAGCGGCATCGGCGTCGATATCTTCGGCATTTCCGACGACGGATGGATTGCTGCCGTAGAAAAGCAGCTCCATACGCTGAACCATGTTTCCAATCTTTTCTACACCCAGCCCATGGCCGAGCTGGCGGAAATGCTCTGCGAAAAAACAGGCATGAAAAAGGTTTTCTTCGGCAACTCCGGCGCAGAAGCCAATGAATGTGCCATTAAGGGTGCGCGGAAATACTCCATCGACAAATACGGAAAAGACCGCACCACCATCGTCACTCTGATCAACAGCTTCCACGGCCGTACCGTCACGACGCTGGCAGCCACCGGCCAGGATGTATTCCATCAGAACTTCTTCCCTCTTACGGAAGGCTTCAAGTACACCCCGGCCAACGATCTGGACGCTTTCATTCAGCTCTGTGAAAACGATCCCACCATCTGCGCCGTCATGATGGAACCCATTCAGGGAGAAGGGGGCGTACATCCGCTGCAGAAGGATTTCTTTGAAGGCGTTTACCAGTATGCCAAAGCCCATGACATTCTTCTCGTGGTGGATGAAGTCCAGACCGGCAACGGCCGTACCGGCAAGCTCTACGGCTACATGAACTACGATGTACAGCCCGATATCGTTTCCACCGCAAAGGGCCTGGGCGGCGGCCTTCCCATCGGTGCCTGCCTGTTCAATGAAAAGACGCAGGACGTGCTTGATGCGGGCAGCCACGGCTCCACCTTCGGCGGAAACCCCATTGCTGCAGCCGGTGCCTGCTACATCCTGTCCAAGCTGGATGACCAGTTCCTGGCAGAGGTAGTGAAGAAAGGCGAAATTCTTAAGGAAGCCTTCACCGGTGCCAAGGGCGTCAAATCCATTGTCGGCATGGGCCTCATGTGGGGCATCGAACCGGAAGGAAATCTGTCCGACATTGTCAATGAGCTTCTGAAGGAAGGCGTTGTCGTCCTCACGGCAAAGACAAAGATCCGTCTCCTCCCGGCTCTCACGATTCCGGAAGACCAGCTGAAAAAAGCCATTTCCATTATGAAGGACGTACTCGCCAAGGCCTGAATCCGATCAGGGAATCTGTTCCGTCCGTCTTGACGTTTCCTTTCCTGTTTGCTACACTAATATTAATTTCATACAAGCTGTGAAGAGAAGAGTAAGAAAAAAGCAAAGCCAAAGAGAGCTCCGGACGGTGAAAAGGAGTGCAGCGCGATTTTCCGAAGATGGCCTCCGAGCTTGCACCGCCGAACAGTGAAGCGGTCCGGGAATTCCCGTTACAGAAGAAGAGTATCCAGGCTGACAGGCCGTCGTACTCTGTGAGGTCTTTCCGGCAACGGAAGGATGAAATTGGGTGGTACCGCGAATACAAGCTCCTTCGTCCCTTTAAGGATGAAGGAGCTTTTTGTATGAAAATCTCTTCCCTGCGGGGAAGACAGGGCCGTACACCTCGGCCCGGAATCTAAGGAGGAATCATTATGAACTTCAAGAAAACTGTCATCGCTTCTCTCGCCGCTCTGGCTGCTGCCGGCTTCATCGCAGGCTGCGGAGACCAGAAATCCGCACCGGCTCAGTCCTCTTCCGGAAAAGCGGTCACCCTGAAAATCGGCGCCACTGCCGTTCCCCACGGAGAAATCCTCAATCAGGTCAAGGACCAGCTCGCCAAAGAGGGAGTCAACCTGGAAATCGTGGAATTTACCGACTACGTACAGCCGAACCTGGCTCTGAACGACAAGAATCTCGATGCCAACTATTTCCAGCATAAGCCCTATCTGGATGAATTCAACAAGCAGAGAGGCACCAAGCTCGTTTCCATCGGCTCTGTTCATCTGGAACCGATGAAGGTATACTCTGCCAAACTGAAAGATCTGAAGGATCTCCCCGACAACGCCCATGTCGCTATCCCGAACGATCCCACCAACGGCGGCCGCGCACTTCTTCTCCTCCAGTCCGCAGGCCTGATCAAGCTCCGCGAGGGAGCACCCATCACAGCCACCCCGCAGGATGTAGCGGAAAACCCGAAGAACCTGCAGTTCTCCGAACTGGAAGCCCCGCAGCTTCCCCGTTCCCTGAACGATGCGGATATCGCCATCATTAACTCCAACTTCGCTCTGGAAGCCAAGCTGGACCCGAATACGGCCATTTATACGGAAAGTGCGGACTCCCCCTATGTCAATGTTGTCGTTGTCCGTGAAGGCGATGAAAACCGTCCGGAACTCAAGAAGCTCATGGATGCCCTCCACAGCCAGACCGTCAAGGACTTCATCAACAAGAAATACGGCGGCGCTGTAACCCCTACATTCTGATTCATGTAAAACAAAAAGGAATGAACCGATCGGTTCATTCCTTTTTTGCGTTTATCATCCGTTTTATATGCCTGAGACAGTTTCCTCAGTAACCTTCCGCATCTTCCATGCTGTATGCAAAGGACGCCAGCAGATTGGTTCTATCCACCATATATACGGAAATATGAAAATGCGGCATTTTCCGCTGCCACCAGTACACCGCCAGTGTACCGTCCTCCAGATAACGGACCGGCTTGCAGCCTACCACATAATTTCTGAATACACGGTGATCGGGATTCAGAAAATCGACATGCTGCAGCAATCCATCCTTGATGGCAAAAAGATTGATGGTATAAAAGCCTGATCCTGTATCCTGCTGAACAGACACAAGGATATCCGGTGCGCCCATTTTCCCGGCCACGACATAGACTCCGCTCCGGTGAGGCGCATACGGGCGAATGATTCCCTCCTCGGTTCCCGTATTCTCAAATAAGGTCCGGAATATCCGGACCGGCTGCTGAAAAGCACGGGAAGAGCCCATCGGCGAAATATACACATGATATTTCCCCGAATAAACCGGTTCTCCGGGCTGAGCCCAGCCCGTTCCGCTCCCCATTCTCTCCCCGCTGCCGATCAGGAATACCGTATAGGCTTCTCCGTCCACAGAATGCATGATCAGCGTCTGCCGGGCCGTATCCATGGCTGTCCACCGCGGAATGACATCTGTCTGCGCTGCAGAAACCGGCAGAACGGATACTGTCAGCCATATGAACAGGCTGAAAATTCCTCCGAAAATCTTTTTCAAATCCATGCCTCCCTTCCCATACAGTTTACCCGGGATTCCCCGATAAAAAAAGTGCACTGCAGAATTTCTTCTGGCCAAAAGAAAAGAGCCTGCCGAAGCAGACTCTTTTTATTCCGTGATTCCGGATTACATATTTCTTTTCAGGGAAGACATCGTAGTCCCTGCATTATAGCGGAGATGAGAGGATACCAGTCCGTAGATGACCAGACCCATCGCTGTTACAAAAGCGCCTTCCAGGATAACGGTCCAGCCGCATCCGTATACAGCATATACGCTGTAAATTCCGCCGGCTACCGCTGCCATATTCGCCCATTTGGCTTTCTGTCCGGTAATGCCCTCTATTCTCTGCAGATCGGATACAGCCCCCATAGCCAGGAGATAAGGGATCAGATTGATCATGACGGCCAGGTTGATGAGTACATTGAACTGCTTCAGCAGAGTCGGGCTCATTGTGGACAGCGTCATAACTGCCTGAATGGCAACCAGGGTGCCGATGGCTACATAAGGAGAGGAGAAACGGTTAACCCTGGACAGGAACTGCGGGAAGAGGCCGATGGAGGAAGCTTCTCTTGCCACTTCCGATACGGTAAACTGCCATGCAGTGAGAGATACGAAGCAGGAGCATACGAGCATGCAGGAAACGATGTAGCCTGCGGTTTCGCCGAACATGGTGGCATAAGCAAGGCCGAAAGGAGCATTGGCTGTCATCAGATCCTGATAGGGAACCAGGCCGCCGATGATTGCGGTAGAAGTGGTGTAGCATGCACCGGCCAGAAGTGTACCTGCCAGAACGGCAATCGGCACATTCTTTTCCGGATTTTCAACAGTCTGGGAGTTGGCGCATGCCGTTTCCAGTCCGAGGAATGCCCAGATGATAACCGCAATGGAATTCTTCATGCAGTCCAGGAAAGATGCATTTCCCGGATTCCATGCTTCCCGGTAAACATCAGGCTGGAAGAAGAATCCGCCGAAGAGAAGCAGACCGATGACAGGCGTTACCACGCAGAGCACGCCGAGAGAAGAGAACTTGCCAAAGCGCTTCGGTCCTACCAGAGAAATGGTGGCAGCTACCATGAGGACTCCGATGGTGGCAAGGCATACCTCCACCGGATCCAGCTGGAAGTTAAATACATAAGAACCGTAGCTGACGACACCGCTGGCAATGGCCACGTTGGCAATGATCAGAGAAATCGTGTAGCAGAAATTGGACAGGAAATTGCCTGCTCTGCCGAAACGATATTCCGCATAGCCGCCCATGCCGCCGACCTTCTTCGTATACATGCCGCATTTTGCAAATGCATAAGCCAGAAGAGTCGCTCCGATGGATGCAAGGATCCAGGAGAAAATAGAAATCGTCCCGATTTCAGCCAGTGTCGCAGGGAGGAGGATAATTCCGGAACCCATCATATTGATGGCTGTAACAGTTGTGAGCTGCACCACTCCCATTTTTTTGTTCTTTGTCAAGGTCATTCCCTTCTTTCTTCAACATATGCCGGCGAAGCTCATAGCGCCGGAGGAACTGTCCCGGAATCGCACCGGAAGCCTGAAAATTCAGGCATAACGGCGCCCCATTTGCTTTCATAACCAGGTGAAAGAAACAGGGCAAAAAGAAAACCGGACGCTTCATCGAAGCGTGATTACGCCCGCTGCGCTTGCTCAGGGCGCAATACATTTTTATTTACCGTGAATATATCATAAATGAACCCCGGGTACAAGACCTTTTTTCAAATTTTTTCAAAAAAAATTTTCCCACGAACTCATATGGACTTTTGAGGACTTTGAAGAAAAACGGCGAAAAACGGTGAAATTTAACTGCCATCATGGATTGGCACGGATTGGCATGGTATATCATATTGTATCCTGATCTATCCAAATTAAAATGAGGAAGCCCCGGAATGCCCGCAATGTGGGCATTTTCAGGTTTTCCTCACTCTTTCCTCTCCTGAAATACTGTATATTTTTACAAAATTAATTAAATATTATTCATACACCGATTTTTTAAGATTTCCTAAATCTCCCCAAACGGGCCGAAATCCCCCCAAACAGCCCCAGATTTCCCTAAATCGCCGAAATTGTGTCCGCAAACGCAAGCGGAGCCCCTTTTTTGCAAAAGGAAATTTTTTCTGCCTCTGCCCGTCAGAGGATTCTTCAGAGAAAATCTTCCGCCTTTTTCCCCCGCAGACAGCGGCTTTTCATTCTCCGCTGTTTTTCCTTTTCCGGATTTCTTCCAGATTTCCTGCAAGGATTCCCCCGAAGATACAGAGGATGCCCAGCCACTGGAAAAGCTCCATGGATTCTCCCAGAACAAGGGAAGACATAAGCAGCGCCGTGGGAAGCTCTGCCGCCGTGAGAAGGCTCCCCAGCCCCGGCCCGATATGCGGCATCCCCCAGGAAAGCAGGATCGGCGGAAGGACAATGCCGAAGAGGCTCAGGAATGCCGCCCAGGGCAGGAAATCCAGGAAGTATGACGCATCCGTCAGAAACAGCGGCGGAAGGATCAGAAAGGTCACTATCATGTCTGCTGAAGTCATGAAGGCCGACTTCGCGATGGGTGTAATGCCCTCGATGCGGATGGTGCTTACCGTGATAAAGGAAGCATAGGAGCACGCCGCCAGAAATCCCCAGATCATGCCCGAAGAAAAGTGAAAATCTGCCTCCGCCAGCGCCCCGGAAGCAAGAATCGTTCCTCCCAGAGCCATTACAATGGAGAAAAGCCGCCACGGCGAAGGAAATTCCCGTTTCAGAAACGCATCAAGCACGGTACCGATCCAGATGCTCTGAAACAGGAACACCACCGCCAGAGAGGCGGAAAGGGTCGTCAGAGCCTGGTAGTAGAACATGGTCGTCCCTGCCATGAGACATCCCGAAGCAGCCAGGAAAAGAAGCACCTTCCCTCCGGGACGGGAAAATTTCTTCATCAGCGCCAGCACCCACAGGAGAACCGCTCCCAGGAAACAGGGACCGCCCGACACGTCGCTTACCGTGAAGCCATCCCCGTAAGCCAGCTTCACAAAGGTGGACAGGACTCCGTAGGATGCTCCCGCTGCAAAGACAAGAAATGCATAAAACCCGTGACGCATACTTCCTCCCAAATAAAAAGGCCGCACAGGCTGTGCGGCGAAAACAGAAATCTGAAAAAATCCACATCGTATTTTATGCTTTCACTTTATCATAAAAGATGAATCGGCGCAAGAAACGGTCTTTCGGAAGTCCCGGAAACAGCATCAAAAAAATCCGCCCGAAGGCGGATTTTCTTTATCTTTTCAGAAACGTTCTCTTATTCCTGAGGCTTCATAGCCGGGAAAAGAAGAACATCGCGAATGCTGGCGGAGTCTGTCATCAGCATGAACAAACGGTCCAGGCCGATTCCCAGGCCGCCTGTAGGAGGCATGCCGTATTCCAGAGCTGTCAGGAAATCTTCATCGATCGGATGCGCTTCATCATCGCCGTGCTTTCTTTCTTCCACCTGCATTTCGAAGCGGTGACGCTGATCGATGGGGTCATTCAATTCCGAGAAGCCGTTTGCCAGCTCCCGTCCGTAAATATAGGATTCGAAACGAATGGTGTAGCGGGGATCCTTCGGGTCCAGCTTGGACAGCGGGGAGACTTCGATCGGATGGCTGGTGATGTGAACCGGCTGAATCAGATGTTCTTCCACATATGCATCGAAGCAGGCTGCCAGGATCTTGCCGAAGCCGTCAAATTCTCCGTATTCCACATGGATCTTGTCTGCCAGAGCTCTCGCTTCTTCCACGGTTTCGCAGGCATTGAAGTCTACGCCGGCATATTTCTTCACGGCTTCTGCCATGGTCAGTCTCGGCCACGGCGGTGTTACGTCGATTTCCGTATCCTCATAAGTGAACTTGGTGGAGCCGTAGGAAGCCATAGCGCAGGCTGCCACGACCTGTTCCGTCTGATTGATGACGTCTTCGATATCCCCGTAAGCCTGGTAGGTTTCGATGGCGGTGAATTCCGGATTGTGACGGGTATCCATGCCTTCGTTGCGGAAGTTGCGGGTGATTTCGAAAATCCGTTCATAGCCGCCGACGAGAAGGCGCTTCAGATAAAGTTCCGGAGCGATGCGCAGGTACATGGTCATGTCCAGTGCATTGAAATGGGTGGTAAAGGGTTTTGCATTGGCTCCGCCGTACAGAGGCTGCAGAACCGGGGTTTCTACTTCCAGGAATCCGTTGTCTGTATACCACTTGCGGATTGCTGCCATCATGGCTGCGCGCTTCCGGAAGGTTTCCCGTACATCCGGATTGACGATCAGGTCCAGATATCTCTGGCGATAGCGCTGTTCCTTATCGGTCAGACCGTGCCATTTTTCAGGAAGCGGACGGAGGGACTTGGACAGCATGGTAAAGTGAGCCACGCGGACGGTCAGTTCTCCTGTATGTGTGGTGAATACGGTGCCTTCAATGCCCAGGATATCGCCGATATCCACCAGCTTGAAAAGCGCCCATTCATTTTCGGGGAGCTCATCTCTTCTGAAATAGAGCTGGATGTCGCCGGTCTCATCGCGGAGCACGCAGAAAGCGGTTTTGCCTTGGCCGCGGCGGATCATGAGACGTCCTGCAATCTTAACGGCTGCTTCGCTCTTTTCCAGTTTTTCTGCCTGTTTCCGGATATCTGCCGCATGATGATCCCAGTCAAAACGCTGGCCGTAGGGTTCGAAGCCCAGTGCGCGGATTTTATCCAGTTTTTCCCGGCGGATCAGCATCTGATCATTCAGCTTCGGTTCCGATGTCTGTACTTTCTTTGTTTTCTTCTCTTCTGCCATAAAATTCATTTCTCCAAAAAACTCAGATCTGTCACTGCGGCTTTGTCCGATACGGCCGCTCTGCAGCTTATCCTTCGATCTTGATAACCTTATATTTCAATACGCTTGTGGGAGCCTCTGCTTCGACCACATCTCCCTCTTTCGCCCCAACCAGTGCTCTGCCTACGGGGGATTCGTTGGAAATCAGTCCTTCAAAAGGATTGGATTCCGTGGAGCCTACGATGGTGACCTTTTCCTGCAGATGGTCTTCCATATCTTCGATGAGGACCGTAGAGCCTACATCCACGCGGTTCTTTTTGCCCTTTTCAATAACCTGGGCCGTCCGGATCTGCTGTTCCAGTTCCAGAATGCGGCCTTCCAGGAATGCCTGGGCATTCTTGGCTTCATCGTATTCGGAGTTTTCCGAAAGGTCGCCCATTGCGATGGCTTCCTTCAAACGCTGGGCAACTTCCGCACGCTTTGTGGAGCGAAGTTCGTCCAGTTCTTTCTGCATCCTTTCAAGACCTTCTTTGGTAACCAGGGTGCGCTGCATTTCTGCCATAACAATTTGCCTCTTTTCTTTACTAGTTTAAGGGCATGATAAAAAGCCCTTAAAGGGGATATATAATTTAGTATATTACAAAAATAAGACGGCGTCTATTATTTTTTCCTGCACCGCCGCAGAACGGGGATTACCGCCCTGCCATTTTCCTTTCAATTTCCTTCATGCTTCTTCTCAGGAAGGAAATATCCTCCTCCGCCGGTGTCTCCGGAAGCGCACAGCCGGGAGAAAGGATGATGCCCCTTCCTCCGGTTTGCCGCAGCGTATTGTAAATGTCCCGCTCGATTTCGTTCCGTTTCCCGAAAGCGGCCGCGCTTCCGTCCAGACCGGTCATGATGCACCGTCCGGTAAGCGCTTTCGCCTCTCCGATTTCCGGCAGGGACTTTCCTGCATTCCAGCTGAAAATCTGCACCGGATATTTCCGCAGAAGGGGAAACAGGATATTTGTCCCGGAAGCATGGAGAATATTGCACCACCCGCCGGATGCGGACAGGACAGCCAGATCGTAAGGCATTCCGTACTCCCGGTACAGTTCCTCTCCGAAGGAATCATACGATGCGGCCGGCACCTCCAGGAAAATGCCGTCAGCGCCCAGCTCAATCACCCGCCGCACCAGCTCACAGGTTGTCTCTGTCACGGCGGTCAGAACCTGCCGGATCTTTTCCTTTTCTCCGTTTCTGATCCGCTCCGGTATGCCGGGGCAAAGCACCTCTGCCGTAGCCAGCGGAGAAAAGACCGTGAAGACCGCCGGCACTTCTCCCTTTGTCTTTTCCAGGAGAAGCTTCAGTCCTTCCTGCTCCCGTGCCAGGGCCCCCGCATTGACCGATACCGGCCGGTCCGGACCTCCCGTTCCGTTTAAGAAATCCTCTGCGGAATACAGCCTGCCGTTCATTGTCTTCACGATATCCGTCCCGCAGGCTTCATAAAAGGACCAGGCCCGCTCCGCACTTTCCTCCGGATCCAGAACGGAGGAAGCCGGCCGGAGCCACAGAGCATACGGCACCCGGTCGGTCATTTCTCCCCGGACCGCCGCCGCAATGCGCTCCCTCCTCTTCATTTTCCGGACTGTTTTCTTTTTCATATGCCGCTCCTACCAGGCTGCCGCCGTTCCGTCTGCCCGGGGCTCGGTGGCACCCATGAGTACTCCTTCCTCATTTCTCCGGATGATTTCGCCCCGGCCGAATCCCTGCAGATCATCCGATACCTCGATTTCATGTCCTTTTTCCCGCAGGCCTTCCACGAGCGAGGGGTCCATGGTATTCTCCACCATGAACTTCTTTCCTCCCACCCACTGCCAGCGCGGTGCGTCCAGCGCTTCCTGGGGATTCATGTCAAAATCAATCATATTCATCATAACCTGTACATGGCCCTGGGGCTGCATGAAGCCGCCCATGACGCCGAAGGGTCCTACCGGCTGTCCGTCCTTCATGAGGAAGCCCGGGATGATGGTATGATATGTCCGTTTCCTCGGAGCCAGGCAGTTTACATGATGCGGGTCCAGGCTGAAATTGGCCCCCCGGTCCTGCAGGGCAATTCCCGTTCCCGGGATGACAATGCCGCTCCCGAAATGGTTGTAATTGCTCTGAATGTAGGAAATCATATTTCCTTCCCCGTCAGCAGCACAGAGATACACCGTACCGCCCGCATAGGGATCTCCGGCCTGCGGCTCTTTCGCTGTTTCTCCGATTTCTCCCGCTCTCTTCCGGGCATATTTCTCGGACAGCAGGGCGGAAACTTCCGCTTTCATGTATTCCGGATCCGTGATATAGGTCATGCCGTCCGCATAGGCCAGCTTCATCGCCTCGAACTGACGGTGCAGAGTTTCCAGAGAATCTCTCTCCGCAAAGGAGAACTGCTTCAGGATCTGAAGCGCCATGAGCGGCACCAGACCGTGTCCGTTCGGAGGAAGCTCGTACACATCATAGCCCCGGTAACGGACGGAAATCGGGTCCGCCCACAGATTGTGCCACTGCGCCAGATCTTCCTTCCGAAGGAATCCGCCCGTAGCCCGTGCAAAGCGTTCCATTTCCTCCGCCAGCCGTCCTTCATAAAAGGCTGCTGCTTCTGTTTCGGCGATTTCCTCCAGAGAACGGGCATGATCCGGCAGGTACACCATTTCCCCCGCCTTCGGCGCTCTGCCCCGGGGCAGGAAAGTTTCAAACCATCCGGAGAAGGCATCCTCCTTTTCATAAGCCCGGAGCTCCGCCTCTTCCTTGGCCCATTCCCCTGCCACAAAAGGAGAAACCGGATATCCGTTTCTCGCATAATCAATGGCCGGTTCAAACAAATCCCGGAAAGGCAGTCTGCCGAACTGCCGGGACAGCGTCCGCCATGCCGCCGGTGCTCCCGGTACGGTCACGGGAAGCCAGCCCCGCATGGGCATGTTCTTATACCCCCGGCGCCGCACTTCTTCCGCAGTCAGTCCTGCCGGAGACCAGCCGGAGGAATTCAGCCCGTACAGCCGATCCTTCATCCACACGATGGCAAAGGCATCACTTCCCAGACCGTTCGATACAGGCTCCACCACGGTCAGACAAATCGCACAGGCCAGTGCGGCATCCACCGCGTTCCCGCCCTTTTTCAGCATGGAAAGCCCGGCCTGAGCAGCCAGCTGCGATGCCGTGCACACCATGCCGCGGGAACCGAAAACAACGCTTCTTCTTGACGGATATCGATAATGTCCCTGCAGATTCATAGAAATCCCCCTTTGAAATACCAATACGTCCTGCTTTCCTTCCTCCGAACCGTCTGAGAAATCCCCGTCAGAAAGACAGGAAAACAGCGCCTTTCCTATCTGTTTTCTCTATGGATATCTGAAAAGTCCATGACTTCAAATCATCCGGCCGGATGAATCCGGTGAAAACGAAGAGACGACCGGGCAGAATTTCCTTCGGTCTGCACCGCCGGTCCGCCTTTGGACATTTCTTCTGTTTTATTCATTATATAATACCGGGGAATCCGGGCAAGCAGAAAAATCCCATTCCGATTTCACTGCATAAAAAAAGACAAGCCCGAAGGCTTGCCTTTCCGCATTTATTTCATCTTTGCTGCAGCCCAGTCTGCCTTGAAACGGGCAATCCCGTTGTCTGTAAGCGGGTGCTTGAAGGCATCCATCAAAACCTGGAAGGGAACGGTGGCAATGTCGGCTCCGGCAAGAGCGCATTCCGTGATGTGCTGCGGTTTCCGGATAGAAGCGGCAATGATCTTGGTTTCAATGCCGTGAAGTTCGAAGATTTCTGCAATGGTGCGGATCAGATCCACGCCGTCCCAGCCGATATCATCGATACGGCCTACAAAAGGACTGACATAGGTGGCACCGGCACGGGCAGCCAGAAGAGCCTGGTTGGCAGAGAAGACGAGCGTTACATTGGTGCGGATACCTGCTGCATGAAGCTGCTTGACAGCCTTCATGCCTTCCGGCGTCATGGGGATCTTAACCACTACATGAGGATCCAGTCCGGCCAAAACCTTTCCTTCTGCTACCATGCCTTCTGCATCGTCTGCCAGAACTTCTGCAGAAATCGGGCCGTCCACAATGGAAGCAATTTCCTTAATCGTAGCATGGAAGTCCTTGCCTTCCTTTGCAATCAGAGACGGATTCGTGGTGACTCCGGAAATAAAGCCCATGTCATTGGCTTTGCGGATTGCTTCTACATCGGCGGTATCAATGAAAAATTCCATAATGATTCTCCTTTGTTAATAAGATATTGCGTATACCATTTTTGCACCAATTGGAGAAATTGTCAATTTCCCCCGCAGCCGTCCTGCCCTTCCTGCCCGCCGGAATTCTGCGGTTCCCGGAAAATCAATTTTCCCTAGCATACATTGCTGAAAAAATCCCCGGCCTGTCATGAATCCGAATAAACTGCTCCCTTTCTTTATATTTCCCTTGTATTTATAATTTCTTTATACTTTTCCGCGATTTATTATATTTATCCGATTCATCCGTTTCTCCGACTTCATAATTGAAAACCGATAGACAATATTGTATAATTTGTGTGAAAAGTACACTTTTTTATTTTCTTTTTCTCTTTTATTCCTATTGATAAGGAGGTATCTATGAAACTCACTCTTCTGGGTCTTAGCTACTTTCAAAAAACCGCAGAACTGCAGCATCTGACCCGTGCCGCGGAGGCGCTTCATATTTCCCAGCCTTCTCTGTCCCATACGATCAAGGTCCTGGAAACAGAGCTCGGTGTTCCCCTCTTTTCCCGCAGCGGACGAAATATTGTCCTGACCCGGTATGGTGAGATTCTTCTCCGTCATACAAACCGCATCATGCAGGAACTTCATGACGCACAGAAGGAACTGGCAGATACGAAAGAAGCGCAAAAGCTGACCGTTACCATTTCCCTTTTCGCTGCATCCATGATTATCCCGGCTTTCCTCACCCGCTTCCGTCAGGAACACCCGGATATCCGCTTTGAAATCCTGCAGCAGCACAGCAAGGCGAGCCACTCCTCGCAGAACCATGTGGACCTTTTCCTGTCCTCCTCCATCAACCCCATTGAGAGCGACCATTCCGTAACGCTCCTGAAGGAAGACATCATGCTGGCCATGCCGGACACCGATCCGCATGCGAAAAAGGCATCGGTCAACCTGGACGAATTTGAAAAGGCCGGATTCATTTCCCTGGAAGCAGGCTCCAGTCTGCGCACCATTACCGATTTCTACTGCCGCATGGCCGGATTCGTTCCCCATGTGGTACTGGAAAGCGACAGCCCCATGACCGTACGGGAATTCATCCGTGCCGGCCTGGGTGTATCCTTTGCCCCCCGCATCACCTGGCACGGCGTAGGCGGCGACCATGTTGCGCTCGTCCCCATTGCCTCTCCGTCCTGCCAGCGCTACATCAGTCTCTCCTGGAAAAAGGGCGAACAGCTCTCTCCCCCGGCAGAACTTCTGAAAGCCTACATCATCGACAATTTCTCCGACTTTGCCAGAGAATACGCCGGTCTTCCTCCGGAAAGATAAGCACTCTGCTTCGGACGCAAGGAATCCTTCCCTATCGAAGGATTCTTTTTTATTGGAAAATCCGCTTTTCTCCGTATCTCTGAATAAAAAATTTCCGTCAGAAAGACTCTTTTCCGGCTCTGCTGCCGTCCAAAAATTTCCGGAAGCCCCGTCCGGATTCTTAGCCCGGTAACCTGCATTCTTATCATCCAACGGCCCACAAACAGCAGAACAATATTCCACGAAAACATCCTTTGCAGCGGAGCCGGGCAAACCACAGAAATATATCCTGTCAGCAGCAGAGAAAACAAGAATCATCAGGCTTTGCAGATCCATGCGAGCGCTGTCTTTTATGAAAATATGCGGTTATCCTGTCCCCGCGCCTGATTTTCTTCCAGGCATTTAGCTGCACCGGGCGTCACAAATCAGGTAATAAAATTCCTGATTCAAATTCTGTATATATAAGAGAATATTTCTTTTCCTGGCCAATTAAAAACGCACCCGGGATTTCCGGGTGCGTTTTTATCCATAAATGAAAAGGCACCTAAATCTCTTCAGGTGCCTTTTCTCTTAATCAGCAGCTTCCTATCCTCCCAGGCCGCTTCCAGCCAAGTACTTTCGGCG
>UPXR01000009.1 GCA_900557365.1 uncultured Dialister sp. | reverse complement strand
GAATTATAAAACTTTATACCTGAAATATTCATCGTTTCATACAAATAATCAATAGGGAAATATCCTGTCGGATTTCCGACAAATTTCCCGGGCAGAGAGGCTGCGTGGAACAAGGCAGCACTGCGGCGGATGATTGACGGGTCAGCGTTCCTGTGATATCATAAATAAGCATCCAAGAAAGGATATGCCGGAGTGGCGGAATGGCAGACGCACCAGACTCAAAATCTGGCGGTGGCAACACCGTGCGGGTTCAAGTCCCGCCTCCGGCACCAAAGCGAATCATCCGAACTTGTTTCCGACAGGAGACGGGCTCGGATGATTTTATTTTTTCGGAAACTTTCAAAGACGGACAGAGACCTGGGATACGGAAAATATGATGCGGGTTTTCCCGCGGAAGAATCCGGCTTGGAAAAGTTTACAAGATAAATGCAGGAGAAAGAAGGGATATTTCCGGCGGAAGGAGAGTGTCCGGCAGCGAAAAGAAAATCTTTCCGGGAAAACTATTTTGCAGGCGGATTTGCATACACGGGAATCTTATTATATACTTACTTCATAAAAAGGCCTTTTTAAATCTTTACAACAGAAGCAATTTTATTTTGAAAATGAGAGGAACAGAATGAATTTAAAAAGGAAAATCGGAGCGGCATTGACTGCGGTATGTATTTTGGGAGGAGCATCGGCTTTTGCTGCTGCTCCGGCCGTACAGCCCGTGGCAGTGACTGCTGTCGGAAACCCGGCGGTTTCGGAAGTCAGTTCGCAGCAGCAGCTGGCGTCCCAGGAAATCATGGGACTTCTGTGGATGAGAACATCTGCTGAGTATCGTGCTCTTTGCTACCAGGGATACAACATCGCTCTGGCTGAGGTGGATAAGGCGCTGGCAGATTCCTCAAGGACCGGAAAACCGCTGGCGATTGTTCTGGACTGTGATGAAACGGTATTGGATAATACACCGGCCATGGCGGCGGAGGCTGCCAAAGGGAATGGTTTGTATACCAGCCGCTGGTGGAGAGATACGGTCAGACGCGGAGAGTCTCTTGCCATGCCCGGTGCTGCGGAATTTCTGCAGGAGGTGGACCGGAGGGGCGTAGCCATTTTTTATGTATCCAACCGTTACGGTGCATACAATTATGATGCAACGGAAAAGAATCTGAAAGAGCTTCATTTCCCTCAGGCAGACCCTGAGCATATCCTTTTGATGGCGGATTCTCCGAATAAGCAGATTCGCTATGACCGGATTGCCAAGGATTACGATGTGGTGATCTATATGGGAGACAATGCGGAAGATCTGCCGATCGGAATCAACGGGAAATCTATGGAAGAAAGAGCCAGGATTATGGATGAGAATCAGAAATATTTCGGAACCCGATATATTCTGTTCCCGAATCCTGCATACGGCTCCTGGGTACGGGCACTTGCCGACGGGTACATGAATATGACTCCGGAGGAAAGAGATACCGTGAATAGGATGCTGCTGGAAAGAAAATAAGAAAAGGGGCGGCCCCGCAGAGGGGCCGCTTTTTTGTATGCGCAGACCGGTACAGTTTTTCGCTGTTCAGGCAGAGGAGAGCCGGAGGGTTTGCAGCCGGGCGGCGGGAAGGGAAATGCATCAGCGTTTATTTTCTATTGGAAAAGGGACCTGTTTTTCTGTATAATGGATATCCATACTGCGATATTCATGGAAAATCATTGATATCCTTGAGAAAGCAGTATACAATAAAAAAGATAGTTTTTCTGATCGGCATCTATGCTGCGTTTTGAAAATTGAGGAAGTATAAATGAGTGAAACAGTTAAAGAGGCTTATATGTCACTGCCTCTGGTAGCTCTTCGTGATATTGTGATCTATCCCCACATGACAGTGAATCTGGATGTGGGACGGAAGGAATCGGTTGCGGCGGTACAGCAGGCCGTCAAGGGAGACCGGTACCTGGCAGTGGCGATGCAGAAAGATCCTGCGACGGAAGAACCGGAGGAGAAGGATCTTTATACCTGCGGCACTGTGGTGAAAATCGGGCAGATGCTGCAGCTTCCCGGAGGAATCGTCCGGATTCTTGCAGAAGGTGTCTCCAGGATAAAGCTGATTTCGGCAAAACGGGGCGACCGTTTTATGTATGCCGAGGTGGATGATATGGAGGAAATTCTGCCTCCCGACGAGCTGCAGGCGGAAGCGTACCGGAGAGTGCTGCTGAAATCATTCTTCGAATGGCTTCGGAATGCAAAGCAGGGACTTCCCGATGACCAGGCAGGGCAGCTGCGGGAAATCACCGATCCGGGACAGACCGCAGATTTCATCGCTGCACAGCTTCTGATTACTCCGCAGAAGCGTCAGGAAGTACTGGAAGAAACAAATATTATGGACCGGCTGGATCTGGTGAAGAATTTCCTGGATCAGGAAATTGAAATCGGAAGGCTTGAAACAGAAATCAACAGTGCGGTCCGTACCCGCATGGATAAAGAACAGCAGGATTACTACCTGCGGCAGAAGATCCGCAGCATCCATGACCGGCTGGGAGATACGGTTTCTCAGGATGAAGAAGCCGAGGAGTACCGGGAAAAGCTGGCTGATTCGGGAATTCCCGAGGAATATCGGGAAAAGCTGGAAAAGGAAATTTCCCATCTGGCGTCCATGCCGCCCATGATGGCGGAAACCGCCGTAGCAAGAAATTATCTGGACTGGGTATTTTCCCTGCCCTGGGTCAAGGAAAGCAAGGATGTGCTGGACCTGAAAAAGGCGAAGGCTGTACTGGATGAAGACCATTTCGGCCTGGAAAAAATCAAGGAAAGAATCCTGGAATATCTGGCTGTGCGCATCCTGGCACCGGAAGCAAAGGCGCCTATCATCTGCTTTGTAGGACCTCCGGGGGTGGGCAAGACTTCTCTGGCTCAGTCCATTGCGAAGGCTATGGGACGGCGCTTTGTCCGGATTTCCCTCGGCGGCATCCATGATGAGGCGGAAATCCGCGGCCACCGCCGTACTTATATCGGAGCCATGCCGGGCCGTTTCATTGAGGCGGTGCATGAGGCGAAAACAAAGAATCCTCTGATTCTTCTGGATGAGATTGATAAGGTCGGCGCCGATTACCGCGGCGATCCGGCTTCCGCTTTGCTGGAAGCGCTGGATCCGGAGCAGAATAAGGCATTCCATGACAACTATATCGATATTCCTTTCGACCTGTCGAAGGTATTCTTCCTGGTGACGGCCAATACGGTATCTACGATTCCTCCCGCTCTTCTGGACCGGATGGAGCTCATTGAGCTGTCCGGCTATACGGAAGAGGAAAAGACGGAAATTGCAAAAAAATACCTGATTCCCCGGCAGAGGGAAAGAGCAGGACTGAAAGCGGAGGATATCCGGTTCACGCCTGCGCTGATTCATAAGCTGATCCGCAGCTATACCCGGGAAGCGGGGGTCCGTGAGCTGGAACGCATCATCGGATCGGTATGCCGGAAGGTATCCAAGAAGATCGTGACAGAGGATAAAACGCTGCCGGCACTGTCGGTCAGAACACTGCCGAAGTATCTGGGACCGGAAAAATTCCTGCCTCTCGCGGAAGAGCATCCGGACAGTGTGGGCCGTGTAAACGGTCTGGCTTGGACGGCAGCAGGCGGTGAGGTGCTGGATACGGAAGCATTGACCATTCACGGCAAGGGCCATCTGATCCTGACCGGGCAGATGGGAGATGTCATGAAGGAATCGGCGGAAACTGCCTATACATATATCCGCAGCCGTGCCAAGATGCTCGGCCTGAAGGAAGATTTCTATGAAAGCATTGATACCCATATTCATCTTCCGGAAGGGGCGGTGCCGAAGGACGGTCCGTCGGCGGGCATTACGATGGCCACGGCGATGGCTTCTGCCTATACGGGACGCAAGGTTCGGGGCGATACGGCCATGACCGGGGAAATCACCCTGACCGGGGAGGTTCTTCCCATCGGCGGCGTCAAGGAAAAGGTGCTTGCCGCCAATCAGTTCGGAATCAAGCAGATCCTTCTGCCGGAAAAGAATCGGCGGGATCTGGAGGAAATTCCGAAGGCAGTCCGGGACAAGCTGCATTTCGTGTATGTAAAGAATGTGGATGAGGTTCTGGAAGCAGCACTGCTGAAGTAAGTCCTTCCCGGGCTTTAGAAATTTCCCGGGGTTTGAAGTATAATAAAAGAGAAGATGTTTCTTCATCTGTTTCGGTGCAGAATAAGGGGAGGGCGTGCAGCCGGCGTTTGCACGCCCTTCCGTTGCGCTTTATCCGTGGGATCCACGGCGGCTTTCCCGGGCACGGGGGAGCAAGGAGGTTCTATGCCTGAAATCACTTCAATCGAAAAGTTTCATATCTTTTCTTCGGCTTACATGGGGGCTGCGGTCAACCGGAGCCAGTACATGAAGGACGGGAAAAAGGAAATCGCATTTATCGGCCGTTCCAATGTGGGAAAATCCTCACTGATCAATTCTCTCTGCGGACGGAAGAAGCTGGCATTCGTTTCCCGTGAGCCGGGGAAGACAAGAACAATCAATTACTATGCCATCCAGTCAAGAAGGATGGAGGAAGAGGAAGAAGTACGGCAGGACTGGTACCTGGTAGACCTGCCCGGCTACGGCTTTGCCAAGACGAGTCAGGAAAATAAGGATACCTGGTCTTCCTTTATCGGGGACTACATTGAAAATTCGCCTTCTCTGGTGATGATCGGTCTTCTGGTGGATCTTCGCCATCCGGGCCTGCCGATTGATCTGAAAGCCTACCAGTGGCTCCGCAGTGCGGCACCGTCTCTGCAGATCATCGGAACAAAGGCGGATAAACTGAAACGGAATGAGCTGGCAAAGAATCTCCGGCTTCTGGACCGGCTTTTCCCGGCAGAACATCCTGCAATTGCATACTCTTCTCTGGACGGAGACGGCAGGGAGGAAATGCTTTCCCTCATTGAGGAGAAGATCTGCCGATGAAAAAGAAATTTCTCTGGCTGGCCGGTCTGCTGGCGGCGCTTTCCGCCGAGGCTTTTGCCTACAATATTTATGCGCCGAATTCTTTTGATACGGTTTCTCCCAAATCCTGGGATTACCGGACGGTGGAAGAACTTCTGAAAAAAGGAAAGGCACCGGACTATACCGCGGATTTCCTGAAAAACGGAGCGGTGACACGCTATGAGCTGGCCTGTGTGCTGAAGAATATGCTGGAAAACGAAAAGCCGAAGGACCCCGACCAGGGGGTGCTCCGCAAGCTTCGGCAGGAGTATGAGCGGGAGCTGGATGCCCTGGGGTATAAGAAACCGAAGGCAAAGCCTTCTTCGGAAAAGCCGCTGTTTGAATTTTCCGGAGACGGCAGGATTCGTGCCGGAAAAGACGGGAATGCAGACGGCCGGGTCCGGGCAGAAGGACGATGGCTGATCGGCGGGAATCCTGCTTCCGCAGAAAATGAGGAAGAACCGCCGGAAACGGAAAATAAAAAATAAGCAGGAAAGCAGAAAAGTGAGCTCCGGGTATTTTTGCAGAGAGCTCACTTTTTTCTGTACCGCAAATTCCGGCGGATTGGGAAATAGAAATATAGAATATACAAACAAAAAACGAAAAATGTTGATATAAAAAGTATACATTTTCTTATATCATGTACAGAAAGTTTATTTTATTTTCTTCCATGGTGTTTTATAATACAAACATACAGCTTAAATAGGCAGGTTTGAAAATCCCGGGCAGCATTTCCGCGGGATTTCTGCCTGTTATCTGCCAAAGTGCAGAATTTCCAAATAGGGGGGAACAGCGAATGTTCAGTATGGCAGCTTCTCATGCCGCAGGCAAAAGTGCAGTAGATAATATTTTCGCAGCAAACAACCGGGCCATTGCTCTGGCTAACAAGATCGGCAAGGATCAGGTTATCAATGCGACCGTGGGCTCTATCCTGGATGAAGACGGAACCCTGGTCGTTCTTGATGTCGTTAAAAAGGCTCTCAAGGAACTGACTCCGTCCGAAATGTGTGCCTATGCGCCGATTCAGGGATACCGCAAATTCCTGGACGGATGCATTGATCAGTGCTTCGGCGAATCCCGTCCGGCAGGCTATATTGATGCCGTAGCAACACCGGGCGGCACCGGCGGAATCCATCATGTTGTTCATAACTATTCCGATCCGGGCGATGAAGTGCTGATCACCGACTGGCACTGGGGCGCTTATGATTCCGTAATCCGCGACAACAACCGCCGCGTAAGCTCCTTCAGCCTTCTGAATTCTGCCGGCCATTTCAATGCGAAATCTTTCCGCAAGAATGTGGAAGATATCCTGACCCGCCAGGACAATCTGGTTATCGTTCTGAACGGCATTGCCAACAACCCCACCGGCTACTGCATGTCCGTAGAAGAATGGCAGGCCTGTGTGGATGTCCTGAAGGAAGCTGCTAAGGACCCCACCAAAAAGATTATCCTGTATCCGGATGTAGCTTATCTGGATTACAGCGGTGAAAAAGAAGAATGCCGCAGATTCTTCAAGGTCTTCGGCGGACTGCCGCAGAACCTTCTGGTCATTGTCGGCTATACCCTGTCCAAGGGTTTTACCATGTACGGACAGCGCATGGGTGCCATGATCGGCATTTCCTCCGATGAAGATGTCATCCGGGAATTCGTAGACATCAACCAGTACAGCAACCGTGCAACCTGGTCCAACTGCAACAGCGCGGCACAGAATGCCATGATCCACATCTGCAGCGACCCGGAAGCTGTTAAGGAACTCGATGCGGAAAGAGCAAAATACTTCCATCTGATTCAGGAAAGAGCAGCTATTTTCATGGAAGAAGCCAAGGAAGAAGGAATCCTTTTCGTTCCGTATATTTCCGGATTCTTCATTACCATCCCCGTTACCCGGTCGGAAGAAATCTGCGCAGAACTGGAAAAGCAGAACGTATTCATGGTACCGCTGAAAAAGGGTATCCGTCTGGCTGTATGCTCTGTTTCCAAGTCGGAGATGAAGGGCTTGGCTCACAAGCTGGCTGTTGCCATCAAGGCAGCCGGCGGCGAGCAGTAAAGATCGGATTTTAAACATTGCATTTTGAAAGTCTGTGGAAAGCAATCCCTGCTTTTCACAGACTTTTGGCTTTTATTTCGCCGGATTCCGCAGCACGGGAGCAGACCGGCAGGCATCGGGGAGATCAGTTTTTCAGGCCGGAGGGAAGACGGAAAAAGATTTCCTCCGGCAGATTTTCGAACCGGGTTCATTTCATAAAAAGGAGTATGTATGGTAAAATAAAAAGAAGTATTCCGTAGGAGGTATGTATGGAAACAATCGGTTTATTGGCCGGTGTGGGAACGCTGCCGTTTGAATTTCTCCGGACAGTCAAGGAGGAAGGATACCGTGTGGTTTGTGTAGCGGTCATTCCGGGAGTCGACAGCCGTCTGCAGGAGCTTGCCGACGTTTACTATGAAATCAGTGCTTTTAAGCTGAATAAAATTATCAAAACTCTGGTCAGGGAAAATGTGAAGGAGGTCACTCTTCTTGGAAAAGTGACGAAGGAGTGGCTGTACAAGGATCATGTTTTGCCGGATCTGCGGGCGCTTATGGTTCTGAACCGGCTGCGCAAGCAGAATTTCAAGGATGATACGATTACGCTGGCTATTGTGGATGAGCTGGCAAAGGACGGGATTTCCGTGCTGGATCAGACAAAGTACCTGAAGCCCATGATGCCGGGGCCGCAGGTATTCACGAAAAAGAAGCCCAGCAAAGAACAGCTGGAGGATATTGCGTTCGGATTCCGGGCGGCAAAGGCCATCGGAGGCATGGATCTGGGGCAGACCGTGGTCGTAAAAGGACAGGCTGTCATGGCAGTGGAAGCCATCGAGGGAACCGATGCATGCATTAAAAGAGGGGGCGCACTGGCAAGAGGCGGTGCCGTGGTGGTCAAAACCGCAAAGCCGCAGCAGGATCCCCGTTTTGATGTGCCGGCTGTCGGACTGCAGACCATCAAATCCATGGAAGAAGGAAAATGTGCGGTTCTGGCCATTGAGGCATACCGTACGCTGTTTGCGGAAAAGGAAGCAGTCCTGGCGGAAGCCAACCGGAAAGGACTTGTTATTTTAGCAGTGGAACAGGAATAATCTATGAAAATTATGATGTCGGCCGGAGAAGCCTCCGGAGATATGCATGCCGGCGCAGTGGCGGCGGAAATCAAGAAGCAGATGCCGGATGCGGAAATTTTCGGCATGGGCGGAGCGGACATGCGCAGGAGCGGGGTACGCATCATTTATGATATAGAGAATCTGGGCATTATCGGGGTCGTGGAAGTCATCAAACACATCCCCTTTTTCTTCCGTCTGCGGGATTTTCTGAAAAAAGCCATGACGGAAGAGAAACCGGATGTGCTCGTATGCGTGGATTATCCGGGATTCAATATGAAGCTGGCCCATACGGCAAAGGAACTGGGCATTCCCGTAGTGTACTATATCGCTCCCACCATCTGGGCATGGCATAGGAGCCGGGCGAAGAGCATTGTCCGGGATGTGAAAAGGGTAGCTTCCATATTTCCCTTTGAAGCCAGAGCCTATGAGGAAGCAGGCGCACCGGTGACCTTTGTGGGGCACCCTCTGGTGGATCTGGTGCATCCCTCCATGAGCTTTGAGGAGGCGATGGCGCATTTCGGGGGAAAGGCAGATAAGAAGCGCATCCTTCTGATGCCGGGAAGCCGGAAAAACGAAGTGTCCGGCCTTCTTCCCGACATGGTGAAGGCGGCTGCGGAGCTGTCAAAAAAAGCAGACTGCCAGTTTTTCATTCCCCGGGCGAGCACGATTCCCATGGATTTTCTGCAGGATATTCTGAAAAAGGAACCGGATGTTTCCTTTATCGTGACGGAAGGAAATCAGTATGATCTGATGCAGATCTGCGATGCATGCATTGCTTCCTCCGGAACAGCCACTCTGGAAACGGCTCTCATGGAGCTTCCCACCGTACTGGTATACCGGCTGGCGCCGCTGACCTGGAAGCTGGCCAATCTGCTGGTTCATGTGGAATTTGCAGGGCTTCCGAATCTTCTGATGAACAGGGAAGTGACGCCGGAGCTGCTGCAGGAGGATGTTTCCCCGGAAAATATGGTGAAAATTCTTCTGCCGTGGATCACCGACCCGGCTGCAAGGGAAAAGAATGTGAAGGAATTGAAAAAGGTCCGCACCGCTTTGGGCGGCGGCGGCGCTCTGCGCCGGACGGCCGATCTGATTTTAGAGACAGCAGGAGCTGAGAATGGACGATAAAAAAAGCAAAATCAACAGCTATAAAAGACTTTTGAGCTATCTGTGGCCGTACTGGAAGGTTCTCCTGATTTCGGTCGTATTCATGCTCATTGTTTCCCTTTCCAATCTGGTCCTCCCGTGGATTATCAAGGATGTCATCGATAAGGTGCTGGAAGAAAAGAATCTGCAGATGCTGTATATCATCATTGCAGCAATTCTGGTCACCTTTTTTATCCGTGCCCTTACGACCTTCGGCCATCGGTACCTGATGGGATACATCGGCCAGTCAGTCATTATGGACCTGCGGAATGCTCTGTATCATCATCTGCAGAAGCTGTCCGTTGCATACTACGACAAGCGCAGGACCGGGGAAATCATGAGCAACCTGACCAATGATATCGGGGCTCTTCAGACGGCCATCGTGGATAATTTTATCCAGATGGTGCAGGAAGGCGCCATTTTTATCGGGTCCTTTGCGTCCATGCTTTATCTGCAGTGGAAACTGACCATTCTCTGTCTGGTGATTGTTCCGCTGGTTTCCTTTATCATTAAATTTTTCGGCAGAAAGCTCCATACGAGCGGCCGGGATGTCCAGGAGAAGATTGCAGATGTGACAAGCATGCTCCAGGAAACCATCCAGGGGGTACGCATCGTCAGAAGCTTCAACCGCGGTGCCTTTGAAGAAGAACGGTTCCGCAAAATCAACAAAAAGAGTTTTAATGCAACGGTCCGTTCCATCCGGCAGCAGAGCCAGATGACGCCTTTCGTGGAATTCCTGTCCTCTATTGCGGTGTGCGCCATCATCTGGTACGGCGGGGTTTCCGTTATTGACGGAATCATGACTACCGGTGAACTGATTGCATTCCTGATTTATGCGATCAACCTGGCAAACCCCACGAAAAGACTGGCGGAATGCCTGGGAAATGTCCAGAAGTCCCTGGGCGCGGCAGACCGTGTCTTTGCCATTCTGGATGAAAAGCCGCAGGTGCAGGATAAACCGGATGCCAAAGAGCTTACGGTATCCAAAGGCAGGGTGGAAGCCCGCCATGTGGCTTTCTCCTATGATAAGGACAACCCGGTCCTGACCGATCTGAATTTCATCGCCGAACCGGGGCAGACGATTGCCGTAGTAGGTCCGTCCGGGGCAGGCAAGACGACCATTGCGAACCTGCTCCCCCGTTTCTATGATGTCACCGGCGGCGCCATCTATATTGACGGCATGGATATCCGGGATGTGAAGGTCGGTTCTCTCCGGGATAATATCGGCCTGGTTCCGCAGGATACACTGCTTTTCAATACAACTATCAAGGATAACGTCCTCTACGGCCGGCTGGATGCCACCGATGAGGAAGTATGGGCCGCTATCCGGTCAGCCAATGCGGAAAAATTTGTCAGGGAGCTTCCCAACGGCATTGAAACGAAGGTGGGAGACAGAGGCATGGTTCTTTCCGGCGGTCAGCGGCAGCGTATCGCCATTGCCAGAGCCCTTCTGAAGAATCCGAAGATCCTGATTCTGGATGAAGCCACCTCTGCCCTGGATACGGAAAGTGAAAAGATCGTTCAGGATGCTCTGGACAAACTGATGGTGGGAAGGACTTCCTTTGTCATTGCACACCGTCTGTCTACGATCCGGAATGCGGATCAGATCCTGGTTCTCAATCACGGTGTGATTGAAGAGCAGGGCACTCATGAGGAACTGATGGCCAAGGGCGGCCTGTATCACGAGTTATACACCATGTCTGCCAAGACGGGGGATAAAGAATAAAGGAGAAATGAATGTATTGGGTTTACAATATATGTCTGGTAGCTTACTGGATTCTGCAGATTCCGATCCTGATTTACCGCCTGATTTTTGAAGACGGTTTTTACGATCGTCTGAAGCAGAGTGCAGGAATCATGCCGACACCGACTTTGCAGCAGATTGCCTACCACAATGCGATCTGGGTCCATGCGGCCTCCGTGGGAGAAGTCGTCGCTGCCAGTCCGATTGTGCGGGAGCTGAAAAAGAAATATCCGGAGGAAATGGTTGTGGTTTCTGTTGTTACAGCCACGGGTCACCGGATGGCACAGAAAATCATTCCCGAAGCGGACGGACATATATTTTTCCCCTTCGATCTTCCGGTCATTACGGAAAGAATCGTGAATATCGTCAATCCGAAGGCGATTATTCTGATTGAGACGGAGCTCTGGCCGAATTTCCTCCGCCTCGCATGGAAACGGAAAATTCCGGTCATGATGATGAACGGACGCATTTCCTCCCGGTCCATGAAACGGTATTCCCTGGTAAAGAGCTTTACCACCCGCATGCTGTATCAGATCACGAAGTTCTGCATGCAGTCTTCCATCGATAAAAAGCGCATTATCGCCATGGGAGCACTCCCGGAACGGGTGACAATTACGGGAAATACAAAGTATGACCAGACCTATGCAGAGGTATCTCCTGAAGAAAGAGCAGCACTGCGGAAGGAATTCCGCTTCGACGGGAAAGGACCGATCATCGTGGCGGGTTCCACCCACAGCGGGGAAGAAGAAATTCTGCTCCGCACCTATGCAAGGATTCTGAAAAAGCATCCCGATGCCTGCCTCCTTCTGGCGGTTCGGGAAATTACCCGGGCGCCTTCCGTAAAATTCATGATCAAGCGCGAGGGATATACGGTAATCCGCCGGTCCAGAATGGGAACGGAGGAAGATGACGGAAAGCCGGCACAGGTGGTCATCCTGGATACCATCGGAGAACTGGGCCGTCTGTACAGTCTGGCAGACCTTGTCTTTGTAGGCGGCAGCTTCGTCAAGGTGGGCGGACATAATATCCTGGAGCCGGCAGCCCACGGAAAACCGGTGGTCGTCGGACCGTATATGTTTAATTTTCAGGAAATTTTTGAGCTTCTTTCCGAACAGAACGTATGCATTATGGCAAAGAATGAAGAGGAATTTTCCCGGGTTATGCTGGATTTGCTGGACCATCCGGGAAAACTGCAGACCATGGGCAGGGCTGCGCTGGAGGTTGTCCGGAACAATCAGGGAGCTACGGAAAGAAATATTCATGCCTTTGAGGACCTTGTGTCTGAATGGGGTGTGAAGCTGAGGAAATCCAATGAGTCTTGAAAGCTATGTGACAGAGCTGATGAAAAATCCCGATCCGCAGGGGACAGACCGGCTCTTCTGCGCATTTCTGTCCGGCCTGGAGAAAATCTATCTTTCCCAGGCGGAGAAGAAGCAGCGGAAAGCAGCGGCTTCTGCCCGATCTGCAGGAGTTCCTGTTATTTCTGCGGGAAATATCACGGCCGGCGGTACGGGCAAAACCCCGTGCATACTGTCTCTGTGTGAAATGCTCCTTGCTGACGGCTATCATCCGGCGGTAATCAGCCGGGGATACCGGAGCGGTATGGAGAAGGCGGGCGGCATCGTTTCCGACGGGCATTCCATCCTGGCAGGGCAGAAGGAAGCCGGCGATGAGCCGTTCATGATGGCACTGAAAAGACCGGAGGTCCCGATTCTGGTGGGAAAAGACCGGTTTGCCTCCGCAGAACGGGCAAAAAAGCTCGGAGCGGATATTCTGCTTCTGGACGACGGTTTCCAGTACTGGACCATGAAGCGGGACCGGGATTTTGTCCTGATTGATTGTACCAATCCTTTCGGATACGGCCGGGGGCTGCCCCGGGGACTTCTCCGGGAGCCGATGAAGGCTCTGAGCCGGGCCGATCTTTTCATTCTCACCAAGAGCGATCAGGCGGATGAAGACCGGAAGAGGGAAATCCGGAAGACGCTGGCGCAGTACGCACCGGGCGTGCCGGTCATTTCCTCCTGCCACAGCGTGGACAAGGTAGTTCCTTATGAAAAATGGGAACAGCGGATTCACGAAGGAGCGGATGTGAAAGGGAAAAAAGCACTGCTCCTTTCAGGCATCGGAAACCCGAAGGCTTTTGAGAAAACCTGCATGGAAGCAGGACTGGAGCCTGTGGGAAGTCTTTCCTTTGATGACCACCACGGCTACACGGCAGAAGATCTTCACCGGGCGGAAGCACTGGCAGCGGATAAGGGGGCGGATCTGATCGTTTCCACCGAAAAGGATGCGGTGAAGATGCTTCGTCTTCCGCAGGCAAAGAAACTGTCGGTACCGCTTTATATTTTGGAAATTACGATGACCTTCCCGGAAGGCCTTTCGATTTTAAAGAAACAGTGGGAGAATCTGTGATGAAAATTGTTTGTATCATTCCTTCCCGGTATGCATCCACCCGTCTTCCCGGCAAGCCGCTCCGGCTGATTGCGGGGAAAACGCTGGTCCGCCGGGTTTATGAAAGAGCTTCCCAGGCAAAGATTCCCGAGAGAGTCATTGTGGCAACGGATCATCCGGAGATTGAAAAGGAAGTGCTGTCCTTCGGCGGACAGGCTGTCATGACCAGAAAAGACCATCCGACCGGAACCGACCGGCTGGCTGAGGTGGCGGAAAAGCTTCCGGAATTTGATATTATAGTGAATGTACAGGGCGATGAACCGCTGATCGATCCGGACGTGATCGATGCGCTGGCAGAGGACCTGATCCGTCATCCCGAGCTGGATATGGCGACGGTAGCGGCGCCGCTTAAGGCAGAAGAATACGGCGATCCTTCTGCCGTAAAGGTTGTGGTGAACCGGAACGGGGAAGCTATGTATTTTTCCCGCTCGCTGATTCCTTATAACCGGAACGATTTCGCCGAACCGCCGCTGAAGCATGTGGGAATCTATGCTTATCGCCGGGATTTCCTCCTGGCTTATGCAAAGATGGAGCAGACACCGCTGGAAAAGACAGAGTCCCTGGAGCAGCTCCGCGCATTGGAAACGGGGCATAAAATCGGCGTTATCCTTACAGACAGCGAGGATATCGGCATTGATACAGAAGAAGACCTGAAAAAGGCGAATGAATATTTCGAAAGGAGATCAACATGAAAACCATTCACGTAGGGGATTTGACCATCGACGGAAGCAAACTTTTCCTCATTGCCGGACCGTGCGTCATTGAAGGCTATGAACGGACACTCATGATCGGCCGGGAAATCAAGAAAATCTGCGACCGGCTGGGAGTGCAGTATATTTTCAAGGCTTCCTACGATAAGGCAAACCGTTCTTCCTATAATTCTTTCCGCGGACCGGGACTGGAAAAAGGCCTGGAAATCCTGGCTTCCATCAAGAAGGAACTCGGCGTTCCCGTCCTTTCCGACGTGCATGATGTGACGCAGCTGGCGCCGGCATCGAAGGTGCTGGACATGCTGCAGATTCCGGCCTTCCTGTGCCGGCAGACCGATCTGGTGTACGGGGCAGCCAAAACCGGCAAGCCGGTCAATGTGAAAAAAGGTCAGTTCATGGCACCGGAGGACATGAAAAATGTCATTGGCAAGATGGAAGAGGCAGGCAATCCGAATCTGGCGCTGACAGAAAGAGGGGCTTCCTTCGGCTACCACAATCTGGTGGTGGATATGCGTTCTTTCCCCATTATGAGACAGTTCGGCTACCCGGTAATTTTTGATGCGACCCACAGTGTGCAGCTTCCGGGCGGCATGGGCTCCACCACGGGCGGACAACGGGAATTCATTCCTTACCTCGCCCGTGCGGCAGCGGCTTCCGGTGTAGACGGCTTCTTTATGGAAGTCCATGACAATCCGCCGGAAGGTCTTTCCGATTCGACCAATATGCTTTATCTCTCTTCTCTGGAAGACCTGCTGAAGGATCTGATTGCCATCAATGAGATCGTGAAGAAGGACAAGGAAAAGGGACTGACGGAAAAATAATGATGCAGCTGCCGGATTTCCCGGAAGCGTATTTATGGAATTCACGGCGAAGTATTGTATAATGAAATAAGGCTTATTTTTAGTGAAAACAGTCGGGAGGGATCATGGCAGTAACAGATACAGCGGTAAGAGTGCTTCGGGATGAAGCCGCAGCGATTCTTGCTTTGGTGGATCAGCTGGACAGCGGCTTTGAAGAAGCTGTCCAGCTCATTGAAAATTCCAGAGGCCGCGTCGTTTTGACGGGAATGGGAAAATCCGGCCATATTGCACGGAAAATCGCAGCCACGATGGCTTCGACGGGTACTCCTGCTTTTTTCCTCCATCCGGCAGAAGGCATTCACGGGGATCTGGGAATGGTTACGGCCGATGATGTGGTTGTCGCCTATTCCAACAGCGGGGAAACGGCGGAAGTGCTGAATATTCTGCCTTCCCTGAAACGGATCGGAGCCAAACTGATTGCCGTGGTGGGACGGACTGAATCTACCCTGGCAAGGAATGCAGATGCCGTACTGAATGCCGGTGTGGCAAAGGAAGCCGATTCGCTGGGACTGGCTCCGACCTCCTCCACGACAGCGGCGCTGGCTTTGGGAGATGCTCTGGCGGTAACGCTTATGGAGCGGAATCACTTTACGGCAGATAATTTTGCTGTATTCCATCCCGGCGGTGCTCTGGGCAAGAAGCTCCTTCTTACGGTGGAAATGGTGATGCATAAGGGAGAGGAAAATCCCTGCATCGGAGAAGATTCCTCCGTTAAGGATGCACTCTTTGTCATGACGGACAAGGGGCTCGGCGCCGTTTCCGTTCTGGATCGGGACGGAAAGCTGGTAGGCCTCCTGACCGACGGCGATGTCCGCCGGGGACTCAATCAGGGTGAAGACTTCCTGTCTCTGCCTGTATCAAAGGCCATGACGGTGCATCCGCAGGTCATTTCCGCAGACCGCCTGGCAGCGGAGTCCCTGCATATCATGGAAAATCATAAACCGCATCCGATTACGGTGCTTCCTGTTACGGACAGGGACGGCCGGGCCATCGGAATGGTTCATATTACGGATCTTCTGAAACAGGGTGTGGTCTGATGATTAAGCTGATTGCTTTTGATGTGGACGGGACGCTCACTGACGGTTCACTGATCCTGGGATCGGAAGGAGAAGCCTATAAAAGGTTCAATGCGAAGGATGGGCTGGGACTTTCCCTGGCACACCGCATGGGCTACATTGTCGGCTTCATTACCGGCAGAAGGTCTCCTTTTGCGGAGCAGAGAGCCCGGGAACTTTCTCTGGATTTTATCCTGGACGGAATCGATGATAAGGTATCCGCTCTGGACGGATTGCTGAAGCAGAACGGCATTTCCTGGGAAGAAACAGCTTATATGGGAGATGATCTCAACGATCTGCCGGTTCTTCTGCGGGTGGGCCTCCCGGCAGTGCCCAAGGATGCCTGCGGAGACTGCCTGGGGGCAGCGCGCTTCATTTCTCCCTGCTGCGGCGGGGAAGGGGCGGCCCGTTCGCTCATTGAAAGGATTATTAAAGGGGAAGGACGCTGGAAAGAAGCCCTTTCTCATTATCTGGATCAACAAGAGAAAAACTTTCAGTAGGATTTTCTCTTTGATTTTATTTTCGAAAGAAGAAATACCATGCTATTCCGTTTGAGACACGGACTCCTGGCGGGACTGAGCCGACTGATCTGCATGATGTCCTATGACAGGATTCTCTCCGTCGGGGCCTTTCTGGGGCCCTTTATTATGAACCGCATCGCCAAACAGAAGGAGCGGGGCATTGAGCAAATCATGCAGGGGCTTTCTGTATCCCGGCCGGAGGCAGAGGAGCTGCTGCAGAAGGTTTACCGGAATATCGGGATGTCCACCATGGAAATGATGTACATGCCGCGGCTTTGCCGGGAAAAGGATCACATTTCGGATTATATCCGTATAGATCATCCGGAAAATCTGGAGGCTGCCTATGCAGAGGGCCGGGGCATCGTCGGCCTGACTGCCCACATGGGCAACTGGGAATGGCTGGGGGCGGGTCTGGCGCTTCACGGATATCATACATCGGCCATCGGAAAAAAACAGAATGATGATGCGCTGATGAAAATCATCAATGATTACCGTGCAATGGCGGGACAGCATATATTCCTTACCGGGAACGGCGGTTATGAAATGATCGCTGCGGCCCGGTCCATGAAGAAAAATTATATTCTGGGATTCCTTTCCGACAAGGATGGAAATAAATCGGGAATCCCCGTTCTTTTCATGAATCGCGTATTCTCCTTCCCGCAGGGACCGGCAGTTTTTGCAAAAAAATTCAAGGCGCCGATTGTTCCGATCTTCATTGTCAGAAATGAAGAGGGAAAAGGGCATACCATTTGTGTGGGAAAGCACTTTTACTATGAAGATACCGGGGATGAGAAAAAGGATCTCATGGCTAATTCCCAGAAAATGGCTTCCGTGATGGAGAATTTCATCAAGGAGCATCCTGCCGACTGGCTCTGGTTCCAGCATCTTTTCTGGACACGGCCGGGAAAGATTGCCATGTATATGGAGCTTGCTCCCGGGGAAAAGGAAAAGTATGCTTCGGGAATTCATGAGGATTGGAACGAAACGACGGGAGGCAAGGAATGAGAAAAAAAGGGAAAAAGCTGACAGGAAGACAGAAAGGTCTTCTGATCGGCGGCATCATCCTCTTGCTGGCATTGGGGATTTATTTCCTCTTCCGGGGGGACGACGAGGCGATGCGGTCCGATGCCTCTTCCGGTCCGGCTATAGAATTTGACAATATCGATTTCCACGAGTCGAAGGACGGAGAAACGGTCTGGCAGATTAAAGCGGCTCACGTGACCATGGACAAGGACAGAAACCTGATTCACATGACCGGCGTACAGGGATTTTTTGTCAAGGATGGGGATGAGCTTCAGCTGTCGGCCGATAAGGGCGAAATGGACCGGACCAAGCAGACCGTCTACCTGGAAGGAAATGTGGACGGAAAAACAAAGACCGGAATGACGCTGAAAGCAGAAAACTTATCCTATGACGGGAAAACGCAGGTTTTGTCTACGGATCGGTTCTTTACGGCAGAGAGGGATAACCGGGTATTGACCGGAGACAGCTTCCGGGGAGACCGGGTGCTGAATCAGCTGAGAGTCGAAGGACATGCGAAGCTGGCGGACAAGGAGGAAGAAAAGTGAGAAAATTGAAAATTGTACTGGCGGCTCTGATTCTTTCCGCAAGTGCCTTCGGAACGGCTATGGCCGATGATATTACCGCCGATGTTCTGACCTATGACGGCAATTCCAAGACCGTGACCGCAGAGGGAAATGTAGTCATTCATGCCAATGAAGGCGCAACGATTACAGCAGCCAACGGGGAGTATCATTTTGAGGACCGCAGTGCTTTCCTGGGCGGCGGTGTGAAGTATGAAAAGGAACAGGCTGTTCTGACAGCAGATAAGATGTACCTGTATAAGGACAAAACAGCCCGGGGCGTAGGCAGCGTGTATTATCATGACGCAGCGGAAGGCCGCACTCTCAGGGGAGACGACGTGATGTACAACAATGATACGGGCTTCATGAAGATAGAAGGGAACGGCTTTGCGGAAACTCCGGACGGAAGCATTGCTGCGCCTCATATCGAGGGAAATATGAAGCAGGTCAAGATCGTGGCTACCGGCGGGGTCAACCTGGCAAGTGAAGCCCGGAATGCCACAGGCTACGGTGATCAGGCCGTTTATACGAGAACGGGCCGGGACGGCACCGACGGGAAACTGGTTTTGACCGGAAATGCCTGGCTGACGCAGAACGGCAACAGCTTCACCGGTCCGGAGCTGGTCATGCGGGATGCAGATAAAATCATGGAAACGACAGGGCGGAGCACCATCGTGATCGTGAATACGGGCGAGGAAGCTTCGGGTGCCGGAGCAGGGGACGGCAGCAGCGGAGGTGCTGTTCCGGTTCCGCAGGGGCCGGTGACCGCAGCCACTCCCATTACGGGACGGCCGGAATATGCCGGCGCCCCTCTTGAAATAAAGGACAGCAAATGAAGATAGAGACACATAATCTGCTGAAGCAGTACGGGGAACGCATCGTGGTGAACCATGTCAATGTAAAAGTGGAACAGGGCTCCATTGTGGGACTTCTGGGACCGAACGGAGCCGGAAAAACCACCACCTTTTACATGATCGTGGGAATTATCAACCCCGATGAGGGCGATGTGACCGTAGACGGCACTTCTCTTGCAGGAATGCCGATTCATCAGCGGGCGCGGTTCGGAATTGCTTACCTGCCGCAGGAAGCATCCATTTTCCGGAAGCTTACCGTCTGGGACAATCTGATGAGCCTTCTGGAAACAAGGAAGGATCTTACTCCGGAGGAAAGGGAAGAAAAAGCGGAGAATCTTCTCCGGGAGTTTCATATCGGCCACGTGCGGGATACGAGAGGCGATGCGCTGTCCGGCGGCGAACGGCGCCGTGCGGAAATTGCCCGTTCCCTGACGATGGATCCGGCCTTTATCCTTCTGGATGAACCGTTTGCCGGAGTAGATCCGCTGGCAGTCGAAGATATCCAGAGCGTGGTTCTTCATCTGAAGACAAGAGGAATCGGCGTTCTGATTACCGACCACAATGTGCGGGAAACCCTGCGCATCGTGGACAATGCATATATTCTTTCGGAAGGGAAGGTCCTTCTGGAGGGAACAGCCCGGGATATCGCAGAAAGTCCGATTGCACGGAAATCTTACCTGGGGGAAAACTTTACTTTATGAGACATTTCTTTTATTCGGGAGGCAGAAACGGATGAGACTGCTTGATAAATACATACTGAAAGAATTTCTGGCCCCCTTTCTTTTCGGCGTAGCAGCATTTACGGCAATTTTCCTCGGGGCAGATACCCTTCTGAAAATTGCCGGCTATGTAACGAAGTACGGAGCCTCCTCTGTGGCAGTTCTGAAGATTTTTATCCTTGCTCTGCCCCGGATCGTGGTGTACACGTTCCCCATGGCAGTTCTTCTGGGGGCGCTCATGTGCTTTGCCCGGCTGTCCGGATCAAGCGAGCTCATCGTCATGCGGTCCGGCGGGCAAAGCTTCTTCCGGCTGGCACTGCCCGTATTTACACTTTCCCTGCTGATTTCTCTCTGTGCAGTGGCATTCAACGAATATGTCGTACCCTGGACAAACCGGGAATATGAGTATGTCCTGAATACGGAAATCAAGAGAAATATGAATCCGGGCATGACCGATCATGTGGTAATCCGGGATGTGCAGAACGGAAAGATTTCCCATCTGCTGTATGCAAGGCGGTACAATCCTGAGACAAAGGAACTGGAGAATATCACCGTCCAGGAATTCCAGAATGAAGAAGTGGTGCGTGTAGAAAATGCACCGAAAGCTATTTGGAAGGACGGCGTGTGGAACATGACTGACGGGATCATCTATGATCTGACCGGAGACGGTGTGGACCGGATGATGCACTTCGAAAACCAGGCAATTCCCTATGCCCAGTCTCCGGAGGATATCCCGAAGGAAAAGAAGGATTATGATGAAATGACCATCCGGGAACTGCTGTACAATGCAAAGGCATACCGTGCTGCGCATGCGGATACGACGCCGATCCTGATGGAAATCCATCGCCGCTTCAGCCTGCCCATGGCCTCTTTTGTCTTTGCCATTGTGGGTGCACCGCTGGGCGTACAGAAGCAGAGATCCTCTTCCTCCATCGGATTTGGGCTTTCTGTTATTATTATTTTCCTGTACTATGCCGTCATGACCTTCCTGGAAGCACTGGGAAAAGGCCATGTCATTGCACCGGTGGTTGCCGTATGGCTGCCGAACCTGATTGCTCTTGCAGTAGGGTGCTGGCTGATCCGCCGGGCCGATCAATAAAATCTTTTCAGAAAATTTTCAAAGCGTTTCGGATTCCGGAGCGCTTTCTTACAACCTGCATCCCTGCCGGATAGGAAGGAGGCTCTATGTTTATCGGCATTTCCATATTTCTCGTATTGATTATCATGGGCGGCGTCATCGCCTTTCTGGGAGACCGCATCGGGTCCAAGGTCGGAAAGAAAAAGCTCACTCTTTTCGGTCTGCGTCCGAAGTATACCTCCGTGATTGTAACGATTATTTCCGGCGTGATGATTTCCTTCTCGACCATTGCTGTCCTGGCTGTGGTGAATGAGAATGTGCGGGTTGCACTTTTCGGACTGTCCCGCCTGCAGAACCAGATGGATGATCTGAACCGGGAAATTCAGGGAAAGAACAGAGAGCTCGAAAAGGGAAAACTGCAGCTGAAAGCCCGCAACGAGGAATACGAGAATGTGACGAAGAAAGCAGAGGAGACCTCGAAGGAGCTGGAACGGGTGGAAAGCCAGCGGAGCTACATGCAGAGCGAACTCTATCAGGTGCAGAGCGCTTATGATGAAGCACAGGCAGGAATCGCCCGATCTGCGGCGGAAATTAAAAATCTGGAAAAGACAAAAGCAGAGCTGAACGAGAATATCGGAAAACTAAACGAAGAAAAGAAAAATCTTCTGGCGAATATCTATGCGCTTCGGGAAGGCCAGGTGGTTATGCAGGCCGGTCAGATTCTGACAACCGCTACGGTAGATTCGGGAATGACCCGGGAGCAGACTGAGCAGGTTCTGGAAAGCATTCTGGCAGATATCAACGGCTCTCTGAAGGAACAGCTGAATGTAAATGACCCGGAAATCAATCTGATCCGTATCCGGAACAGTGACTTTGAAGAAGCCGTGGGAGATATCGCCGGGGCGCAGAATCAGAAGCTGGTCCGTATCGTTGCGGCGCAGAATCTGATCATGGGCGAACCTTTCCTGGTAGATTTCGATATCCATGACAACCTGCTGATTTTCCCGGAAGGAAAAACCGTGTACCGGGGCAGTCTGGACAAGTACAGTGATATCCGGAATCCGGAAATCAAGGTCATCCGGTTCCTGCAGGATTTGAATGCCTATGCGCGGAGCAAGGGCGTTCTGCCCGATCCCATTACGGGCAAGGTGGGTGCACTGGACGGAAAGGAAATGATGGATGTCATCGAGAAGGTAAAGGAATACGGCGGTGCCTGCGAGCTGGAAGTGACTGCTGCAAGGGACATTTATTCCCAGGGACCGCTTCTGATTGATGTGAAAGTCATGCGGAAAGGCGGGACCGCAGGATGATTTTTGCCATGGACCCCGGTTCGGAGAAAACCGGCATTGCCCTTGTGGAAGAGGACGGAAGCCTCTGCCGGAAAGCGGTGGTGCCGACAGCCGATCTGGAAAAGCATGTAGCGGAGTACCTGGACCTGCAGCCGGTGAGAGCCTTTGTTATGGGAAACGGCACCCGGCACAGGGAAATCCAAAAGCGCATGGAAGCGCTTCTCCGGAAAAGAGAAAGTGACCTCCGCGTATCTCTGGTGAATGAAAAGTACACCACGGAAATGGGGGAACAGCGCTACAAAAAGGAACATCCTCCGAAAGGGCTGGCGCGGCTGATTCCCTCCGGCATGCGGACAGTATCTGTTCCGGTAGATGACTATGTGGCATGGATTATCGGAGAAATCTACCTGGGGCGGATCCGCCCGGAAGACGTAGGACACCGGAAACTTTAAAATCAAAAAGTGCGGGAATTTCCTGCAGAGCTGATCAGACGTCCGTTGAATGCGGGCGTCTTTTTTTTACAGCATGCAGAAACAGAAAAAGAATCGGATAAAATGCGGGAGATGCAGAATACCGGACCGGAGGAGGCGGAAGCAGAACTTTCCGGCCGCCCGCTTTGCCCGGGTCTGCCGGCTGAGAAATTTCCTCGGGGAAATTCAGCAAAAGACTTGACGAAAGGAAGCAGCTGTAATATAATAGTCAAGTATTGCGGGGCATAGCGCAGTTGGTAGCGCACCTGCTTTGGGAGCAGGGGGTCGCCAGTTCGAGTCCGGCTGCCCCGACCAAATAAAAGAATATGGCTCAGTAGCTCAGTTGGATAGAGCAACCGCCTTCTAAGCGGTGGGTCGTGGGTTCGAATCCCTCCTGGGTCACCAAAAAAAGAGATTCTTCGATAACACGAAGGATCTCTTTTACCTTGTACGGCAGTGGATATATCCCAGGAAGAGAGCGTATAATAAGGAAAAGATTCCATGGTTCCGGAAAGGGGGAAGGCAGGATTTCTGCCGAACAGGATGGATAGAAGAAATAAATGGCTCGCCGGTTTGGGTTTGGGCGCTGTCGGGGGTGTATTGCTTGCAGCCCTGGCAATCCGAAAATGCAGACAGTGCGGAAAGTGCGGAGAGGAGCCGATGCAGGAGACGGAAGTCTCCTGCCCGGCCGAGCCGGAGGAAGAGAAAAAGACCTGCCGGCTGATCCCGGCGGTTCATGCGGCGGCTGCTGTCATTTCGGGAATGAATCTTTGTTTCCTTCTGAAAAGAATCAGAGGAAAGAAATAAAAGGAGAATGAGCGAAGCGGAAAGGGCTGTGAGAAACGGAAAGATTTTTCGCAGCTTTTTTCTTTTGTGAGAACGGCTTATTTTTATATTGCTTTTTATCATTATTTAGAGTATTATGTTATTCTGATTCAGTATAAGAAAAGAAAGCGGTCTGCTTGAGAAAGGCTTTATGAGAAGCATGAAATGATGAGGGGGAGCAGACTTTCGGTTTGAAAAATTGGGATTGAAACAGGAGGTGTCCTTTTTGGCAGCTAAGGCAGCACAGCTCGCACAGTGGCTAAAGGAACTGCAGGGCAAAACGAACAGCGACGGAAATATTTTTTATGAGGATATTCTTCAATTCACACAGGAAAAGAAGCTGACTCAGAAACAGCTGGACAGCCTTTTCCGGGTCCTGCATGAACATAACATCGAGCTGGTTTACAATACAGACAGTGATGCCGATGATCAGGAAGATTTCAGCGGAGATGAGGATATTTCCGACGACATGATTCTGGACACCGAAGAAGACGGACTGGATCATGATAAGGACTGGGCTGCGGCAGATGCCGGCGACGGGGATTATAATGCAGTCAATGCGGGCATAAGCGATCCGGTCCGGCTTTATCTGCGGGAATGCGGTTCCAATCCGCTCCTTTCTGCAGAACAGGAAATGGCGCTGGCCAAGCAGATTGAAAAAGGAAAGGCTCCGGATGCGACACCGGAAGAGAAGGAAGCTGCTCAGCAGGCGAAAAAGGAAATGGCCAATGCCAATCTCCGTCTGGTGGTTTCCATCGCAAAGAAATATCCCGGAAGAGGCATGCCGTTCCTGGATCTGATTCAGGAAGGAAATATCGGCCTCCTGAAGGCAGTGGACAAATTCGACTATACCAAGGGATATAAATTCTCAACTTATGCGACCTGGTGGATCCGTCAGGCGATTACCCGTTCCATTGCCGACCAGGCAAGAACGATCCGTGTCCCGGTCCATATGGTGGAAACTATCAACAAGATGAACCGCGTAGGAAGAAAATTCCTGCAGGAACACGGCAGAGAAGCCACCAACGAAGAACTTTCCCGGGAGATGGGGATTTCCGTGGATAAGATCCGGGAAGCAAAGAAAGCAGCGCAGGATCCGATTTCTCTGGAAACACCGATCGGCGAAAAGGAAGATTCCCATCTGGGCGATTTCATCGAAGACCAGAAAACCGCATCTCCGGAAGATGAAGCAACGGCAACCATGAGAAGAGAACAGGTATACCGCATGCTCGATACCCTTACCGAAAGAGAAAAGGGCGTCCTGGCCCTGCGCTTCGGTATGGATGACGGCACGCCGAGAACGCTGGAGGAAGTGGGAAAACACTTCGGCGTTACCCGCGAACGTATCCGTCAGATCGAGGGCAAAGCTCTGAAAAAGCTGAAAAAGCAGGCTATGCCCATGGCAGGCTATTAAAGGATAAAGCACAGGGAAAAGAAACCGGCGGAGAAATGGCAGAAGCATTTCCGCCGGTTTTTTCTGTGTTTTTCCCGTAGAATTTTTTCTTCAGAAAAAACGGAAAAAAGATTGCGAAGCCTCTTTCGGTTGTAGTATAATACTTAAGCGTTCAGCATGAAGGCCGCTTTTTCTGATGACCTCGGATCGGAGAAGAGCCTTCGCACTGTCAGTCCGAACAGACCTCTGCCATAAACGATCGGCATGTATGTTCAGTGAGTAAGGAGGAAAAGATCGTGAATATTATCGAAACATTGGAAAACGAACAGCTGAGAAATGACATCCCTGAATTCCGTCCCGGCGATACCGTACGTGTACATGTAAAGGTTATCGAAGGAAAGAATGAAAGAATCCAGGTATTCGAAGGCATTGTTATTGCCAGAAGAAATGCCGGTGTCAGAGAAACCTTCACCGTTCGTCGTATTTCCTACGGCGTAGGCGTTGAAAGAACATTCCTGCTGCATTCCCCGCGTCTGGACAAGATCGAAGTAAAGCGCCGCGGCATTGTTCGCCGTGCAAAACTGTTCTATCTGCGCGGACTGTCCGGCAAAGCTGCAAGAATCAAAGAAAGAAAGTAAGAGAACAGGAAATAAAAAGACTGCGGGCATCCGCAGTTTTTTTATAGCCTTTTTCCGGGAAATTTCCGTTTCCTTCCGGCAGGACTCTTTTTCAGCAGGAGGAAGGGTTTTGTGGTAAAATGAATCGTGTGCGGTAAGAATTTTACGGAGGAAACCGAAATGAAATGGAAATGTGCGGCAGCGGTATTTTTGCTGTCACTGGGAACCTTTGCCTATGCTTCCGCGAACAAGCTGAACCATGTCTATGTGGTGGACGATCTGACACTGGAGGTGGAGATGGACGAGCCGCTGACGGAGGAGGAAATCCATCCGGCGGATCTGCTGTCTCCCGACTATCAGTCGCCCTTTTCCGTCAACGAAGGCGTGACGGTCACGGGACCTCCGATTCCGCAGAAATTTGACGGATTTCATGACAATGTATACCGCATTGCCGTGGACGGCTTGGAGGAAGGACTGATTTATCAGATTTCCTACAGAGGACAGAAGCCGAAAACCTTCAAGCTTTACGGAGGGAAAGAAACGACGGACAGGTACCGCGACCGGTATGGTGATTATTTCTGAAAAGAGGGATTTATGCATATCGTTTTGGTAGAACCGGAAATTCCCGGAAATACGGGAAATATTTCCCGGCTTTGTGCGGCGGAGCATCTGACGCTTCACCTGGTGGAGCCTCTGGGATTTTCTATTGATGATAAGCATCTGAAACGGGCAGGGCTGGACTACTGGGATCTTCTGGAGGTCCATGTGCATCCGGATTTTGCATCCGTACAAAGGATGCTTTCCGGTCACCGCTTTTTTTATAACACTACAAAAGCTGTCAAATCTTATACGGATATTTCCTATCAGGAAGATGATGTCCTGGTTTTCGGAAAGGAAACAAAGGGGCTTCCGGAGGAGCTTCTGCTGGCAAATGAGGAATCCTGTATCCGCATTCCCATGATTGAGGAAGCAAGATCCCTGAATCTGTCCAATGCGGTGGCAATCGTGGCGCTGGAGGCACTGCGTCAGACCGGATTTCCCCATCTCCTGAAAAAGAGCGGACGGCTTTTTAAAGGAGGAGAAAGTCATGAATACTTATGATGCTGCGTATGACCTGGCCAAGGCCATCAAGGAATCGGATGAAATGAAGCGCCTTACCGCTGCCGGAGAAAAAATCAAGAATGATCCGGATGCGAAAAAAATGGTGAAGGACTACATCATGGCGCAGATGCAGGCAGACTATGCCAAGCTGGCCGGTCAGAAGGAAGATGAAAAGACGTATCAGCACCTCCAGGAGCTGGCCGTTCTTGTCAGCAATAACAGCGATGCCCAGGAATATCTTCAGGCATTTATTCGCTGGAATCAAATAGCTGCGGATTTGCAGAAAATTGTTACTGATGCAATGGCGCAGGGTATGGATGTATTGGAATTGGATAAAAAATGAGAGACTGGAAAGCATTTTTTGAGGAAATCAGCGTCCCGGACAGAAACTACAAAATCAACGAACCGATGAGCCGTCACAGCACTTACGGAATCGGCGGACCGGCTGATGTTTTTGTCACCCCCGTTTCTATTGATGAGCTGCAGACAATCCTGCGGAAAGCGGATGAAGAAAAGATTCCCGTTACCGTTGTAGGCGGCGGGTCCAATCTGCTGGTATCGGATCTGGGAATTCGGGGAATTACCATCTGCACGACCAGACTGAAACCGGAGATTACCTGCGAAGAAACCTGGATCACTGCTATGGGCGGTGCCGGCACAGGTACGGTTTCCCGCACAGCGCTCAAGAATAACCTGAAGGGCTTTGAATGGGCAGTAGGGATTCCCGGAACGGTCTGCGGCGCTGTCTTCATGAATGCCAACGGCTACGGCTATCAGATGAAAAACGTTGTGGAAGAAGTCTACACTCTGACCCGCGACGGAAAAGAAAGAAAGACCTACGGCTGGGATGACCTCCGCTACGGCGAAAGCGACAGTGTTTTCATGCATAACGGAGACGTTATCATCGGCGTCAAGATTCACCTGTCTCCGGGCAATGCGGATGAAATCAACCGCAACATGCAGGAACATCAGATTTCCCGAAGGACCAAGCAGCCTCTGGAAAAGAGAAGCGCCGGCACCATGTACCTTCGTCCGCCGGGATATCATGTCGGCCCGATGATCAAGGCCTGCGGCCTGATCGGCTACTCTGTCGGAGATGCTCAGGTATCCACCAAGCATCCGGATTTTGTCGTCAATAACGGACATGCTACCTGTGAGGAAGTTCTGGCTGTGCTGCATGAAGTACAGAGACGAATCCAGGCCAAGTACAATATCCATGTGCCGCTCGATGTACGCATCCTGGGCGAAGGCGTCATGCAGGAAAGATAATACAGAATAAAATAAGAAATGTCTGCAGAAAGCGGACCCGTTTTTCGGAAGCACCCGAAGAAGGGCCGCTTTTTTGTTGTCCGGAAAGGGAAAAGGAATCCGAAGCAAAGGCAGGGGAAATATTCGTTACGGCAATCTGGAAAAGAGAAAGAGTAATGCTGTTTTCTGATATAAACAGGAGTAAATGATGCTGCTGTGTGATTATTTATTTCGGATATTTCTGACTTCTGTATTTTGCACATAGAATATTATGAGAATAGCAAGGCATTTCTGCCCATAAAAACTGTGATTTTATTTACAGAGCGGAAAAAGCGCAAATTATCCGAAAGGCAGATTTTCCAATATTAAAATTTTTATTGAGTGTACACATATTTTATGTTGTGTTTTTAAGTGTATGGTGATAAATTAATGGCATGTTATTCTGACGAGTATATGTTGCAGGGAGGAAAAATTATGGAGAAAACTCTTGAACAATTATTTCAGCAGGCAGAGGCTATGAAGCCGGCTATGATGGAAACATGGTGTTCTTTGGTAGACAGAGACTGCGGATCCGGCAATAAGGCAGGAGTGGATGCGGTAGGACAGGACATCCGGAAATTCCTGGAAGAGGTTGGCTTTACCGTTCGTTTCCATGAATATGAAAAGGCAGGCAATATGCTTGTAGCAGAATATGGGGATATGTCCAAGCCTTTTGTGATTCTTACAGGTCATATGGATACTGTTTTTGCAGACGGAACTGCAGCAGCACGTCCTTTTACGGTGAAAGACGGAAAGGTGACAGGCCCGGGGGTACTGGATATGAAGGGCGGCGTTACCATTCTGCTGTATGCAGTAAAGCTTCTTGTTGAAGCGGGCTATGATCGATATCCGCTGAAAATTATTTTGGCCGGAGATGAAGAAGTAGGACACGGAAAATCTGCTGCCGGAGAGGATTATCTGAAAGAATCCAAGGGCGCTGTGATGGGCTTCAATATGGAAACCGGATTTATTGATGACGGTATTGTTATTGAACGAAAAGGAACCTGCCGCTATCGTTGGGATATTGACGGCGTCGGTGCTCATGCCGGCAATAATCCGGAAGACGGCCGCAGTGCAGTGCTGGAACTGTCTCATAAAATCATTGACATGGAAGCACTTACAGATTTTGAAGAAGGAACAACAGTTAATGTAGGCGTAATCGGCGGCGGTACGGTGGCGAATGCTGTACCGGAACATGCCTGGTGCATCGTGGATGTGCGGTTCCGGAATATGGCGGGACTGAAACGTGTGGAAAAAGGTTTTGAAGAGATTGCAAAGAAGACCTATGTAGACAGCACGGTTACGAAGTACGAACGGACTGTACAGGTCAATGCGATGGAAAGAATCGAAGGCTCGGAAAAACTGTTTGAACGGGCGAATGCCGAGGCACAGAAGGCAGGCCTGCCGGCTATGAAAGCTATTGCAGTCGGCGGCGGCAGTGATTCTGCTTTTCTTACGATGTGCGGAATTCCTACGCTTTGTGCTATGGGCGTTAAGGGCGAATTCAATCATACGGTGCGGGAATGGGCACAGGAAAGTTCTCTTACAGAAAGAACAAAGCTG
>UPXR01000008.1 GCA_900557365.1 uncultured Dialister sp. | reverse complement strand
TCCCCTTTGCCAGCATATTCCTGGCAATCTCAAGGCTGCGCTGGTTCATGCCTTCTTCTCTGCCTTCTTCTCTGCCTAATTCTCTGCCTTCATTTTTCTGCTCTTCCCACGCCTTACACATATCAATCACCTCTTCTTTCTCATCTATGTCTATATCTGTTCCTGCAAACAGGTTGATTGCCTCAACCGTCTCTCTGTCTACATTGCTAAACTTTTCATCATTCTGAAGCACTTCCTGCATCTTTTCTTTATCATATGCATTCTGCAGTACCTCGAAAAGCTGCCTGATTGATGTCCTGAATCCGGTAAAGTCTGTTATCTCCCTCGGTGCCAGCAGATTAATCCTGTAATCCGGTATAAATGGCAGAAGCTCCTCATCCACATCACCAAACATATCCGACAGCTTCCTTGGACCATCCCATTCCTTTGTTCCGAGATATACTGTAATCGTAATCACCGGTATCAGCTTATCCTCTTTCGTAAATCCCGAGAGAAATTCATCAGAAGTTGCGATATCCTTTTCCCTGCGGTGCTTTTTGGCTGTTTCCTTTACCTGATTGCCATATGCCATGACATCATAAAACATGTTTTTTACCGGAATGGAATAGTGTATATCCGACTGATTTTCTACTCCTATCAGGACAACGTATGATTTGCCGGTATATTTAATGCTGGCATTTTTGAAGATGTCCCTAAGCTTCTGCACCGCTATGGTCTTTTTATCAAGCCCCAGTGCGGTCAGCACCTCCGTGGTATCCCTTTCCTTAAGGTTTTCCGGCAGGATGACCTCTCTTCCTCCATACAGTATATTGTTGCACAGGTCAGCAAACCTGGCATTGTCTGCAAAGTATTCCTTTGCCATTGAGTCCTTTGCGCTCAATCCTTCTCCTCCTGTTCTCTTGTGTGAGCAGGAAAATCCGGTGCCAATGATGGTACAGTTTACAAGGTATACATGTGCTGTCCTTCTTTATGTTTTCTATATGTTTACATTATGATTATCACACTGTATACAGTTCATCTGTCTTATGACTACATTATCTGGCTTCTGACTGCACTTTCTGTATTCTGTCTACATACGGCATTTCAATTTTCCTGCTGTTAATGGGTAATTAAAGCATTGAAAACTTCCATGTCCTTTGTAGAATGATGCGAAGTGGTCTGCCCTCTTCAAAGTGGTGTGCACCTGTAAAAAACTGTCATGTGGTGCCGCTTACAGAAATATAATGCTTTAAGTTGATTGTAGCATAGCGGCAGTTCTTTGTCATCATAATTTTTCTTTTTCATACTGTTTCTGCACTGCACGCCTATCAGCCTGCATTCTGCCACAGTGCAAGGGGCTTTATCACGTGAGACCGGCTGTGGCACGCTCTCTTGCGTGAGCGAATAGCGAAGCTGCTTAGATACTGTCGAATTATGCACATGATGCGCAGAAATGAACTGCCATGGATGGCAGGGCAAGGAGAACCGCGCCACGGACGGCGCGTTTCGACGGTTTCGTCAAGCATAGATACCCTATAAAGCATAATTCCTACAGTATCTTGGCAGTGTAGCGTAGCTCACGCGAGAGAGTGTTCACCTGCCTGTCTCGTGGGATGAAGCCCCGTCCTACTGTCAGTTCCCTCAGACAAAGAGGAAGCAGCCTCCACGCTTTCGCTCAAAGACTGCCTCCTATCGATCTTTTTTCAACTACAGCTACTATGCCAGTTTCTTATTTTTCTCAAGAAGCTCATAGATTTTCTCAACATCATAATCCGGCTTCATTGACAATGCCGCTTCGTAAATTGGAGCGATAACCTCCTCTTTTTCTTCTCTCTGCTTCTGCTTTTCTGCGATTTCCTCTCTGGCCTTCTCTGCCCGCCTCTGTGCTGCTTCCAGCGTATCCAGACGGGTGCCGTTCTTCATCTCTGCCGTTTCTCCGTGGAAATCCTCACCGGTCAGCTCATCCTTGCGGCCGCCCATTTCGGTGCCTTCCTGGCGGAGCTGCTTGATGCCTTCTTCAAAGTCCATTTCCGGATGATCCTTGAAGTATCCCTCTGCCCGGAGATGCTTTTCCATGCCCTTATAAGTAAAGGCAATAACTTCCTCCTGCGGAATGCGGATCTGCCCGGGAAGACGTTTTTCAAATTCCTTCCAGAATTCCTCCGATGCCTTCATCAGGACACGGCCTACCTTCTGGCTGCTTCCGATATCGTACAGAAGAGACCAGATGGGACGGTTGTCCATCTTGGCGTATTCATGGAAAGTATACCGATAGGTAATAGGCTTCATGAGCTGATTCTTGAAGTGATGCACGCCGAAGATTTCATCATAGGGAATGCTGAGCTCCTTTTTGTGGCCCACGCCCTTTTTCAGCATATACAGCCGGTCTTCTTCCAGCCGGTAAATCGTAGTGGATTTCCAGGTATCCAGGAGCCACCAGAAGAGCGCTACCTGCAGGCCTGCGTCGATAACCGGGAAGCGTCCCTGTACATAGCCCCAATAACCGGTCCAGCATACATAAGCCGCCCAGAGAATGAATCCCAGGCAGAGAGGAAAGTAATATCCCTTGTACACAATGGATCTGTCTTCAAATACCCGGTTTTTGTCTTGCTTTGCCATATTTTTGTTTTTCTCCTTCATCAAACGATGGAAAAGGTCCTGCCCGCACAGGCAATTCTGTTATCCGTTAAAAGTCCAGGAAAGAGGCGGGATTCCCAGAAGGAAAAGTCCCATCCCCACTCCGTATACAGCGAGGCCGATGACCCAGAACTGCGCCCCTACCAGAAGGACGCCGCCGGTAATATCCCGCACATTGTGCACCCGGGGATCCATGAAAGTGTAAGGGTAAAGCTGGGATTTTCCGTGCGTCACAATGGTGAGCCACGCCCGGAAATATACGAAAACCACGTAAAGAGCGGGATAAATCATCCAGGTGAAAACGGTATACCAGTGAAGATCCGTTTTATCCACAAAGAAGATATAATCCGCAATCATCAGGACGGGAATGAAATAATGGAAAATATAATTATAGAATGAGAAATGCTCATAGCTTATATCATTCAGCCTGTGTGTCCGGATAGCCCCCGGCCGGACGATCAGGTGATACATCAGGGACAGGGTAGCCAGACCGGCTGCTACGGCAAACCGGCAGTCTGCCGAATAGAGAAAAGGAATATCCGCCCGGAAAAGGGTGGCTCCCAGCCAGATGAGGAACAGGGTGAATGTGGAAAAGGTATAGTATTGAATTCTCGACCAGAATACGAAGGGGGTAAGCACCCGGTGCTTCATCAGCAGAATCAGACCGAGAATCAGCAGAATAAATACCGCCCAGCGGTAAATCAGCGCGGCTGTCATGGCAGTCTACGGACAAAGGAAATAAGGGAGCCCCTTACTTCGCATGTCTCCGGCTCTTCCGCGATGCTTTTCTCCGGGCATCGGCGCGAAGCTTGCGCACCTCTTCCTTTTCGCGAATCTTCTGTTCCTCTGCCTGACGCGCCGCCATTTTCTGGTGGTAATTGTAAATATTCATGGCCAGGCAGACCAGGACCATGGCGCAGACTGCGACGGTCCGCACGTTGATTCCGTTGGTATACAGATTCCATACGGAAAAGGCGATGGCCACGCCGAACATGATTCCTCTTGCTCGCATTTTTCTCTCCTAAAAATATTCTCAAAATAACAGTAGTATAACAGTATTATTCTAAATGATTTCCCACGCTAATTCAACCGGAAAATGGGTTGTGCAGGGAATGTCCCGCAGGAAATCCATACAGCAAAAAAAGACGGCTTTTGCCGTCTTTTTTTGCTATCACGGTTTCTTTTTCCGCTCCTCTTCCCTCTGCCTTTTCCGCGCCGTGCATACAGGGCAGGAATCCCCGCCTGTGCAGCAGGATCCTCCGCAGCAGGAGTTCCTCCCCAGAACGCGCCGGACCATATACCGGCAGGCAAGAACAAACAGAAAGGAAATCACCGCAATGAGAATATATATACTGAAGTGCATACCTCCTCCTTGAATGAACTGCAGACGTGCCTGGCCTTTCACAGGCTTCCGTCAGACCGGCTGTTTCTCCGTCTTTTTGCCGCCGTTCTTCGGCGCAGGACGCAGGATGAAATAAGCCGCAATCAGGCAAAGCAGAATCGCCGCGCCCTGTCCCACACCGAAGGGTGCGCCGAAGAAGAGCCAGTTTCCCAGATTATATGCCACAAGAGCCATAGAATAGCCGACAGCCAGCTGGAACAGAAGTGCTGCAGCGGCCCATTTTTTATCGCCCATTTCCCTTGCAATGGTTACCATGGCCACCAGGCAGGGCGGATCAAAAAGATTCAGCACCATGAAGGAAAATGCCGCCATCGGGGTAAACATTCCTGCAATGCCGGCCATCACCGCTGCATCCTCTGCTTCTTCCGAAATGCCGTTCAGCACAGCCAGCGTACCGATAGCAGATTCCTTGGCCATTTCCGCTGTCAGAATGGCTACCGCATCCTGCCATTTTCCCAGTCCGAGCGGAGCAAAGATCCAGGAAATCCCGTTTCCGAAAGCTGCCAGCATGGATTCCTCCACATCCACCATTGCACCGGTGATGTCAAAATTGGAGAAAAACCAGATGATGACGCACATAGAGAAAATGATTGTGCCCGCCTTGATGATAAACCCCCTTGCCCGTTCCCACATATGGAGCAGGATGCTTCGTCCGGAAGGGATATGGTAAGGGGGAAGCTCCATGATAAAAGGGGAGGGATCGCCCGCGAAGGGAGCGGTCTTCTTCAGAGCAATCCCGGAAAGAACAATAACAGCAATCCCCAGGAAGTACATGGCCGGCGCCATAAGCACCGAATCCGGGAAGAAGGTGGAGCAGATCATGGAAATGATGACCGCCTTGGCCGAGCAGGGAATAAATGTGGCCAGCATGATCGTCATACGGCGGTCCCGCAGATCTTCAATCGTACGGGCAGCCATGACAGCCGGTACACCGCATCCGGTCCCCACCAGGATGGGAATGAAGGACTTCCCGGAAAGACCGAATTTCCGGAAAATCCGGTCCATGATGAATGCCACCCGGGACATATAGCCCGAATCCTCCAGCAGAGAAAGGAAGAAGAAAATGAGAAGAATCTGCGGCACAAAGCCGAGTACGGTCCCGACACCGCCGATGATTCCGCCCACCAGCAGACTTTCCACCCAGTCCGGCGCGGCAGATGCCGCCAGAAAGGCTTCCGCCGCACCGGTGACGATTTCTCCGAAGAATACATCATTCACCCAGTCCGTAGCCCATCCGCCCACCGTCGTGACGGAAATATAATAGACTGCGGTCATGATGACAAAGAAAAAGGGGATTCCCAGGAATCGGTTCGTCGCAAGCAGGTCGATTTTATCGGAAAGCGTATTTTCCCGGATATCGTGCTTTCTGGTAAGTACCCCGGAAATGATCCGTGTCAGATAGGAATACCGCTGGTTGATAATGACCGATTCCGCATCATCGTCCATTTCCTCCTCGCAGTCCCGGATATGACCTTCCAGATGGTCTCTCAGGTCCGGCGGCAGCTGCAGATCGGCCAGCGCCCCGGGGTCCCGTTCAAATACCTTGATCGAATACCACCGCAGAAATTCCGGTTTGACCCGGTCCTGGATAGATTCCTCAATATGCGCAAGAGCATGCTCCACGCTCCCGGTAAATACGCTGGGCAGACGGATTGGCATCTTCTCCTCTGCCGCCTTTACCGCCAGCAGAGCCGCTTCCCGGCAGCCCTCCCCGCGGAGAGCCGATATTTCCACGACCTGGCAGCCCAGCTCTTTTCCCAGCCTTTCAATATCCAGAGTGTCTCCTCTTTTCCGGACCAGATCCATCATATTGATGGCAATCACGACGGGGAATCCCAGCTCGATCAGCTGGGTCGTCAGATACAGATTCCGTTCCAGATTGGTTCCGTCGATGATATTCAGGACCGCATCGGGCTTTTCATTGACCAGGTAATTCCGGGCCACCTTCTCCTCCAGCGTATACGGAGACAGGGAATAAATCCCCGGCAGATCCTGGATGATGACATCCTCCCGTCCTTTCAGGAGACCGTCCTTCTTTTCCACAGTAACACCCGGCCAGTTTCCCACATACTGGGAACTGCCGGTTAATTCATTGAACAGGGTGGTCTTTCCGCAGTTCGGATTCCCTGCCAGTGCAATGCGTATTTTCAAAATACATCTCCTTAAAAAATTTATTCAACCTCAATGACTTCCGCTTCGGATTTCCGGATCGAAAGCTCATATCCTCTTACGGTAAGCTCCATGGGATCTCCCAGAGGAGCCAGCTTTCTGACATAAATGGAAACCCCCTTCGTGATTCCCATATCCAGGATTCTTCTGCGCAGCGGTCCCTCTCCGCCTACCTTAAGCACCCGGGCAGACTGTCCCACCGGCACATCCTTCAATGTTTTCATTCCGACACCTCCTGTTAAAAATGAACCTTTTCCGCCATGGAACGGTCCAGAGCAATCCTTCTTCCCTGCACGGAAACAATCATGCTTCCGCTGCGGCAGGAAATGATTTCCAGCTCATTATCCACCACAAGACCTTTCCGGGCCAATTCCCGTCTTTCTTCCTCCGTTCCGGAGATCCGCGCAATCCGCAGAATTTTTCCTTCTCTGGCTTCTGTCAAAAGCATTACTGCTCCCTCCTTCTCTGGATGACTGATTACGGGAAGATTATAGTACACCGTTTCTTAATTAGTCAATATACCAAAATATTCTTTGAAGGTCTGCCGATTTTATTATTTTAAGTATCCCTTTTATTATTAGGGCGAGTCAAAACAAACTATTTATTAATTGACATTCCAAATCATCTTCCCCGAAAAAAATTAAAACATTCGCCGTCTAATCTGTATAGAAGAATATAAATAATTTGCCTTTTTCTGACAGATCAGCCCATCAAAAAAGCCTGCGGAGCCGTTGCTTGCGCAGGCTGTCGGGAATCCCGATGTATTTTATTCTTCTCTGTACCGGTCCGCAAACTGTCTCGCCGCCCGGAGATCCAGCCGGTTGGGCCGGCTGATGTGGAAAATCAGGAACCGTCCCCGGCAGTGGAAGGTTTCCTCTTCCATGGGAATCCCCTTCCGGTCCAGGATTTCCCGGACTTCCAGGTCCAGCTTCTTTCCCGATGTCATGGACGTGGCAAAAAAGGCCACCTTTCCGGTCTTCTTCGGGTCCAGCTCCTCCAGGAACTGCTTCACATGGGGATCGATGTGTCCGGCGTACATCCCGCTTCCCACCAGCAGGACATCGGCATACTCCTTCAGCGGCGTATCCGTAGTATAAGCATCGGTTTCCAGTTCCCCCGCAATGGCCCGGGCCACTCTTTCCGTATTTCCGCCTCTGGAATAGTATCTGACTGCGCAGCGCATGAGTATCCCTCTTTTCTCTGAAATTCCCTGTTCTTATTTTCTTTTATACACATTGAAACGGTGTGCGGGCAGCCCTTCCCCTTTTTCGGAGGATACCAGCTCCCACTCCTCTTCGGAAAATTCGGGGAAATACGCATCCCCTTCGAAGTCTTCTTCAATTTCCGTGATATACAGCGTATCCGCCTGCGGCAGAAGCGCCCGGTACATATGCTCTCCGCCGATGAGGAAATTTTCTCCCTCCGGCAAAGCTGCCAGAAGCTCCTCCGGACTGTGGAAAAGAAGGACTCCTTCCGGTGCCGCGTATGCCCGGTTTCCGGTCAGCACATAATGGGTGCGCCCCGGGAGAACTTTGGGCAGACTTTCAAAGGTTTTTCTCCCCATGATGATGGGATGGCCCATGGTCAGTGCCTTAAACCGTTTCAGGTCGTCGGAAAGATGCCAGATCAGGGTATTGTCTTTGCCGATGACCCCGTTTTTTGCACGGGCTACGATGACGGACAGGCTCATACGGACACCTCCATAGCCAGTTTTCCGTGATGCCGGTAATTTTCCAGGACAATGTCCTCCGGCCTGAAATCATAAAAGTTCTTAATGTCCGGATTCAGAACGAGCTTCGGCGCTTCATAGGCCTCAGGCAGGCGTTCCAGCTGCCTCCGCAGCTGTGCTTCATGGTTCGCATAAATATGGGCATTGTTGATTACATGGGTGAAAAGCCCCGGACGAAGGCCGGACACCTGGGCAATCATGCACACCAGTGCGGCATACTGCGCCATATTGAAGGGCACGCCCAGTCCCATATCGCCGCTTCGCTGGACCAGCATGCAGTTCAGCCGGCCGTCGCCGGATACATCCCACATGGTCAGGAAGGCGCAGGGGTAAAGCGCCATATCGGGAAGGTCCTGCACATTCCACAGGTCCACCACCATGCGGCGGCTCTGCGGGTCTTTTTTCAGCGTTTCCAGAAGCGTATCCACCTGATGGTACCTGCCCAGCTGGTAGCCGTAGGCCTTTCCGATGGTGCCGTCCTCCCGCATCCATTCATCCCATATATGACAGTTCCACTGCTGCAGCAGGCGCACATCATTGGACTGCTTCTGCCAGATCCAGAGGATTTCCTTCACACTCGTTTTGAAAGCCACAAATTTTGTGGTCAGGATGGGAAATTCCTTTTCCAAATCAAACTGCATAATCTGATGGGGCAGCTTGTATGCAGGCATCCCTGTCCGGTTCTGCCCCAGCGCTCCCTGCTCCAGAATATTCTTTATGATTCCCAGGTATTGTACATCGGCAAGACTCATGGAAACACTCCTTTTCTCATCAGCGGTTTTCCGCTTTGCAACTCCGGTTTCCCGGAAAATGTTCATCTTCTTTCAAGAAGCCGGCGGAACTGTTCCCGATATCCGTCGGGAATGCGCTCCAGCGCTTCTTCATCGCCGCCGGAAAGGCGCTGCAGCGTATCCTCTGCGGCAATGCGCTCCGGCGATTGCTTTTCCTGCTCGGAAATCTGATCCCGCAGCCGGGCCAGGCTCAGGAAGAGAGAATACCGGCCGCTTTTTGATGTCCGGCCCCGTTTCTTACTTTCTTCATCATTTTCATCAGCCCCGGCGGTCTCCCCGGTATGATTCTTCTTTTTCAGACCGGAGGTTCCGCCCGCCCGCATCAGGTACAGGAAGGAACTGCCCCGGGATTCACAGTATGCCTTCGGCAGGCAGAGAAATTTCGCCGTTTCCGCCGCATTTTTCGGACGGAGCAGGACCAGAAGCCGGAGCTGTGTATCGGTGAAGACTTCCTCTTCCCCGATCTTCAGTGATTTCGCCAGATCCCTCCTGTATTTCCGCAGACGGCTCCACACCTGGCCGTCAAAGAAATTCTTCCTGCTGCCCCGTTCGAGCAGCCGCAGGAATCCCCCGCCGTAACGGAGCGCCGCCGCAGAGGATACGCCGGGCAGGTTCATCAGCGTCATCACTTCCCGGGGCTTTTCCTTCAGCATTTCCCCCAGCACCTGATTGGTAAAGACCGACGGCGCCGTGGTCCCGTTCTTTTCCGCCAGATACTTCCGGTACAGATCCATGGCTTCGTAGATTTCCTCATCCACACCGGAAAGTCCCGGACGGGCTGTATCCTTTTCCACCACAGGTCCGGCCGTTTCCGCCCGGATAACAGCCAGAAAACGGGCGCCGTATTTTTTCAGCTTGAACGCGCCCACCCCGTGGACCTGCTCCATTTCATCCTCATTGACCGGCCGCTTTTCCGCCATATCCTCCAGAGTGGCATCGGAAAAGACCACAAAGGGCGGCACATGCTCCTCCTGCGCCAGCTCTCCCCGAAGGCGGCGCAGCTTCTCAAACAGGTCTGTGCGGCGGATTGCATTCCGGGAAGTTCCCGTTTCCACCGCTGCTTCCAGAGAAGCCTCCTCCGCTCCGATGGGAAGCCCCATCACACGACCTTTCCCGTCCAGGACAGACCGGCTCCGGTCATTGAGCGTCAGCACCGGGTAGGGATCGCCCTCCCGGGACAGATAGCCGTCAGCCAGCAGGGAATGGATGAAGCTTTTCACCTGCGGCAGTTTGGCAAAAGAAAGCTTTCCGTAGGTGGGGATTTCCTGCAGCCCCCGCTCCAGGAGCTCCTTCCGCTTTGCCCCCTGTGCCACGGCGGCCACCATGCTTGCTCCGAAGCTTTCCTTCAGGCTGCGCACGGTTCGGAAAATAATGGATGCCGTATCGGTCACATCCACCCGGGCGCCCTGATTTTCACAGTTGCTGCAGTGCCCGCAGGGCTCCTTCACCTCTTCCCCGAAATAGGCCAGAAGGAAATTGCGGAGACACGATGCGGTCTGACAGTAATCCACCATGACCGACAGGCGGTGATAATCCATCTTTTTCTGCTCATCCTCCTGGTTTCCCTGATCGATCAGAAAACGCTGGAGACGCACATCGTTCCCGCCGTAGAGGAGAATGCATTCCGCCGCCGCACCGTCCCGTCCGGCCCGGCCTGCTTCCTGATAGTACGACTCGGGATTTTTCGGCATATTGTAATGAATGACATATCGTACATTCGATTTGTCGATGCCCATGCCGAATGCATTGGTCGCCACCATGACCCGGATATTGTCGAAGGAAAAATCCTCCTGCGACTTCCGCCGGTCTTCATCGTCCATGCCTGCATGATACCGCCCGGCGTCAATGCCTCTCGCACAGAGGTAATCGCAGAGCTCATCCACATTCTTCCGGGTGGCGCAGTAAATGATGCCGCTGTCCTTCCGGTGGGATTTCACATAGCGCAGGATGAACTGCTTCCTGTCCCTGCTGTGCAGAACCCGGAAAGACAGATTCGGCCGGTCCAGACCGGTGCGGAAGACCTCTGCTTTTTCCAGTCCCAGACTTTTCCTCATATCCGATTCCACCAGCGGAGTCGCCGTAGCCGTGAAGGCTGTCACCAGCGGCCGGTGAGGCAGACTGTCCACGAAGCTTTTGATTTTCCGGTAGGACGGACGGAAATCATGCCCCCACTGAGAAACGCAGTGGGCTTCATCAATAACCACCATGGAAATGGGCACCTTGGCCAGACATTCCGTAAAATAGGAAGGCTCCAGCTTTTCCGGTGCCATATAAAGCAGCTTGATCCGTCCCCGGTACAGGTCGCGGAGACGCTCAATGGATTCCGCAAAGGGAATCGTGCTGTTCACATAGGACGCAGGCAGTCCCTGCTCCCGCAGGGCTTCCACCTGATCCTTCATCAGAGAAATCAGAGGGGAAATGATCACCGTTCCGTGGGGCAGCAAAAGCGCAGGAATCTGGAAGCAGATCGATTTGCCCGCTCCCGTGGGCATGATGGCCACCACATCCTTTCCGTGCAGAATGGACAGAATCACCTTTTCCTGCACCGGCCGGAATGCGGAATAGCCGAAATACTGTTTCAATATATCCCGCGGCCCCATGGAATCCCCTCCTTTCTCTTTTCTGAAATCTTTTTCCGGACAGCTTTGCCGTCCGTTTTTTTGAAACTATCTTTTTTATTATATCATTTCAGACCGGTTCCTACCGCTTCCGGTTTGCCGGTCTTCCTTTCCGGGGACGCTGCCTTTCTGTCCCGTCCGGCCTTTCCGGGCCGCAAAAAAGGCACATCCCCGCGGATGTGCCCCCTGTTCTCACCGGAAAGCGGGATGATATTTTTCGAAAACGTGCCACAGATGATCGCTCATGAAGCGCAGCGCCTTTTCTCCCTCCAGATTGTCTGTCCAGTAGGTCGGGAAAACCTTTTCTCCGAACCGGGCGCCTTCGATGGCTCCCGTCACAAAGGCGGTCGCATTGCTTCGTCCGCTGTGGTTTGCCGATACGATGACGGCATCCAGCGGATCATCCACGGAAAGCGCACAGTACAGCGCAATCGCCAGCGCCTCTGCTGCGGCATGTCCCCTGCCCAGGGAATCAATGCTGTCCAGATGGTCCCACGTTCCTGTCTTTCCTGCGGGACGGTTATTGGCCTGTCCCACCGCCGCTTCCGTCAGAGAAAGAATCTTATCGGTTTTGTGGTACTTCTGCAGCAGCTCCTCCATCCGTCCAATGGCCTTCGGCAGCGTATATCCGTCAGCGAGACAGGAAATCAATGCGGCAAATCCGCCCGCCGCATAGTATCCCTCCGGCAGGGAATGGGAAAACTGACCGGCAGCGACTGCCAAATCGAAAGCAGCCTTCGGGTCACCGGCAAAAATCAGTCCGATCGGAACCCCGCGGGAAAGAACGGCACTGCCTGCACTTTCATTCACCTTATTTTTTGCCGAGCCTCTTCCCTCCCGGGAAAAAGCAGACAGCAGGCCGTCCTCCGGATCTCTCCGGTCATGCATGAATTTTTCCCGAAGCAGGCAGAATTCCCTCTCATGGGACTGCCGGCGCATCCATGTCCGCTGTCCTCTGCGGGGTTCCTCCCCGGTCTGGCTGTAGTACCACCGCATGTAGCCCCGGTAAATGCCTTCTTCCGGTTTGATCTTTTTGGCATCGGCCCACAGAATTCCGTCCATGGTGGCCAGCGCCAGCTGTGTATTTTCCGAAACACTGGCCAGCTTTCCGTTCTTTAAATCACAAACGAGTGTACGGAGCCCGAACGGTCCGAATCGATGTTTGATTCTCGCCACAGAGAGCGCCTTCAGAGAATACCCCAGTGCATCTCCGCAGGCACCTCCCAAAAGAGCTCCGCGAAATCGTTCCTCTACTGCCATATTATCCTCCTTCTCTCTCCGGGACCACATAAAAAAGCAAGAAGGAACACCCCCTTGCCGGTTTTTCGGGAAAATAAAAGTTCCTGCACGCCCTCCGGACAGAAACTTTATCATCACATACCGTTCATCGGAAGCTCTGCTGCTCCCTTTCAGTTATATTTATTATACCATAGATTTTCCCATCATATTTGCGATTTGCAGAAAAAATCACCTTATCCGCCGCAAAGCGGTCATTTTACGGAGCAGAGGCCTTTCAGAAAAAAAGCCAGCATCCTGCGGCCTGCATCAGGAGAAGAAGGGGCACACCCAGAGAAAATTTCCGGTGCCGCGTCTTATGGTGAAACACCTTCATGCCCAGGAAAGCTCCTGCCGCTCCGCCGAGGAAAGCCAGAAGCAGGAGCGTCCGCTCCGAAATCCGCCACTCTCCCCGGACAGCCCGCCGCTTATCCAGCCCATATGCACAAAAAGCAATTCCGTTGATCCCCGCCGCATACAGCAGGCCCCAGTCCATACCGTCCATACGCACCTCATTTTTCATTGCTTCTGTAATTATACCAATTCTTCCCCGGCAGGAAGAAGCCGTTCTCTGTCAAGCCTGTTTCAGAGATATCGTCCCATAGAACTTTTTATATCGTCCTATAGAACTTTCCTTTCAAAATTTTCCGGAAATCTTTTTTCTCCAAAAAGCAGATTCAAAGCCGTTTTCTCTTTATTTTATCGCCTGTTCCGTCCCTTTTATCCCTTTTCCGGCCCCTTATCTTCCTGCTTGCCAAAATCCCCGATCTGTTGTATCATAATTCACGGTCACAACATATTGTGTTTGTGCAAAAATTAAACAAACTATATTTAGTATTATATTCTTAAAAATCAATATAATTCCCGGACAATACCCGGGTTTACACACTTTCCCGGAGGTGCTCGAGATGGAACAGGCAGAAAAGAATACGATTCAGGTCAGGACAAATGTAATCAAAAGAAACGGCACAGAAGTGGCTTTTGATATCACCAAAATCATCCATGCCATCGAAAAGGCCAACAAGGAAGTGGAACTGATCCATCAGCTGAGCAGCTACCAGATTCAGGCCGTCGCCGATACGATTGCCAAGGAAATCTCCGGATATTCCCATGCCTGCAACGTGGAGGACATCCAGGATATGGTGGAAAGAGGCATCATGAAGATGCGCGGCTACGAGGTCGCACAGAAATATGTCCGCTACCGCTACAAGAGAGAAATCTCCCGCAAGAGCAATACCACCGATGACGGAATCCTCTCCCTGATCAACCTTTCCAATGAGGAAGTCAAGCAGGAAAACTCCAATAAGAATCCTGTCATCAATTCCACCCAGCGCGATTACATGGCCGGGGAAGTTTCCAAGGATCTGACAAAAAGACTTCTCCTTCCGGAAGATATTGTCAAAGCCCATGAGGAAGGAATCATTCATTTCCACGATGCGGATTACTTTGCTCAGAGAGAACACAACTGCGATCTGATCAATCTGGAGGATATGCTTCAGAACGGTACGGTCATCAGCCAGACCCTCATTGAGAAGCCCCATTCCTTCTTTACCGCCTGCAATGTCACCACCCAGATCGTAGCGCAGGTTGCCTCCAACCAGTACGGCGGCCAGTCCTTCACCCTGGCGCATCTGGCTCCCTTCGTTGATATTTCCCGTCAGAAGATCATCCGTGAAGTCATCGCCGAACGGAAGGAAACCGGCGAATCCATGGATAAGGAAATCATCGGCAAGATCGCCGAACGCCGTCTGAAGGAAGAAATCAAATCCGGTATCCAGACCATTCAGTACCAGCTGATCACCCTCATGACCTGCAACGGCCAGGCTCCGTTTGTTACCATGTTCATGTACCTGGATGAAGTGCCGGACGGACAGACCCGGAAAGATCTGGCCATGATCATTGAGGAAGTCCTCCGCCAGCGCATGCAGGGCGTCAAGAATGAGCAGGGCGTATGGATCACCCCGGCTTTCCCGAAGCTGATTTATGTTCTGGATGAAGACAATATCCATGATGACTCCAAGTATTACTACCTCACCAAGCTCGCTGCGGAATGCACCGCAAAGAGAATGGTGCCCGACTATATTTCCGCCAAGATCATGAAGCAGCTGAAGAACGGCGATGTATATCCCTGCATGGGCTGCCGTTCCTTCCTTACCCCCGATACGGAGGGTCTGGGCGAAAACGGTGCGCACAAGTATTACGGCCGTTTCAATCAGGGCGTAGTCACCATCAACCTGGTGGATGCAGCATGCTCCTCCTACGGCGATATGGATAAATTCTGGAAGATTCTCGATGAAAGACTGGAGCTCTGCCATCGGGCACTCCGCTGCCGCCATGAAAGACTGCTCGGCACGGTTTCCGATGTAGCACCGATCCTCTGGCAGTACGGCGCACTGGCCCGTCTGAAAAAGGGCGAAACCATTGATAAGCTCCTCTTCAACAACTACTCCACCATTTCTCTCGGCTATGCCGGTCTGTATGAAATGTGCGTCCGCATGCTCGGCGTTTCCCATACCACGGAAGAAGGCCGGAAATTCAGCATGGCTGTCATGCAGCGCCTGAATGACAAATGCGCCGAATGGAGAAAAGCGGAAAACATTTCCTACTCCGTATACGGCACCCCGATGGAATCCACCACCTACAAGTTCGCCAAATGCCTCCAGAAGCGTTTCGGCATCATCAAAGGTGTCACCGATAAGAACTACATCACCAATTCCTATCATGTCCATGTGGCAGAACCGATCGATGCATTCCATAAACTGAAATTTGAATCCGATTTCCAGCGTCTCTCCCCGGGCGGTGCGATTTCCTACATCGAAGTCCCGAATATGCAGACCAATATTCCTGCCGTTCTCACAGTCATGAAGTACATCTATGAAAATATTATGTACGCAGAACTCAATACCAAGAGCGACTACTGCATGGTCTGCGGCTATGACGGAGAAATCCAGATCGTAGAAGACGAAAACGGCAAGCTCGTCTGGGAATGCCCGCACTGCGGAAACAGAGACCAGCACAAGATGAGCGTAGCCAGAAGAACCTGCGGCTATATCGGCACCCAGTTCTGGAACCAGGGCCGTACCCAGGAAATCAAGGACAGAGTTCTTCACCTGTAATCCATACCTGCAAGGGGCGGCACCGCCGCCCTTTTCTTCATCGGAGGACATTATGAAATACGCCAATTACAAGGAATATGATATTTCCAACGGACCGGGCATCCGGTTTTCTCTCTTCGTCTCCGGCTGCACCCACCACTGCCGGGGCTGCTTCAACCCGGAGACCTGGGATTTCCAGTACGGGGAAGATTTCACGAAGGACATTGAGGACTATATCCTGGAGGAATGCGGACAGGAATATTACGAAGGACTGACCCTCCTCGGCGGGGAACCGATGGAACCGGTCAACCAGAAAGGCCTCCTGTCCCTGGTCACCCGCTTCAAGGAAATGTATCCGCAGAAAACCATCTGGTGCTTCACCGGCTACCTCTTCGACCGTGATCTGCTGGGCCATTTTGCCAAGATCATGCCGGAAACCATGGAGCTGCTGAAGCGGATCGACGTACTCGTCGACGGAGAATTCATGCTCGAAAAAAAGGATATCACCCTCCTTTTCAAAGGCTCCTCCAACCAGCGCACCATTGATGTGCAGAAAAGCCTGAAAGCGGGGCAGATCGTCATTTGGGACCCGGGAGATACCAGCATGTCCCCGAACTCCAAGATCTGACGCAAAGCCCGATAGCCCTGCTTTAAACGCAAAATTGAAAAGAACGGAAACGCTCTTCCGACGAAATGGTCATCCCGCCGGAAGAGCGTTTTTCTGTGCAGGAAAAAAAATATCGGAACCGGCAGCTTCCCTCTTCCCAAATCTCCGCAGCAGCCATCCGGCATTTCTTATTGCACGCATCCCCCCACCGAAAGAACGCTGCCTCCGGGTTCTCTGCATTTTTACATATTTTTCATACTCTTCTCCTGTCCGATGTCTTCGCCCTGCCATGACCGTTTATAAGAACAGGAGACTGCCTGCTGCATCTCCCGGGGACCGCAGCCCGATATCGTTCTTTAAGCCGCGGCAGATTATCCCCGTCCGCAGAAAACCGATTGCCGAGAAAGGTACCGGGCCTCATAAAACAAAAAGGTGTACCGGTCTTCCGAGGAGAAAATCGGTCCTGCCGGCGCCTGTTTTCCCTTCTTTTCCCAATAAAAAATCCCCGGCGTTTGGGGAGCCGCCGGGAACTTTCAAAGAGAGAGAATCAATTGGTTGTTTTCTGTATGAAATAAAGAAATCTGCACCTCCTTATCGATTTTCTGGAGATTCTTCGAAGTCTGGGGAAACCTCGAAGCATATTGACTCTTGGTCAACTGTAGATATTATACTCCGGGTCAATTTTTCTGGCAAGTCTTTTTTTGAAAAATTTTATCCCATGAAAAAAGCGCGGTTTTCCCGCGCTTTTCCTGTTCTTACATATGAGCTCTGAGCTCTGCCATAAAGCTCTGTGCCGGCACGGCGCCGATCATGCGGTGAATTTCCTGTCCGTCCTTGAAAAGAATCACCGTCGGGATGGACATGATGCCGTACTGAGCTGCCAGCTCCTGATTCATGTCCACATTGCACTTGGTAAAATGAATCTCATTGCCGAGCTCCTGATCCGCTGCTTCCAGCACCGGCGCCATCATGCGGCACGGACCGCACCAGGATGCCCAGAAGTCCACCACACTGTATCCGGGATGACCGATAATTTCCTGTTCAAAATCTTCTCTGCTCTGTATTTCTTTCATCATGTTTTCCTTTCTTATCCTGCTTTGGATAATGTAATATCTAACTTTTTCTATATTGATTATATCATATTTTTTCTATTTTACAAGAGATATCTGCCCTCTCCTGAAAATCCGGCAAAAAAAATCCGGTACCTGGCAGTACCGGATTCTCTTCCGTATTTATTTTTTGCGGCTTCCGAACAAATCGTAGGAAACTTCCCTTTCATCGTAGCGGTTCATACGGACCGGCCTCTTGTCCGCATAGCCTACGGCAATGACGCAGAACGGTTCCAGGCTGTCCGGAATGTCCAGGAGGTGGCGAAGATGAACCTTTCTGTCCTGATAGGGATAGACCTGCATCCACAGCGTGGACAGTCCGAGATGTTCTGCTTCGATCAGAATATTCTGTGCTGCTGCAGCGCAGTCAAAGGACCATTCCTCCGGGAAGGTAATCCCTTCCGGCTTGCCCACGATAGCAATGACCGCAGAAGCTTTTCTCGCCGGACCTGCTATGATGCTGTTGTGTGAGATCGCCTTGACCAGGTCTTCCCGTGTAACGATGATGAATTCTCTTGCTTTCTGATTCCCTACCGCCCGGGCCTGCATGCCCGCTTTGACCAGAGTAAGCAGATCTTCATCCGGTACCGGAGTCAGTTCCTTGAAATAGCGGCATGTACCGCGTCTGAAAATTTCAAATTCCTCATCCATGGTATTTCCCTCCTTGCATAAAATCCGAATCTATCTGTTATCTTTATTATAGCATACTTATAGGGAATCCATTCCCCGAACGGAAGCATTCTTTCAGGGAACGGAAGCAAAAAAATCCGCTCCCGGAGGAGCGGATTTTCATTTCCTTGACGGATTATTTTCCTGCCGCCTGAAGACGGATAAGGGCACGATGCAGGGACTGCTTGGCTCTTTCATAATCGATGCTGGCATCCTGAGAAGCCAGTCTGTCTTCTGCACGCTTTTTGGAAGCCTGTGCACGGGCTATGTCGATATTCTCAGCCAGCTCGGCAATAGGCGCCACGATGTTTACGTGGTTATCCTTGTTTTCAAGGAAGCCGCCGAAGCAGGTAATTTTTTCCTCACTGCCGCCCTTCTTTACGCGGACTACGCACATATCGAGCGCAGCTGCAAGGGGAAGGTGGCGCTTCATGACAGCGAATTCACCGTCCAGAGCGCGGGCAACGACCATATCTGCGCCGTCAACGACGTAAATCGGGCCGTCCGGGGAAATAACTTCGACGTGCATAGGATTCGTAAGGGTATCAGCCATGGCTTATTCCCCTTTCTTCATCTTTTCAGCCTTTTCGATTGCTTCATCAATTGTGCCGACCATGTAGAATGCGCCTTCCGGAAGGTCATCATGTTCGCCTGCAAGGATTTCCTTGAAGCCTCTGATGGTTTCCTTCAGCGGTACATATCTACCCGGGGAGCCTGTGAACTGTTCAGCTACGAAGAACGGCTGAGACAGGAATCTCTGAATCTTTCTTGCGCGGGCAACGATGACTTTATCATCATCGGAAAGTTCTTCCATACCGAGGATCGCGATGATATCCTGGAGTTCCTTATAGCGCTGCAGGATAGCCTGTACGCCGCGGGCTACTTCGTAGTGGTCCTTGCCGAGTACGTTCGGGTCGAGGATACGGGAAGTGGAGTCCAGCGGATCTACTGCCGGATAGATACCCAGTTCTGCGATGGAACGGTTCAATACGGTGGTAGCATCCAGGTGGGTGAATACGCCTGCCGGAGCCGGGTCCGTCAAGTCATCGGCCGGTACATATACGGCCTGAATGGAGGTGATGGAGCCGTTCTTTGTGGAGGTGATTCGTTCCTGCAGTTCGCCGATATCGGTAGCCAGTGTCGGCTGGTAACCTACGGCGGAAGGCATACGTCCCAGAAGGGCGGATACTTCGGAGCCTGCCTGTACGAAACGGAAAATGTTGTCGACGAAGAGCAGTACGTCCTGGTTCTGCTTATCACGGAAATATTCCGCCATGGTCAGACCGGTCAGAGCAACTCTCATACGTGCTCCCGGCGGTTCGTTCATCTGGCCGTATACAAGGGCAACCTTGTTCAATACGCCGGATTCTCTCATTTCACCCCAAAGGTCATTGCCTTCACGGGTACGTTCGCCTACGCCGCAGAATACGGAGCAGCCGTCGTGTTCGGTTGCAACGTTGTGGATCAGTTCCTGAATGAGGACCGTCTTGCCTACGCCTGCGCCGCCGAACAGACCGATCTTACCGCCCTTAGCGTACGGGCAGATCAGGTCAACGACCTTAATGCCTGTTTCGAAAATCTGAGCAGCCGGGGACTGGTCCTTGAATTCCGGAGCCGGACGGTGAATCGGCCAATAATCATCAGCCTTTACCGGAGTCGGGTCCTTATCTACTGTCTGGCCGAGAACGTTGAAAATACGTCCCAGGCAGCCGTCTCCTACAGGAGCTGCAATAGCGCGGCCTGTGTCGACAGCCTGCATTCCACGTACCATGCCGTCTGTAGAACTCATTGCAACGGTACGAACGACGCCGTCGCCCAGGTGCTGCATGGTTTCACAGATAACATCAACAGGAACGCCGTGTTTATCATCCTTTATATGGATTGCATTATAGATGGCAGGCAGTTCTTTGTCGTCATCGAAAGCGATATCGACTACCGCACCGATGACCTGTACAACCTTACCTACCTGCATCTTCTGTTCATTTGCCATGAAGAAGCATTCCTCCTTAAAACGTAATACGGGTTATTCAAGCGCAGCAGCACCGCCGACGATTTCGGAAATTTCGTTGGTAACCTGTGCCTGTCTTGCCTTGTTGTAAGACAGGTTGAGGTCGGCAATTCTTTCCGTTGCATTGTCGGTTGCGGCAGACATGGCAGCCATACGGCTTCCCAGTTCGGACGCAGCGGACTGCAGCATTGCATTGTAAACCTGTACCTGTACATATTCAGGGAGCAGCCGGGTCAGGACGGCAGATGCGTCGGGGAGGAAAATATAGGGTACTTCCCCTGCAGCCGCACCGTTTGCTGCTTCCTGCTCTTCGTCCGCCGGGGTTTCTACGGGGAGAAGCTTCTCCACCTTTACCTGCTGACGGAGAGCGGTAATAAATTTCGTATAAATGATATAGACCTCATCCACTTCTTCCTTGACAAAAGCGTCTACCATTTCCTTGGCAATGTCAATGGAGTCCTGAGCGGAAGGCTTATCAGAAAAGCCGAAATGATAGGAATCAAGTTCGTATCCGCGGAATTTCAGATAATTCCGGCCCTGTTTCCCGCAGAGGAAAAGAGCATAATCCGAACGATCCTTGCCGGAGATTTCCTGCATGGTACGCTTCATAACATTGGAGTTATAAGCGCCGGCCAGGCCTTTATCTGCACTGATAATGAGATAGCCGACCTTCTTTACTTCGCCCTTCCGAAGAAGCGGGCTGGTAAAGCCGGGTGTTACCGAAGCAGCCCGGCGCAAGAGCTCTCCGATTTTTTCAGCATAGGGACGGGAGCCGTTTGCTTTTTCCTCTGCCTTGCGGAGGCGGGCAGCGGCAACCATCTTCATAGCTTTGGTAATCTGCTGGATGTTGGTGACAGATTTAATGCGCCCTTTTATATCACGCGTACTTTCCAATCAGATCACCCCTCTGCTTTTTCAGACTTTTCCTCAGATGCAGCGTAACGTTCCTTGAATTCGAGGATAGCAGCCTTGAGGCGTTCTTCGTTTTCTTCGGTCAGTTTCTTTGTCTTCACGATATCCTCTCCGATTTCCGGATGGGAGCTGTGGAGGAATGCCAGTACCTGGTGTTCAAAGTCAACGACTTTTTCTACTGCGATGTCATCCAGGAAGCCCTTAACAGCTACATAGATAGCCTGTACCTGGTCTTCAACCGGATACGGGGTATACTGCGGCTGCTTCAGAATTTCCGTGGTTCTCTGGCCGCGGTCGATCTGTGCCTTGGTGGCAGCATCCAGGTCGGAACCGAACTGTGCGAATGCAGCCAGTTCTCTGTACTGTGCCAGATCCAGACGAAGGGTACCTGCTACCTGCTTCATAGCTTTGATCTGTGCACTGCCGCCTACGCGGGATACGGACAGACCTACGTTGATTGCCGGACGGATACCGGAATAGAAGAGGCCGGTTTCCAGATAAATCTGGCCGTCGGTAATGGAAATAACGTTGGTCGGAATGTATGCGCCTACGTCGCCTGCCAGGGTTTCAATGATCGGCAGAGCGGTGATGGAGCCGCCGCCCATCTGTTCGTTCAGGCGGGCTGCACGTTCCAGCAGACGGGAATGCAGATAGAATACATCGCCCGGATAAGCTTCACGTCCCGGCGGACGGCGGAGCAGCAGGGACATTGCACGGTATGCTACAGCGTGCTTGGAGAGGTCATCATAAATGATGAGGACATCCTTGCCCTGGTGCATGAAGTGTTCTGCGATGGAGACGCCGGAGTACGGTGCCAGATACTGCATCGGGGAGCCTTCGGATGCGCCTGCATGGACGATGATGGAGTAATCCATAGCGCCAGCTTCCTTCAGCTTTTCGTATACACGTACGACGTTGGAGTTCTTCTGGCCGATGGATACATAAATACAAATAACGTTCTGACCCTTCTGGTTCAGGATGGTATCGATCGCGATAGCCGTTTTGCCGGTGCCGCGGTCGCCGATGATCAGTTCGCGCTGACCGCGTCCGATCGGAACCATGGAGTCGATGGATTTCAGACCTGTCTGCAGCGGTACATTAACCGGCTGTCTGTCGGCAATGCCCGGTGCCTTGATTTCAATGTCGCGGAATTCGTCGGTCTTGATCTCGCCTTTGCCGTCAATCGGCTGTCCGAGTGCGTTGACTACGCGGCCGATAACTGCGTTGCCTACCGGAACCTGCATAAGGTGGCCGGTTCTCTTGACCGTGTCGCCTTCCTTAATGGTTTCGGACTGTCCAAGAAGTACGCAGCCTACGTTGCTTTCTTCCAGGTTCAGTGCCATGCCGTATACGCCGTTCGGGAGCTCAAGCAGTTCGCCGGCCATGCAGTTCTGCAAACCGTAAACGTGAGCAATGCCGTCGCCGACTTCGAGAACGGAACCAACTTCATCGACATTGAGGTCTACTTTGTAGTTTTCAATCTGTTTTTTAATGACAGATGTAATTTCATCTGAACTGATTTTCATTTCCTATAAGTCACCTCAATCAATGCATCATACTCTCTTTAAGTGTTTCCAGCTGTCTTGCTACGGATCCGTCGATGAGACGGTCGCCTACCTGTACGGTAAATCCGCCGATCAAGGCCGCATCCACTTTTTGCTTCAGGATAATCTTCATGCCCGTGATTTCGGAGAGTTTATCCTTCAGCATCTCAGCCTGAGACTTGCTGAGCGGGAAAGCGGATGTAACGACCGCCTCTTCGATACCAAGTCCCTGATGAGCCATGTCGGTGAAATATTCAACCATCAGCGGGAAAACGCCGAAACGGTCTCTGTCCATGACGACATAGCAGAATTGCAGGACAACAGGCTGAACCTTGCCCTCAAATAATTTCTTTATCGTATCTTTCTTGACATCCCGGGAAAGGAGCGGATGATTCAAAAAATCCTTCAGCTCTTTATTCTTGGTGACTGCATCTGCAATCATCCGGAGATCTTCCTCGGTTTGTTCCAGGCATTTCTGCTCGGAGGCAATTTCATAGATGGCACGTCCATACTTTTTCGCAAGGATTACGTTCTTATCCATGATTATTTACCTGTTTTGCGGGCATCAAGCTTTGCGATGCTTTCCGCAATCAGCCGGTCATTTGCTTCCGGCGTCATATTTTTGCTGATGATCTTTGCAGCGATATCGCAGGAAAGGACACCGATCTGAGCTTTGAGCTCTTCAAGAGCTTCCTTGCGTTCTCTCTCGATTTGCTTAGCAGCGTTGTCTTTTTCCTTTTCGATAGCAGCGTGAGCTTCCTTCACCTGTGCTTCTGCCTGAACCTTGGCTTCCTTGACTGCCTTGTCGACGATGTCCTGAGCCTTGGCCTGTGCTTCCTGCAGCTTTTCTTCATAGGAAAGCTTCAGAGCTTCTGCGTCCTTCTTGGAAGCAGCGGCAGAATCGAGATCTCCCTGGATACGGTTCTTGCGTTCATCCAGTACTTTCAGTACCGGCTTGTAGCAGAAGTGTCCGAGGAGAGCAACCAGGATGACGAAGTTAATGATCTGAATCAGCAGCGTACCATTCAGTTCTACCAATTCGATCCCTCCTTAATAATATTCTTGTACGGAAATATTATTTTACAAAGGGGTTAGCGAATACGAGAACCAGAGCGATAACGATAGCGATAATCGGAATAGATTCGATCAGGCCGATAGCAACCAGCATGTTGGTGAAGAGCTTGCCGGCCATTTCAGGCTGACGGGTCATGCCTTCGATAGCTGCAGCAGCAGCCTTGGAATCGGAGAATGCAGCAGCGATTGCAGCAGCAGCAGCAATAATTCCGGCAGCGATAAGAGAATACTGTACGACGATTGTCTGATCCATAATAATAATTCCTCCTAAAGAATCAATAAATGTTTCCGTTTATACAGACGGTGCTGTTTTCAGAATAGATGCCGTTTGGACGGGCGGTGCCGTACCGTTTGAACAGCGGCGCTGTTTTCCAACCGTTGCGAAGACTGTGCATCAAAGGGATTCCCTCATATACATAGACGCCAGGGTGGTGAAAATGTATGCCTGAACCGCGCCGACAAACAGCGAAAAAGCGATCCAGATCATAGGTACAAACCAGGGGCAGAGGAAATACAGGATTTCCAGAAGGATTTCACCGGCCAGAATGTTGCCGAATAGACGCATAGCCAGCGTGATAGGTCTTGCGATTTCTTCGATCACGTTCATGATGGCAAAAACCGGGAACGGTTCAAAGAAATGCTTCAGCCAACCGCCTACGCCCTTATTCTTAATGAAATAAAAGTGAATCAGAAGCGAACTGGCAATGGCCAGACCCAGGGTGGTATTCACGTCGTTGGTCGGAGAAGCGGTCAGATGCTGTGTCGGAAGAAGACCGATCTGATTTGCCGTGAAAATGAACAGGAAGAATGTCAGGAAAATACTGGTAACCTGACGGTACTTCGGTCCCAGGTTTTCCCGGAACTGATTGCACAGACCTTCGATGAGCATTTCCACTACGTTCTGCCAGCCTCCCGGGACAAGGGATCTGCCTCTTGTGGCCGCCAGGACACAAATAAAAACAATCAGTGCTGTAAGCCATGTAGTATAGATCGTGTCCATATTGACGGACATACCGAAAAGCTGCTCCACTACGTGTGTACCCGTGTGCAGATGCATAATCTCACCCCCTCTCTCTTACATGGATGTCAAGAAAAGTTATTCCTTAATTAAACTGGCAAGCCGATCCGTTACGGATATGGCAGGCAGTATAAGTAAGCCGGCTAAAAAGGTCATGATATTTACCCATTGGGTAAGTACCACTGCCACACACAACAGGATTTCCAGAATGAACCTTGCGGTAGTAAACAGAAAAAGGTGCTGTCCCATGAAGGCTGCATCCTTCTTTGCTTTCTCCCATTGCCTGTATTTAACGAGAAGAAACTTCATGAAAAGGACGTGAAAAAGACAGCCGAGGACCCAGCCCATGGCAAAAGATGCGTCCCTCCAGGCAAACAGGAAGACCGCCCCCAATGCGCAGCCCGCCAGAATGAACCGGTTCATACGGACCGCATAATTCGGGAATGCAACGTCGAATTTCATAAAGTTTCTTTTACTTTCCTAGTATTTGTTTAATCACGGACCAGACGCCGGAGGCTCCTCCCAATATGGAGAAGATGATCACGCCGAACGGCGAGGTCCCCAGAAACTCATCAGCCCGAAGGCCCAGCCACATGCCGACCCCGATGGATACGATCAGCGTGATCCCCGCACCGGAAGCAACGGCAATGCTGTGAAGCGGACGGAAGTCATCTTTTTTGGTTTCCTTCTTTTCCTCTTGCTTCATCAGGCTCCCTCCTCCCCTGAAGGAGCTGTCAAAAAACAGGCGCGCTAAATGAGTTTGAAATGCTTTTATACTGTTTCAGTATATCATACTATTTCTTACTTGGCTATAAATCATTTATTTTCCCGCAATAAATCGGGACGGTTTTTCCGTGCGGAGATGTTCCGCATAGAGCAGGGCTTCCGCAATGCGGGCAGAAGCCTTGCCGTCCCCGTAGGGATTGACCGCTTCCGCCATGGCTCTGTACGCTTTTTCGTCGGTCAGGAGCCGGTATGCCGTCTCGAAAACCGTTTCCTCATCGGTGCCGACCAGCTTGACCGTACCGGCTTCCACAGCCTCCGGTCTTTCCGTGGTATCCCGCAGGACCAGGACAGGCTTGCCCAGAGCCGGTGCCTCTTCCTGAATTCCGCCGGAATCGGTGAGGACGATCGCCGACCGGGCCATCAGATTGGTAAAAGGTTCATATTCCATGGGATCCACCAGATGGATGCCCGGACGGCCTGCCAGCTCTTCATTGACGACCTGGCGCACTTTCGGATTCTTATGAACCGGGAATACCACTTCCGTATCGGGCAGTGCTTCCGTCAGACGGCGGATGGCCCGGTATACATGGCGCATCGGTTCTCCCAGATTTTCTCTCCGGTGGGTCGTTACCAGAATGACTCTCTTATGTTCCTCAATCGCTTCGATTTCGCTGTCGGCGAACCGGTAGTCCGGCTTGACCGTAGCCAGCAGAGCATCAATGACCGTATTGCCGGTTACGAAAATATTTTCATCCTTTTTATTTTCCTTCAGCAGATTCTGCCGGGCCGTTTCCGTAGGCGCAAAGTGAAGATTGGCCAGGACGCCCGTCAGCTGCCGGTTGGCTTCCTCCGGCCAGGGGGAAAGCAGATTTCCCGTGCGGAGCCCCGCTTCCACATGGGCCACCTTGATCTGGGCATAGAATGCTGCCAGCGCCGCCGTGAAGGTGGTGGTTGTATCGCCGTGAACCAGAACGTAATCCGGTCTTTCCTTTTCCAGCACTTCCCGCAGGCCGTGAAGGACGCGTTCGGTGATATCATAGAGCGTCTGCCCGTTTTTCATGATGTCCAGGTCATAATCCACGGGAAGGCCGAACAGGCCGACGACCTGATCCAGCATCTCCCGGTGCTGTGCCGTGAGACATACCTTCGTATCGAATTCGGGATGGCGCAGCAGCTCCTGCACCACAGGTGCCATCTTGATGGCTTCCGGTCTTGTGCCGAAAATGGTCATTACTTTTATCATAAACTACCTCTTTTATGGAAATACGGGCCGCACCTGAAAGCGGCCTCCGGACCGACTGCCGATTCCGTTATTTTTCTTTCTTCTTTTTCTTTTCCTGCTGTTCCAGCTGATAGGGAGAAGGAACGATTTCCTCCATAACCCCGAGCTTCCTTGCCCAGAGAATGAAAAGAACCAGCGCCGCCGCTGTGATGAGCAGCCCGGGAATCATCCGCAGATGGATGATGAGCAGCGCCACACAGGAAAAGAATGCCGTCAGCGCATACATGACAAGAACGACCTGCTTCTGACTCAGCCCCTTTGCCAGGAGGCGGTGATGCAGATGATTCTTATCCGGCGAAAAAATGGGAACGCCCGAGGATTTCCGCCGCACGATGGCCAGGATTGTATCGGTGATCGGCACCGCGAGAGCAATCAGCGGAACGATGAGAATCGCCGCCGCAGCGGTTTTCATGTTTCCCATGACCGACACGGCGGAAATGATGTACCCGAGGAACATGGAGCCTGTATCCCCCATAAAGATCTTCGCCGGGTTGAAGTTATACTGCAGGAATGCCAGACAGGCTCCCGCCATGGCTACCATGGCCGCTGCGGAAACCCACTGTCCCATCTGAAAGGCCAGCAGCGCAATGGCAAAGGATGCAATGGTGGCAATCCCTGCGGCCAGTCCGTCCAGACCGTCGATGAGATTGACCGTATTGATGAAGCCGATAATCCAGAAAATCGTAAGCGGCAGCGAAATGAATTCCGGCAGATAAATAATATCCATACCGGGGATGACGACCCACTCCACATTGATATTGAAAATGACCACAGGAATGGCTGCCGCAATGATCTGTCCCAGAAGCTTGACCTTGGCAGGAAGGGAAATGACATCATCTGCAATTCCCACCAGCACAAGGAATGTTGCTCCCGCCATGACACCGATCATCTCATAGGTAAAACCGATGGTTGCTGCGGAAGAAGCCATGAAGCCTGCATAGATTGCCAGTCCGCCCAGACGGGGAATCAGTCCGTGATGAACCTTCCGCGCATCCGGCTTGTCCACCGCACCGATCCGTATGGCCAATTTCTTTACAGCCGGCGTCAGTACGAACGTTACCGCCAGTGCCGTCAAAAACGTGAACGCATAAGCGAACACGGCATACACCTCCCTGAAAAAGACATGATTTCAGATTTATTCTATCACAACGCACAAGGAGATTGAATAGGGAAAAACCGCCGGGAAAATGCGCCTTTCCGGGAAGAGACGTTCCGGCCCGGCCAATCCGCTTCCGGAAATCATTCCCATTCGCAGACCGTCCCCTGCATCTGTCAGAAATATTGTCCGTCTTCCTTTCATGTCTTACAATAGAGAAAAACCACGAAAGGCAGGAAATACTATGAGAAAACCGATCATTGCCGTCACGGCGGATACGCTGCTGACCGACATGAAAGCCATCAACCAGCAGAAAGCAGACTATGCGCCCCGCCCGCTGATGGACGCACTGGGACGGAACGGGATGATTCCCGTCGTCCTCCCCTATACGGAATATGCAGAAGCAGAAGAGCTGCTTCCCCTCTTTGACGGGCTCCTCCTCCCCGGCGGCCCCAATCCGACACCCCGCTTTTACGGCGAAGAGCCCCTCTGGTGCATCGGCCCCACCTATGACAAGCGGGACCGCTTCGAGCTTTCCCTCATCCGGGCCTGCCGGAAAGCAGGAAAGCCCATGCTCGGCATCTGCCGGGGATTCCAGATCCTCAATGTTGCCCTCGGCGGCACGCTCTGGCAGGATATGAGCGTCCAGGATTCCGGCGCCTTCATCCAGCATATGCAGAAGGCTCCCGGAAATATTGCCACCCACCGGATCGATATTGCAGAGGATTCTGCGCTCCGGCAGCTTCTGGGAGAATCCTTCTATGTCAATTCCCGCCATAAGGAGGGCATCAAGCGCCTGGCAGAGGAACTTCTCCCCGCAGCCCGTGCGGCAGACGGCATCATCGAAGCCTATGAAAGCCGGGACAGCGACCTGATCCGCGCCGTCCAGTGGCATCCGGAAAATATGGAGCCCTCCCTCATGGACCCGCTCTTCCGTTCCTTTGCAGACCGCGTCCGCCGGCATATGAAACCGTAATACGGAAACCCCGCTGTTCCTTCCGGCAGGCAAATCCGGAATTTTCCCGGGCAGGAGCTTTCCTGCCTTTTTTTGCGGGCTGCCTCCGGACACCGCCCGGAAAGACTTTCCGCCGGAACAGCTCTGTCTGATTTTTCATTTTTTCTCCCATTTTTCCACACAAAAACCGGAAAACCGAAATCTGCATGAAATCGGTTTCCCGGTTTTTCTCTTCAAGGGAGAATTACTTGCCGTCCTTTCCCGTATCTGCGGCCGTCTTGCCTGTAATCTTGTCCAGGAGCTTGCTCCCTGCGGATTTGGAATCTTCCTTCTTCTTTTTCTCCTCTTCCGCTTTCTTCTTGTCTTCCGCCGCCTTCTTGGCCGCTGCCTCACGGGCCGCCGCCAGCTGACTGCGGATGGATTCCGGAACATTGAAGTCCTTCACCCGATAGCCCGACAGAGCACTGCTCATGAAATCTCTCCAGATGGCTGCCGGTACCGTGCCGCCGGTATATCCCGCATTGGTATTTGTATCATCGCCGATCCATACTGCGGTGACCAGATCCGGTGTATAGCCGACAAACCACGCATCATGTTCATCATCGGTCGTACCGGTCTTGCCTGCCGCAGGCCGTCCGATCGCTGCATTTCCGCCGGTGCCCCGGGAAATAACCTCTTCCAGGAGAGCATTCAGCTTGTATACGGCATCTTCATCAATAACCCGCTTGCTTTCCGGCTTTGTGGAATGATCCTCCAGCACATTGCCGTTCCGGTCCACTACCTTCAGGATGGCCGTAGGCTTTACCAGATTTCCGTCATTGGCAAATACACTGTATGCCGTAGCCATATCATACAGGGTAACCCCGTTGGTCAGACCGCCGATAGAAGCTGCCAGGTTATTATCATTCTGCGGACCGTCCTTTACCAGGGTCGTAATCCCGCAGGCTTCCGCCAGATTCAGCACCTTGCTCATGCCCACACGGTTGGCCAGATCAATGGTCGGAATATTCATGGAATTCACCAGCGCCTGTTCCAGTGTAACCTTGCCGCCGGACGTTCCTTCGTAATTCTTCGGTGTCCAGCCGCCGGCATAGGTCTTCTTCTCATTGGAAATCAGATCGCCCGGGCTGAATTTGTTCTCAAATGCCGCCGCATACACGAAAGGCTTGAAGGAAGAGCCGGGCTGGCGGGTCATCTGTACGGCGCGGTTGAAATGGTCTTCTCCGCGGCCGCCGACCATGGCACGGATATAGCCCGTTCCGACTTCCAGGGAAATCAGCGCGCCCTGCGGCTGCGTCAGTCCCTTGGAATCCTTACTGCCCTGCGGAAGATCTGCTGCGATGGCCTTTTCAGCTTTTTCCTGCATATCCAGGTCCAGTGTGGTATAGACCTGCAGTCCTTCCTTGTAAATCGAATCGGAATCATACTTGTCGGACAGTGTCTGGATGACATAGTTGATGAAATAGGATGCCGTGCTGTTTGTTCCGCCGGCGGGCTTCGGCTTGGCCAGCTGAAGATCCGCTGCCTTGGCCTCCCTGGCTTCCGCTTCCGTAATGTATCCGTACTTCGCCATCTGATCCAGGACAATGCCCTGACGGTACTTGGCAGCCTCTACGCTGCGGAAAGGCGAATAATAATTCGGGCTGTTCGGCAGCCCTGCCAGCAGGGCACACTGTGCCAGATTCAGATCCTTTACATCTTTTCCGAAATAAATCCGGGATGCGGTCTGGATGCCGTAGGCGCCCTGACCGAAATAAATCTGATTCATATACATTTCCAGGATCTGCTGCTTCGTATATTTGCTTTCGATTTCAAACGCCAGCACGACTTCCAGGAGCTTGCGCTTCAGGGTCTGCTCCTGGGTCAGGAACGCATTCCGGGCCAGCTGCTGAGTGATGGTGGACCCGCCCTGTCCGGTCGCATTGTGGGTAATCACATTGTTCCAGACTGCACGGAGAATCCCCCGCGGGTCCACGCCGTGATGCTCATAGAAACGCACATCCTCGGCGGCCACGAAAGCATTCTGCAGATTCTGCGGAACCTGCGAAATGGAAACGGGGATACGGTTTTCCTCCGCATGGACCGTGGTGATCAGCCTTCCCTTGGCATCATAAATCTGCGAGGATGCACTGGGCGCCATATTGGCCGTTACATCCGGAAGGCGCCCCGATACGGACACCATAAATCCCGCAGCCGCACCTGCAGCTGCTATAAGAAAAATCACCATGAAAAACACAAAAACCTTTTTCAGAAAAGATTTCTTCGGTTTTTCGCGGTAAATCTCGGAATTTTTCATGATACATCTCCTGCCGGAAATCATTTAATACATTATTTTCATTATATCATAGGCAGAAAGGGGCAAAAATAAATAAAAAATATAAAAAATAAAAAACAAAAGGCCGGAAAAGGGACTCCCCATTTCCCAGCCTTTTTCCCTTATCGGATCATTTCCAGGAATTCTTTCCTGGCTTCGCTGCTTTCCTTGAAAATTCCCGAAGCGGCAATTGTCCGGGTCAGTGTCCCCGGCTTCCGGATTCCCCGGGCTGTCATGCAGGAATGCTCTCCTTCGACAAAAACGATCACATCCTCGGAACGGGTGACCCGCTTCATCACATCCAGGATATCCTTTCCGATCCGTTCCTGGATCTGGAAGCGCTTGGATACCGCATCTGCAATACGGGCAATCTTGGAAAGTCCGATGACCCGTCCGTTCGGAATGTATCCTACGGAAGCCTTCATATTGTACATAAGCGCAATATGGTGCTCGCAGTGGGAGAAAATCGGAATATCCTGCACCGCCACCATGTCCTTTTCCGGGGACTCGAAGGTCTTCTCGAATTCTTCCGCAATCTGCTCGTTGGACACGCCGGTATAGGCAAACTGCTCTGCAATCATATCCGCAAACCGGCGCGGCGTCTCCTGCAGGCCCTCTCTTTCGGGATTGTCTCCCACCGCCTCGATAATCAGGCGGGCTGCCTGCTCCAATTTTTCCATGTCCATATTATACGCCTCTCCTGTCGGGAGCCCAGATGATCTTGTGCAGCTGTACCTGCACCCGCACATCGGCAAGCTTCCTCTCTCTTATAAATTCCACCAGCTCTTCCGGCCGGATTCTGCCCCATACGGGACTGACAAAGAATGCGGGATGATTTTCTCCGAAGGAATGCCGCACGATGTCTTCCATTTCCTCCAGATCCGTCCGGTCGGACACGACAAACTTCAGCACGTCCTGCTTCTCCAGAAGGGAGAAATTGGACAGAAGCATGCGGTCCTTCATGCCGCTCCCGCTGCACTTGTAATCCATGGTATAAAACGTTCCCGCCGGGCGCTCCTTCCACAGGGGCACCGCGCCGTTCGTCTCGATATTGACCTCATAGCCTGCCTTTCCCAGCCTGTCACAAAGACTGCGCACGGGATGGAGCAGAGGCTCTCCGCCGGTGAGCGTCACCCGCTTCCAGGGATAGCGGCCGATCCTTTCGAGCAGCTCATCCTCGGTCAGTGCTTCCTTCGTGTCGGAAAGAGACAGGGAGTAAGCGGTGTCGCAGTAGCTGCACCGGAGGCTGCAGCCGGCCAGGCGGACAAAAACCGCCATCAGACCCGTCCGGACGCCCTCTCCGTCAATGCTGTCGAAGATTTCCGTCACATGGAAAAGCCCGTCATCATAGGAATAATTATTTTTCATAGGTCGCGATATTCCCTTCCGTTTCCTGTACGGACACACGGACGCAGTTCGGAATGTGGTCGCAGATCCACTTCGCCATATTTTCCGCCGTAGGATTCAGATCCCCGATGACATCATTGATCACATGATGATCGAACCGGTTCACCACATCCTTGATTTTCGTGAAATCCACCACCATGCCGTTTTCGTCCAGAGTTTCGCTCTGCACCGTCACAGTGATGATCCAGTTATGGCCGTGGAGATTCTCGCATTTGCTCCGGTAATTCAGCTTCAGGCAGTGCGCTGCGGAAATCTCCATTCTTTTCGTTACGGTATACATTTTATCCTCCTATTTTTCCAAAGCCGGGTCCTTCACCCCGTTGGCCGCAAAGGCTCTTGCCCGGTCCACACAGGTTCCGCAGGTTCCGCAGGGCTTGTCTCCGCCTTCATAGCAGCTCCAGGTCAGCTCGTACGGCGTATGCAGCCGAAGTCCTTCCGCCACCACACCGGCCTTGTTCATCTTGGCAAAGGGAAATACCAGATGCACCTTTCCGTAGGTGCCGATTTCCACGGCATCTCCCATGGCCTTCAGGAAAGGCTCGCTGCAGTCCGCATAGGCATCACCGGCCGCATCGTCCGCATGGGCGCCGATGTAGATATCCGTCTCCTCATTCTCGAAAAGACTGGCTGCCAACGAAGCCGCTGTGCTCAGCATGAGGCCGTTCCGGAAAGGCACATAGGTGGAAACCTTCCCGATCCCGTTTTCCCGGATCTGCTCCTCATAACTCTTGTGTACGATTTCCTGACTGCTTCCTTCCAGAAGGGAACAGTCGGAATACTGAAAGATAGCGGACAGGTCGAATTCGTAATGGCGCACATGGTAGTATTCGGCCACCTTCCGTGCCGCCAGGATTTCCTTCTTATGCTTCTGTCCATAAAAAATAGAAGCAGTGACTACATTCTCTGCTCCCAGCCGTTCCACAGCGAGGGACACACAGGTCGTGGAATCCACGCCCCCGCTGGACAATATAATTGCTTTTTTCATGATTTCTGGCCTCCGTTTTTTTGAGTTGGTAGTCGGATGACAACATGGATGATTGAAATATTTTTATATTATAGCATAAAACCGTTTCCGCTGTACGAAAACGGTCTTAAAAAGAAAATGGGATTCGGTATGCTTACCAGTCGATCCAGGTCAGCACCTTTTCCAGCTCGTAAAAGCTTTTCCCGTCCCAGAGAATATCCTCGGTCAGATGATTCAGCACATCCTCCGGATCCTCCGATTCATAATTGTATACCAGCTCCAGGAATTCCTCAAAAGGCTCCCGGGTGAAACGGTACTTGTCCACGGAAATGCTGTACGTATCCCGGCCGGGATGATATTTCAGGCCCGAGAAACGGTACACAAAGCTTTTGTACCGTACCGACGCTTCTCCGTCATTCATGTAATCGATAAATTCATCTGCATCGCCGCCGCGCATGATCGTTTCTCCTTCCCTTCAAATCCCCGTGCGAACCCCCTTATTTTTTCCATTATACAGGAAAAGATTCAGAGCGTCACCTCACTGCAGCAGATTCATGAACACCATCAATATCGATGCATTCAGAAAATCCACCACGAAAGCCCCGATCAGAGGAATGACGAAGTATGCCGTATGCGCCGCACCGAACCGTTCGCAAAGCGCATTCATATTGGCAATCGCATTCGGCGTAGCTCCCAGGGCAAATCCGCAGGAGCCGGATGCCATCACGGCTGCCTCGTAATCTCTTCCCATGGTGCGGTAAATCACGAAATATGCAAAGAGCCCCACCAGGGCCACCTGCACCAGAAGCGTCACCAGGAGCGGCACTGCCAGATCCGCCAGCTGCCACAGCTTCAGGCTCATCAGTGCGCAGGAAAGGAAAATATTCAGGCACATGCCGCCCAGAACCTCGCTTTCCTTCTGATAAGCGCCGTACAGATGGGTGGAATCGGAAATATTCCGGACCACTGCCGCCACAATCATAGCGCCGATATAGCCGGGGAACACAAGGCCGATATCACTGAAAAACTTCGACACATAGGTTCCCAGACCCATCGCCAGGAGGAGCTGGCCGAAAGCATACATAAAGCGGTCCATATTGAGATATGCCGCCGCTTCGTCTTCTCTTTCCCCGCTGTCATCCTCGGGCGTCTCCGCTCTGCGGCCGAAAGCCGATCCCGATTCCATTTCTTCATTGCTTTTCAGCCCGAAGCGGCGGATCAGAAGCTCTCCGATCGGTCCGCCGATAAAGGAACCGGACACCAGACCGAATGTAGCCGCCGCAAAGGCTATGGTTGTCGCATCGGAAAGGCCCAGACTCTCCAGGACCGGTCCGAAGGAACCGCTCGTGCCGTGGCCGCCCACCAGCGGAATCGAGCCGTCAGCCAGTCCCATGAGCGGATTCAGTCCGAACGCCTGAGACAGCGCAATTCCCACTACATTCTGCATGATGATGAGAAGCGCCACCAGCACGCCCATCTTTACCACCAGCATGCCGCCGCGGCGGATCATCCGAATGCTCGCCATATATCCGATACTCGTAAAGAAGAGCATCATGCACCAGTTCTGCATCACCGTATCCTGGCTGTACTGCCAGATCCCCTGCGTATACAGAATGCAGTTGATCACGGAGAAAATCGTTCCTCCGATGACCGGGGCGGGAATGCAGTACCGCCGCAGAAAAGCAATCTTGCTCTTCAGAAATCCTCCAATAAAAAACACGGCTACCGCAGCCGCCACGGTCTGATATATATTGAGTTCGACAACCATAAAAATCCCCATTTCTTGAAAAAATAAATACCCGCTATCCAGTATAAAGATTCATCCCTTTCCGGTCAAGAAAAAGCCGTACTTTTCCGTCAAAAAAATTGCCTTTTTCCGAAAAGCAGAAATCCGGCGGACGCCGGACCGCCGCTCTGCCGGAGAGCAAAACCATCGAACCGGCTTCTCTGCTTCTGCGAAATCCGCCGAAAAGCAAAGACGGACGGAGAAACAGGGCCCTTCCCGGAAAAAGCAGCTTCCCAAAAGAAAAGCCGGGACATCTTCGGCCAGGGAAAAAGTATCCTGTCCCCGGCGGGGCAAAACGTTTCCTCCTCTTCCGTATGCCCGGTCCGAATCGGTTTCCCAATATGCTTTGTTCTGCATAAAAAGACGATTTCCCCGGGAAAGCGCCTCCCGTCTGTTTTCCATGTGACAGTATTTCCCTATATATAGTATAATGACCTCTGTAAAAACGTCTCTTTTCCGCCATTCTTCCGGTTCTGCCGGAGACTGCGATTCTTTTAAAAGGAGTTTCCATGTCTGATTTTCTGAGCTTCTCCACGCTTCTTTTCCGGGTGCCGGCCCTTCTGATTGCCCTCTCCCTCCATGAATATGCCCATGCAGCCATGTCGGACAGTCTGGGAGACCCCACGCCTTCCGCCATGGGACGCCTCACCGTCAATCCGCTGGCCCATCTGGACATCCTGGGCACCATTCTTCTGGTCATCTGCGGCTTCGGCTGGGCCAAGCCCGTCATGGTCAACCCCAACTACTATAAAGACTGGCGGAAAGGAACCCTTCTCGTTTCCTTTGCCGGCCCGGGCATGAACCTTTTTATCGGCTTCCTCTGCGTCCTTCTCCTGGTCGTCCTCTTTCCCCACGGCTACCAGGGACAGGCCGGCGCACAGCTTCTTTTCTGGATTCTGGAATACAATGTATGGTTCGCCTTCTTCAACCTGATTCCCGTCCCGCCCATGGACGGCTCCAAAATTGTTTCCTCCTTTCTGCCGGGAGAAATGGCCTGGAAATTTGAAAATTTCAGCGCCCAGTACGGATTCCTGATTCTCATGGGCCTTGTCTTCACCGGCCTGGTCAGCCGAATCATCAATCCTCTGGCCGGCGGCTTCATCTCCCTCTGCTATCTGATTGTTTCCCCTTTGTCTTCTCTCTTCTTCTGAGGCTTTCATGTCATTTACCTGGTTTCTTTTTGAAATGGCCGGAACCATTGCCTTTGCCTTTTCCGGCGTCCTCGTCGGTCTTTATAAAAGGATGGATATATTCGGCATCACCGTACTTTCCGTGATGACCGCCGTCGGCGGCGGGATGATCCGGGATGTACTCTGCGGCATCACCCCTCCGTCGGTTCTCCGCAGCCCGCTGGGTCTCATGGTTTCCGTGGCCACCGCGCTTCTTCTGTCCTTTTTCTATGCACGGATTTCCATTTCCCGGAAAGGAAAACGCATTATTGCCTATGTCTACAATATATCCGATACGATAGGACTGGCTGCTTTCACCGTAACCGGCGCCCTCACGGCAATCTATACCTTCCCCCGCGCCCACATGGTGCTTCCTGTCATGATGGGCCTCATCACCGCCGTAGGCGGCGGTATGCTCCGGGATATTCTGGCCCGCCGCATGCCCTCCGTACTGTACATGGATGTGTACGCCATCGCCTCCCTTGCCGGCGCCCTTGTACTCTGCCTTTCCCGGGAAATCGTCCCCCTGCCTTTTGCCTCCTGGATCGGATTCTTCGTCGTCCTTCTCCTCCGCTTCCTGGCCATTCACTTCGGCTGGCAGCTGTACCACCCCCACCGTCCGGGCCGCTTCTCCATCAGCCGTCACGACTCGGCAAAGCCGTAAACCGGAAAGTATCCGCCATCCGGCAGGCAGAGCAAATTTCTTGTCCCGCTCCGCTTTTCTGATAAATAGCGAAAAAATTCTCCCGAAAAGGGGCTCTTTCCCTCTCTTATTTTCTGCCCCTCTGCTTTGCTAACAGTTTTATAAAGAAATACGCAAAAATCAGGAAAGCAATTTGTCTTCTCCGGAAATTCATGGTATAAAAAAGATAGAAGAAACGAAATATGAAAATGATTCATCCCTTATTGATATGAGGATCTGTTGTTGCCCCGGTACTGCGATTCCCCTCCGGAGTGCCGGCAAGTATAATCCTTCTTTTTTTCCAAGCAAAAAGGACACTCACCCGGTGTCCTTTTTGTCTGCCCTTTTTCAGAACCTGCGGAAATCCGCAGGCTTTTTTACTTTTACAGCTTCGGCTGGGTCCTGCTCCGCCCCAGATCTGCCGCCATTTCCAGATCCAGCTTCGGGTCCCGGCCGCCGGTCGTCAGATAGCCGCCTACCATGATGCCGTTCAGCCCGCCGGTCAGCGCATACGCCTGGAGGCTCCGCAGATTAACCTCCCGTCCGCCTGCCGTCCGGATCAGAGCCTTCGGCAGAATGAAACGGAATACCGCAAAGGTACGGAGCACCTCCAGCGGCGGAAGACGCTTATTCGTATAGAACGGAGTTCCCTTCACCGGATTCAGGATATTCAGCGGAATCGAATCGATATGCATTTTCTTCAGATGGAAAGCCATCTCCACCCGCTGGTCAAGACTTTCTCCCAGGCCGATAATTCCGCCCGAGCATACCCGGATTCCTGCCTGCTGCGCAGTGGAAATGATATCCTCCTTATCCTTCATCGTATGGGTTGTGCAGATACTCGGGAAATAGGAAGGCGATGTCTCGATATTGCAGTGAATTCTCGTAATCCCCGCTTCCTTCAGCTGAAGAGCCTGCTCCCGGGAAATCAGCCCCAAAGAACAGCATACCTCGATGCCCACTTCCTTCCGGATCCTCCGGACTACATGCAGGATTTCCTCGAACTCATTGGGGTTGTCCTGATTTCTCCCGCTGGTAACCAGAGAAAACCGGACCGCACCGGCCTCCTTTGCTTTCTTTGCTGCTGCCAGGATTTCCTCCTCCGGCAGAAGCCGGTAAACCTTGGAGCCGGTCTGATACCACCCCGACTGCGCACAGAACTTGCAGTTCTCCTGGCAATGTCCGCTCCTTGCATTGAGAATGGCACAGAAATCCACGGCATTTCCATTGAACTTTTGCCGAATCTTGTCCGCCATAGCCAGCAACAGCATCGTATCCTCATCCTTCGTCCGGATCAGCTGTTTAGCTTCCTCCTCCGTAATCTCTCCGCCGTCCATGACCTTTTCCGCTAATCTGATAATTTCTGTGCAGGAATCTTCCATTGTTATTACCTCCGTAAAGGGCGAACCCGTTTTTGTTATCCTGACTGCTATTATAGGATTAACAATCTGATATGTCAATTATTATTTATATAAAGGTTTACATTCTCTCAATTTAAGCATTCTTCTATATTTCCCCAATCAAAAAGGTACGGGAACCATCCCGTACCTTTTCTATGCAATTCTATAGCAAAAGCTGCTTATCGATAATCCGGATCTTCAGCGATACGGATTTCTCCATGCTTCGTAAGCGCTTTCTCCTTCGTCAGACCGTAAGACGGACTGAGCAAATCATACTGTGCATCATAATGATTGTTCGGTGCCTTCAGAATGCCGCACACTGTATCAAAAACAAGGTCATTTGTAAAAGGCTTGTTCAGATTAGCCCTCAGCGCCGCATCTGCTTCCGGATTCCGGGCAATATATTCCGGAGAAAGATATATCCACATAGGCACCCGGACCATCGGCCAGGTAAATTCTCCCGCACTATGGAATTTTACCATATCCTCCCCATGATCCGAACAATATACCATAGCCTGCAGATTCAGATTGTCCCGGGCATACTCGTAAATCTTTCTCAATATATCATCATTATACCGGATAGATGTATCATAGGTATCTTCCTTTTCATTGTGTCCTTCTGCCGTAACAACCGCATAATCAGACGGATACCGCATATCATACCGATCATGATTGCCTTCCAGATGGATAACAATAAAATGACTGCCCTCTTTGGGGATTTTCTCCAGAAGAGGCAAAACATGTTCATCCGGACCGCCAGTCGGATTGGTCCACTCCGTTTTTACGGAAGCCTTTTCCGCCAAGGCCTCCATCAGATTCCCCGTAGAAGGAGCCTGATTGGAAATCCAATATGTAGAATATCCGGCTTTATTGGCCACATCAGTAATTGTCACTGTTTGTTCCGGCTTTTCTCCGTTGTACTGATTCATGCCGCTCAAGTACATAGACAGCGCCTGTGCCGTCACCGTGTAATTGGAATAGGAATTCGGGAACACATAAAAGCCTGAAGACGTAGATTGAGAAGACAGCCACGGCGTAGTATCCGCAGAATGATCCTGCTGAAAAGCTTTCATATGATCCCGGGTTGCACTTTCCCCAATAACCACGATCACCGTACCGGGAATTCGATTTACTATTGATTCCACCTGCAGGGCCTTTATATTTCGTTCATGACTTGCTTCTGCTTTTTTCATCAACGTAAGATATTTATTTGCCACATGATAATCCCATGCCGGATAAATCCGTGGAATCCAGTGAGATGTGGATAAAACGGCTGCAGCCAATACTACCACACGCCCGGCATACATAACATATCGATATTTCCCGGCTGTTTCTGTTCCTTCCCGAAATCCCGTTCTTACCAGGAAAAACAAGCCGACTTCATAAGCAATAAGAACAGCCAATCCAAGAGCAAAATTTCCCCATCCGATATGTGCCGCCAGAAACTCCCGGGCTTCCTGAGGATTGGTGGACAAAACAGCAATCATATCCGGAGGTGTCAGACGCATTCCCGTAAAAAGGAAATAAGCCGTAAATATAATGACTCCTACTGACAGCCAACTGATCAGGAGGAAGTTACAGGTAAACAATGGCATTTTTAAGCGTTTCCACTGATTTCCTGCCATTCCCAGAAGAGCCGTGAAAATCCATCCGCCCAAAAAAGTCAGGATATAACCATTCAAATTTTCTATCTGTGCCGTTCCTCCCGCAGAAACCGAGATAACTGCACCATAAGCCCAAAGCCCGATAAAAACAAGAGGCATCATCGGCCGCCACGCCGGCCGCGTCAGATCCCGGCCTGTAAATACCTGGGCAAGGAAAAGCATCAGGAATCCTCCCAACATATTGCGTATTCCAAAGCGCCATCCGCTTACTCCCTGAACTCCCAGCAATGTAAAAACACCAAATAAAAGAATAATTGCTGCTGCAGATAAAATAAAATATTTAAATAGCTTTTTACCCATATTTTCTACTCCCTGCTTTCCGGAAAACCTTCATACTTTTTTACTCAGGCCTTTATTTTTTCTGATTTCCTTCTCCTGCTTCTTTCGGGCATATCTCAAACATAGTCCATCCCATCCATGAAAAATGCAGAAAGCAAGAAATTTATCCCGATACCGCCCGCGAATTTTTTCTTTTCTTAAACTATTTAAGCATTCCTTGATTTCTTTTATTTCTCCTGCAGAAAGATCCTGGTAATATAAATGCATGCAATATGCCTTTACCAGCCCTGAAAAAGCTCGCTCTCTACTGAGAGATACCAAATCCGGAAAATGCTTTTGAGCTGCTACATAACGAAGATACCATAAACAGCCATTTCCCAGATACAGTTTTCCCGT
>UPXR01000007.1 GCA_900557365.1 uncultured Dialister sp. | reverse complement strand
AAATGATCAGACACATATTTCTGTCAAACATCCTGACTATGGAATTCCAGAGATGAAAGATTTCATGGCAGCTCTTTCCCATTACATTTTGATGGAAATATGTGTCTGATCATTTCCAAGCCATGCGATGAATTTTGCAAGATCCTGAATTTGGGGAACACTGATTCTGTTAATGGTTTTTCCTAATGTCTCAGAAAGTATTTCGTTTTCCGCATCAGGGAAATAGTGAATTGCATATTTTTTTACAAGGAATTCTAAGGATTTTCTGAATCCCATTCCTGCAATGTCAGTTAGGCCATAACTTTCTGCTGCGAGAGACTGCTTATATAGAGATACGAAATCAGGATACAGCTTTTGTATTTTTTCTGGCAAATTATATTCACCAAGTGCGGGATAAATCAGACTGTCATGACCTTCCTCCTTATCGAGATGAAATATGCCGGAACATTTTGGACAGCAGAATGTAATTGTCCATGACTGAAGGCGATGATCTTCCGGAGAGAAAATCGCATTGGCAGAGATTGGTTCAAAATAAGCGGTTACACCACAGAGTGAGCATGTTTTCGGAATATCAACCTGAATAAGTATAGTAGGAACCGCGTAATTGACGGTGGAAAATACAATCGGTTTTTTCATGTTTACACATCCTTTCTATATTCAGTATATCGAAAAAAGTTTGGAAATAAAATCTACAAGCTGTGAATAAAAGTGATAAGGAGGTTCAAATGGAAGGGCCGGAAAGATTCATTTTTGCTTACATCGTCTGTCATACCGATGAGTGCAAAGGCGAGAAGAAAAAGGAGGGAAAAGATCATGGCAACTAAAGCGCAGAGACAGCGGGCTACAGCCGAAATGATGGAAATAATCAATCGCAAAGCCGAAGAAGCCCGGATAGTCAGAGTCTCAGAAGAAAAGCGGATGGCAGCTATCAAATCAAAGGAAGAGCAGGATCTGCGGGATGAAGAAATCACAAAAATGGCATTGTGTTTCTCTTTCGGTTTACTCATCGGCATTGCATGCATCAGTACGGCGCTTTGGCTCATGGGGATTCATCCGGTTCAAGCGGTGATCCCGTGACTGTGGAGCGACGGAGATGCTGTCTGTGCGGACGGTCAATTATTCCAGGGCTTGAGATGTGGATAAAAGTATCAGGAGAGCTGCAGCCGTGTCATCGTGACTGCGGGCTTCCCAAAGCCGTGGCATTTCCGGAACCGCCGGTAAAGCATTTGCTTTGGAAGTATTCGAAAAGGAGAAAGCAATGAAACACATTGAAGATATCAGCATAGGAGCAAAACTGGTAAAGGCGCAGCTCCCGGGAAATATACAGTCGTATATAACTATAGCGACCGATGGGGAAAGCGTTTTCTGCGTAGGGAACGGGCAGAATGATGATCTCCCGGTTTTGATGGTTGAAGGGATTTTTACATTATATTCCTCACCCGAAAAAAGAGAGGAAATCGCCAGGAGAATACTGACCAGTGTTCGCAGGCTTAACGCTATATCCGATGAGAAAGGGAAAGAAGATGCTCATTGATTCTCATAAAAGAAAAATACCGCTGATGTACGAGATCAGCGGTATCGGATAAGGAAATCCCAAAGAAATCCTTCATCTTATTTTATCACAAAGGAGAGATAACAATGAAACCTTTATATCAGATTGCATCGATTTTAAAGCGGTGCTTTCGGATTGACGAAAATACAGCAGTTGATGGAGAAACCGGAGAGGTCTTCGATGCAGCGTATCTGGATCAGCTGAAGATGGAGAAATCCAAAAAGGCAGACAACATTGCCTGCTGGATTAAAGATCTCCAGGCTGAGGCGGAAGCGTGCAAGGCCCAGGAGAATGCTTTTAAAGAACGAAGGCAGAGAGCAGAGAAGAAAATCAAAAGCCTTTCTGATTATCTGACTGCATGGATCCCCGGGGAGACGATAGAGACAAAGCGGGCTTCCATCCGGTGGAGAAAATCAGTGGCTGTGGTGGTTACGGATGAATCCAGAATTCCGGAAGAGTTCAGGATTCGGAAGGTCACGGAAAGCATAGATAAAGCAGAGATCCGGAGAGCGCTCAAAAACGGCAGCATCGTTGACGGAGCCTCCCTGGAAGAGCGGCAGAATATCCAGATCGGATGACTGCAGAAAGGAGAAGGAATATGGATTTAAGCAGTTTAATTACATCCGGAGTTAAAAAGAGACCTGTCAAAGCGGTGATTTACGGCGTCGAAGGGATCGGCAAGACGACATTTGCCAGCCGTTTTCCGAAACCGCTTTTCCTGGACCTCGACAGGGGCTCTGCTCATATGGATGTAGCAAGAATCACGGGAATCACGAAATGGGATGTGCTGATCCGGACAATCAAGGGATTCATTGAGATGGAGAATAATCCGTATCGGACATTGGTCATTGATACAGCGGATGCCGCGGCGTCTCTGTGTGAGCGGTATGTGGTTTCGACACAGTCGGCAAAGAAGAAAAGTATAGAGGAAATTCCGTACGGTAAAGGCTATAAAATGCTGGCAGAGCAGTTCTCCAATCTGATGATCTGGCTGGAAGCGGTCATCGATGCCGGATTTAATGTGGTAATGATTGCCCATGCAAGGCTGAGAACAATCACGAAGCCGGATGACATGGGTGTCTACGATCACTGGGAATTAAAGCTTCCGGGGAACAGTTCGAACCAGCTGAGCCCGCTCATAAAGGAATGGGCAGACCTTCTGCTCTTTGCGGACTATAAGACCAGGCTTGTAGGTGACGGAGAAAAGAAGAAAGCCAGAGGCGGGGAACGAATTATGTATACTGCCCATACGCCGTTTGCTGATGCAAAGAATCGTTTCGGATTGGATGACTCGCTTCCCTTCGATTATGAGCAGATTTCCGGAATTATCCCCGCAGAGCGTATCCAGGCTGAAAAGACAGTTTCTCCCTCCGCCTTTGCGGAAGCACAGAAAAAGGCTGCGGCGGATCGGAAAGCCTCCAAAGCATCCGGAAAGGCTGCCGGAAAAACGAAATCGGAAACACTGGCAGCCAGGCTGATCGGAATGGCTGCGGAAAGAGATATTTCTGCTGATGATATCCGGAAGGCCGTTGGCATGATGGGGGATTACCCGGAAAGCACGCCGGTTGCTTCCTACGATGCAGAATACCTGCAGTCCCTGGTGGATCAGTGGGAGCAGTTCAAGATGTACATCGAGCAGAACATTAAGGGCGTACCGTTCTAAATAAGAGTCGAAACAACATTTTTTAAAAACAGGAGGAAAAAATCATGAAGGCAAATTTTGAGAAATTCGGAAATGCAGCAGGAGAAAACGTGGATTATAACGACAAGCTGGATGATTCCATGCTTGCGGGAGAAGAGAGTGCAGGACGGTACCGCCTGCTCCCGAAAGGGGAATATCCTTTCCGTGTAGAGGAGATCAATTACGAGCAGTCGAAGAGTGGGAAGAACATGATCAAGGCAACCATTGCAGTACAGCCGGAAGGAGAAAGTGAGGTATGGGTGACGGATTTCATCCTGCTGACTACAACGACCATGTGGAAGGTGGCGCAGTTCTTCGCATCCATCGGAATGTTTGAGTATTGCAAGGAGCACGGCATGGACTGGGATAAAACCATTGACAAGGAAGGCCGTATTCTCCTGGGGCACCGTATGTATGACGGGAAAGAGCGCAATGAAATCGTACGTTACATTGTTCCGTCCGCCCCGGCTGTAAAATGAACGGGTTTGATGTAAGGCCGCTTCTTCGCTACATCAACCCGGACGAATCATATGAAACATGGATCCAGGTCGGGATGTCTCTCAAATATGAGGGATATCCCCTTTCCATATGGGAAGAATGGTCAAGGCAGGGGGCAAAATACCATGACGGAGAATGCCTGGCAAAATGGCATTCCTTCGGTAATTCGGACAATATCCCTGTCACAGGAGCGACCATTACGCAGCTTGCCAAAGATCGGGGCTGGAAAAAAGAATCTGCGGAAAATGTAGCATTCAATGCCAGGCTGACAGATGCGGACCTTATCGTGGTGGACCCGGCATACATCGATGCAGAGGATTTTCGGGAGCCGGCTCTGGAGAAGTGGAATCCTGCTGCGGATACTATTGATTATCTGAAAGCGCTTTTCCATCCGGATGAATACGTCTCCTTTGTTACCAGGTCTTTTCGTGATGAGGACGGGAAATTCAAGCCGGGATCCTCCGGGTGTTCCAAGACATGCCGCGAAGTTATTGCGCAGCTGAAAAAGACGGGACGCCTGGATATGGTTATCGGGTCTTCCGATCGGGAAGCCGGAGCATGGGTCCGGATCAATCCCATGGACGGAACCGGAGGAAAGAATGCAAATGTTACGGACTACAGATATGCTCTGGTAGAGTCGGACAGCCTGCCGATCGGAAAGCAGCTGGCCCTCATCAAGGAGCTGCAGCTTCCTGCAGCGGCTCTGGTATATTCCGGCGGAAAATCAGTCCATGCCATTGTCCACATTGATGCAGACACAGCGTCTGAATACCGGGAACGGGTGGACCGGATGTACAAATTGTGCCGGCAGAACGGGCTGGAGGTAGATATCCAGAACAAGAATCCTTCCCGCCTGTCCAGGCTTCCCGGAGTCATACGGGGAGAACATAAGCAATTCCTCATCGGTACGAATCTTGGGCAGCCTGGATACACGGAGTGGGTCCAATGGATGGAAGAACAGACGGACAATCTGCCTGACTTTGATGATTATGCAGATTTCGAGGAGAATCTTCCCCCGCTGGCGCCGGAGCTGATTGAGGGCATTCTTCGACAGGGACATAAAATGCTGATATCCGGTCCGTCAAAGGCAGGAAAGTCTTTCGCCCTGATCGAGCTGGCGATTGCAATCACGGAAGGGAAGAAATGGTTCGGATTCCAATGTCATGCAGGAAATGTGCTGTACATCAATCTGGAAATCGATCGGGCCTCCTGTCTGCGGAGAATCCATGATGTGTATGAGGCACTGGGAATTACGCCGGGGCATGCGCACAAGCTGATGGTATGGAATCTCCGAGGGGACGCTATCCCGATGCAGCAGCTTGCTCCGGTAATCATCCGGAGGTGTCAGAAGCATGATTTTAAGGCGGTCATCGTGGATCCGATCTATAAAGTTATTACCGGAGATGAGAATGCAGCGGGAGATATGGCGAAGTTTTGCAACGAATTCGACCGGATCTGTAAGGCGTTGGGCGTTTCCTGCATATACTGCCATCATCACTCCAAAGGAGCGCAGGGGAATAAGCGGGCCATGGATCGTGCATCCGGCTCTGGGGTATTTGCACGGGATCCGGATGCGCTGATTGATATCACTCCGCTGGCAACACGGGGAGAAGAGGGAAATGACTATACAGGGTTCCGTGTGTCCGGCATCCTGCGTGAATTTCCTCCCATAAAATCTTTCGGTGTATGGTTCAAGTGGCCGATTCATCAGGTAGACACAATGGGTGTGCTGAATCTGGCGGCCATGGAAGGCAGTATGGAGGACCTGCAGACGAAAGGCCGGGTCATGCAGACGGCACGGAAGGAAGCCCGGCAGCGGGATATCCGGGACGCCATAGACGGAGCGCTGGAGCGGGGAGAAGAAATCACGACAACGCAGCTTGCGAATATGTTTGGAGTTACTACTCGGACGGTGAGGACAGCGTTGGAAGAGATTAATAAAGACGGGCAGATTTATGCTATCAGATCCAGAAAGAATCCAGTCATCTATCAAGTAAAATAAACGGAAATTTATCAGGAAATCCGTATTATATATAGAAATGTCCGTTTAAATCCGTAAGGGCTTAACAGGGTAAAAAAGGGTGTTCAAAGAACACACCCTTTTCTACCTGGCCTGCCAAGCCTGATAACAGAAGGACGTATAAAGAGAAAAATCCGATGATCCGATTTACAGGGAGAAAAGGAAATGGAGAAAACAGTTTTTACAGTATACGGAGACCCGATTGGAAAAGCCCGTCCGAGGTGGTTTCGGGGACATATGTATACTCCGGAGAAAACAAAAAGGTATGAAGAAAAAATCCGGGAAAGCTTTCGGGAGGAAGGCGGGAAGAAATTTCCCGATGAGTGCTATATCGGGGTGGAGGTAATTTGTTATTACAAAATTCCGAAGAGCGCCTCCGGAAAGAAAAAGGAGGAAATGAATACAGGAATCCTCCGACCGGTTAAGAAGCCCGACATAGATAATGTACTGAAGTGTGTCCTGGACGGTTTGAACGGAACGGCATATGAGGACGACAAGCAGGTTGTAAGGTGCAGCATTTCGAAGCATTATGGATTTTCCCCGAAAATCATGGTGACGGTTTATGAGGAAAAGGAGTAAAAGAATGGCAAAAGACGGTATGAAACGCAGAGCGTTTTTCAGTGCGGATCCGACATATGCAGCAGTATTAGGACGATTCAATCGGGAAGCAAGAGAAGCCAGGAAAAAGAATGAAGCAATGAAACCTTTCCGGGTGATTGCTACTGTTGTGAAGATCATCAAAATTGCAGGGTATCGAATCGTTGGAGATTTAAAAATCCAGAATATTCGGACCGGAGAGACATATATCAGCCGGCATGTAAGAAAGGAAGAAGGAAAATGAAAGATAAAGAAATAAGACCGGACTATTATTTTAAAGGCGGACTTGAATGCAGACAGGTGCAAGCCGCCGCAACATGCAATCTTACCGGAGCAGATGCGAACGATACTGCAACCGCAATTAAGTACTTATGGCGCTGGAAAGAGAAAAACGGGGTAAAGGATTTGATTAAGGCCCGTACATATATTGATTTCCTGATTGAGAGAAACCAGGATGAATCTGTTGCTGAAAAACAGAAGCATGAAGAACAAGAGAAGGCCGCACCATGCCCATGCTGCGGATCCGGAAATCTCGGATTCCTTCATTTTGGGGGAGGAAATGTAAGTGTTATATGCGAGGAGTGCCGGTATGTAGGTCCTATGGGTGACGGAAAATGCGATGCGGTCAAGAAATGGAATAAGGAGGAATGATTGATATGGAATACAAATATCAGAAACAGGCGGAAATTGGTATAGAGCGGATCCGAAATGCAAACAATCTGCAGGACAGATTGGTAGGCAGACTGCACACGAAGAACTGTGCTGAATCGGAAGAAGAGTGGATAAAAACAATACATGTTACAGCTGACTGTATTCAGGTGACGTTGAATGAGATGCAAAGTGCTTTAAAAAAGTTAAAGGGTGCTGTTGCAAAAATTGAAAATCCGGGGAAGGAGGATGAACATGGAGCATGAATCTGCCAGGGAATTTCTGGACTCCGTAAGGAAGAAACGGAACAGAGTGAAGAGGATGGAAGAAGCCCTGGCGGAGAGCAGGGCCCGGGCCGAGTCTGTGTCCGGAGTGCAGATCGGGGAGAAAGTACAATCTTCCGGAAGAATCGGGATAGACGCTACTCTGGCAGCTATCGAAGAAGAGGCAGAACGTCTTGAAGAAGCAAAGAAAGAATTGGAAGTCGAGATTGGAAAAGCTGCTGAACTGGTGAATCTTGTACGTGACGAGGAATCTGTCTGGCACGTTTTATGGGAGAGATACATAGCAGGGGCATCGTGGGGAACTGTAGCAAAAAGAACCTCCTATGGAGAAAGGACCGTATTTCGTCTTGCCGATCGAGGGTTCCGTCTTATTGATGAAAGATGGCAGTCCTTGGCAGTTCGTGGCAGTTAAAAAAGTGTTATACTGTATAAAAGAAATTCGCTAATACGAGTAGTGATTTCATATTTCTTCCTAAAGAAGGCCGTCCGTTCAGGGCGGCTTTTGTTATGGAAAAGTGAGGTGGTAGAGATGTATGGAAAAGAAACTCACGGTAAAGCAGCAGAGGTTTGTAGCGGCCTACATCGAAACCGGAAATGCTACGGAATCTGCAAGAAGGGCTGGATACAGTCTTAAAACCGCGGAAGCTATCGGGCTTGAAAACCTAGGAAAACCTAGGATAAAAGAGGCTATACAGAAACGGCTGCAAGAAATTGATGACGCACAAATAGCCGATGCTCAGGAGGTCCTGCGGTTTTTTACATCGGCAATGCGAGGAGATGTGAAGGAGGAAGTTATAGTTGTCGAAGGCATGGGAGATAGAATCAGCGCTGCGCGGGTCATGACGAAACAACTGTCGGCACATGAACGTTTGGATGCGGCAAAACAGCTGGCGAAACGCTATGGCCTTACTTTGTCTGATATTGAAAAGGAAGAAAAGCAGGCTAAAATAGAGGCCCTGAAGAAAGATACAAAGGACGATCCTGCGGCGGAGGGCGTAATCATAACCGGGGAGGATGACATACTTGAATAAGATTTATCTTCCGTCCGTGATCGGCCGCGGGTACCGTGATTTCTGGAATTTCAAAGGCCGGTACCGGATCTGCAAAGGCAGCCGCGCGAGCAAGAAGAGCAAGACAACAGCCTTGTGGATCATCTTCAATATGATGAAATATCCCGCCGCAAATACACTGGTTGCCCGGAAAACGTTCCGCACACTGCTCAATTCATGCTATTCAGACCTTTGCTGGGCTATCCAGCGTCTGGGAGCAGCAGCTTACTGGAAGTGCACAAAAAGCCCGCTGGAGATTACATATAAGCCCACGGGGCAGAAGATCCTTTTCGTGGGTATGGACGATCCGCTGAAGGTCACATCGATCAGCGTTCCCAACGGGGTGCTGTGCTGGCTGTGGATAGAAGAAGCCTATGAGATTACGTCAGAGGATGCATTCAACAGACTGGATGAATCAATCCGCGGATGGCTTCCGGAAGGGCTGTTTACCCAGGTTACACTTACATTCAATCCGTGGAGTGACCGCTGCTGGATAAAGAAAAGGTTCTTCGATGAACCGGATGAAAATGTCCTGGCAAAAACCACGAATTACACATGTAATGAATTCCTTTCTTCCGCCGATCTTGCCCTCTTTGAGGCTATGAAAAAGAATCCGAAGCGTTACCGTGTTGCCGGTCTGGGAGAATGGGGCGTTGTTGAGGGGCTTGTCTACGACAACTGGGAGGAAAAAGCATTTAATATCGATGAGATCCGGAGGCTGCCGAGTATCCGATCGGCGTTTGGCCTGGACTTCGGCTTTACAAATGATCCGACGGCCTTTTTCTGCGGATTGGTAGACCGAGGGGCCCGGATCCTTTATGTTTTCGATGAAATCTACGAGCGGGGAATGACGAACCATGAGATATACCGGGCTATCTACGAAAAAGGATACGGAAAAGAAAGAATAATAGCCGACAGCGCCGAGCCGAAGAGCATTGAAGAGCTGCGGCAGGACGGGCTGGAACGAATACGGAAATCACGGAAGGGAAAGGACAGTATTCTTCACGGGATCCAGCTGATCCAGCAGTTTAAAATCTATGTACATCCTCGGTGTGCGAATTTCCTGACGGAGATCAGCACATACCAATGGGATACAGACCGGCAGAGCGGCCGGCCTATCAATAATCCCGTGGATTTCAATAACCATCTGATGGACGCCATGCGCTACGCTGTCATGGATGCTGTCCAGGACGATGGTTTTTCTTTTGCATAATAGGAGGAAGAATATGATAGGTCTTGGAGCTCTGTGGAATCGGATCATCCTGCGGGGAAGCCAGTCCGGAATGACAGAGCTTGAATTTCTGGAAACGGAGATTGTACGCTGGCTGCACAGTAAAGCACGCGCAGATATGCTGATCGGGCATTCCTACTACAAAGGCGCGCAGGATATCCTGGCAAAAGAGAGGATCATCATCGGAGAGCACGGCGGGAAACAGGCTGTGCACAATCTGCCGAACGCGCGGATTGTAGATAATCAGTTTGCGAAGCTTGTTGACCAGAAAGCAAACTACCTTCTCGCAAAGAAGGTGGACGTTAAACCGGCAGACGGTGCGAACGCGGCCTATGTTGATGCGCTGGCATCTGTTTTCGGAGCCGGATTCTGCCGGCAGCTCAAGAATGTAGGGAAAGATTCTCTGAAAGGCGGCATATGCTGGCTGTATCCGTTTGTAGATGACGGAGGAAATCTTCGATTTAAGCGTTTTCCGGGATATCAGGTACTGCCGTTCTGGCGGGATGATGAGCATACGGTGCTTGATGCAGCCGCTCGTGTTTACACGGTGACTGTATATGAAGGCCGGACTATAAAGCCCGTCATAAAGGTGGAATACTACACCGCGGATGGCGTGAGGTACTACATTCTGGAAAACGATCATCTTATTCCGGACAATGCCATGACGGACAGCGCTTATATGACGGTGGACGGTAAACCGATGAACTGGGAGCGTATTCCGCTGATTCCGTTCAAGTCAAACGCAGATGAGATTCCGCTCATTAACCGGGTGAAGTGCTTGCAGGACGGCCTGAATCAGCTTGAATCCTCCTTCGCGGATGCAATGACGGAGGACGTCCGGAGCAGTGTTCTGGTCCTGTACAACTATGACGGCACGGATCTCGGAGAATTCCGGAGGAATCTGGCGACCTACGGAGCCGTTAAAATCCGCCGTGACGACTACGCAAAGGGCGGTGTAGAAGTCCTCCACATTGATGTGAATGCCGATAACTACAAGCAGATCATCCAGATGTTCAAGCGGTCCATCATTGAGAACGGCCGCGGATTCGATGCTAAAGACGAACGGTTTGCGGCCGGGAATGTGAATCAGATGAATATTCAGAGCGCCTATTCCGATATTGACCTGGACGCGGATGAAATGCAGTCTGAATTCACTGCAAGCCTGCAGCAGCTGCTGTGGTTTGTGAATACCTTTCTCGCAGCCAAAGGAATCAATGGCGGAGACGTTGATTTTATTTTCAACAGGGACATGATGGTGAATGCATCCGAACGAATCACCGATGCAAAGAACAGCGTCGGAATTCTTTCTGAAGAGACAATCATAGCAAATCATCCCTGGACGAAGGATACGCAGGAAGAACTGGACCGGATCAAGAAAGAGAAAGAAGAGCAGCTCAGCATGTTTGATCCTTATGGAGGCCGAAAGTCTTCTTCGGCAAATGAAGAATGACCGGATCTGAATACTGGCTGCAGCGTGAGAAGGAATGGATTGCCGCCCGGAATAGGAAAACTGACAAGCTGTCCGAAGACCTGGAAAACGCCTTCCTTAGGGCCTCGGATGATTTGCAGAAAGAGATAGCCTCCTGGGTGGAAAAATATGCTGATGCCGAAGGAATAACGCTTGCAGATGCCAGAAAGCGCCTGTCCGCCGGGGAGCTGCAGCGCCTGAAGCTGAATCTGGAGGAATTCACAAAGCTGGCCAAGGATAACGCCGACGGCAGATGGGAAAAGGAACTTACATCCGCATCAGCATCGGTCCACGTGACACGCCTACAGGCATTGGAGCTGCAGATGAAAAATATCGTTCGGAAGCTGTACTCCGGACAGGAATCTGCTATGAGTGATTTCCTTACCGGGCTATATGCTGACGAACGGGAACATATGACCTATGAAATTCAACGGGCAAAAGGTAAATTCGATTCCCTGGCAGCACTGCCGGAAGACCGTGTGCAGAAAATCCTGCAGCGTCCGTGGGCAGATGACGGCCAGGCATTTTCGGAGAGACTGTGGGGGACCCAGAATCAGCTCATCAACACCATCCAGAGCGAACTGGTCCGCGGCATCATTTCAGGCCGGGATACGGGCGCCATCGGCACGGCGGCAGCGCAGCGCATGGGCGCGGCCCGATATACGGGCGTGCGGCTGATCCAGACGGAAGCCACGCGGCTCATCGTGGAGGCGGATAAGGACACCTTCGCGGAAATGGGCATCGAGCAGGTGGAGATCATCGGCACACTGGACAGGAACACCTGCGACAGCTGCGGGAGCCTGGACGGGCGGGTCATGAAGCGGACGGAAGCCAAAGCCGGCAGCACTGCGCCGCCGTTCCATCCGAACTGCCGCTGCATCATCGTTCCCTACGACGACTTCCTGTCCGGAGACGGGCAGCGCACCGCCCGAGACCCGGAGAACGGGAAGACAGTGATTGTCGATGACATGACCTACAAAGAATGGAAGGCCGTATATATCGATAAAACAGAAACACTGGAATCTCTGGGCAAGCGCCCGCAGAGGCATGATATAATAGAAGAAAAGCTGGCGTCCGGCGAAATCAGCCTGAAAATCAATAAGGAAAAACAGGGAAAGCATATGCCTGATAGAGCTGATAAAAGTCGGAGTTTTGTAACAATTCCCATGGAAGAGCTACAGGAAATTGTGAACCAGTACGCGGGTACAGGATTTATTCCAGAAGATGAAGAGGGGAACTGGAAGCACAAAGAGGTAGTTACGCTCCCGATAAAAATTGGCGTTTATGTAGATTTGAAAACAATGAAAGAAATAGATACCAATAAAATCACAATACATTATTCAAAGACAGGAGTGCATATGGTACCCGCACGACCATAAGGAGATGAGTAAAATGGAGTCTTTTTATAGCTTTCTGGGAAAGCGCGTTAAGATTATTAGTATTAAAGAAATGGAATGGCACGGTTATGTCGAGAATGTTGAGAGCGCTTGGGACAATGCACCGGATGGGATCGCAGAAGACAGCATTGTTATAAAAGCCGATAGTGGGTATAAAAATTCGCCTTATGTGGAGTTCATGCAGCACGAAGTGAAATCCATCGAGGTAGAAAAATAAAAGCCGTCCGCTGAGGAAATTCCGACAAATCGCATAACGATTCATTATTCTAAAACTGGATTGCATGTGGTTCCCACAAGACCAGGTAAAGGAGGCGAGTAACACATGATTTCTCTATATGGTTACGACGGGAAAAGGGTAAAGATTGTCGATACTGATGGGAAAGAATGGCATGGGTATGTCGACTTCTATACCAGTAAGTATGACAATGAGGAAGGAGAAGGAAGCATAACATGCAGAATGGATGACCCGAATAACTCTTATGTCGAGTTCATGCAGCATGAAGTAAAGTCCATCGAAGTAGAAAAATAAAAGCCGTTCGCTGATGCAGGCGGCTTTTGTATTGGAGGGAAACACATGGACAATTTCAAGGCATGAAAGACTTGAGCTTGAGCTGATAAGAAGATACGGGTACTCCTTTTCGGAAGCCCATGAAATTACCGAAAGAAAATATAATTATTCGAAGGCGCTGAAAGAGTGGGAGAAAAACAGAAATGCTGAGAGTTGAAAAAGTTTCTGTTACCGATGAAAAGGTAACGTATCGATATTACCCCGAACAGGAAAGCTCTTATGGCATCGTATCGGTTAATCGAAAGACAGGGGAAAGGTCGTTTGATAAAGTCGAGCCAGAGTATGGCACACGTTATGCGGCTCACGCATGCGTATGGATTGAACGACAAATCAAAAGAGGCGATTTCCCCGAAACCGGAGGGGAAGCCTGGTATTGAGTGTTAATAAAAGCCGTTCGCTGATGCAGGCGGCTTTTGTATTGGAGGGAAACACATGGACAATTTCAAGGTGATTTATCTCATCCTCCGCATTCTGGAGCGGGCGCTTGACGGGCAGGTGGATACGGATGCGCTCGAGCCGGAGCGGCTCGGCATCACGCCGATGCGCAGGAAGCATCTGCTTCTCATGATGCAGGAAGCCGGGTATATTTCCGGCGTACAGGTGATTCGGGCTATCGGCATGGAAGACGTCAGGGTGGACAATATCCACATTACCTTGAAGGGCCTCGAATATCTGGAGGAAAATTCTCTCATGAAGAAAGCCTGCCGGATGTTGAAGGACATCAAGGATATGACGCCGGGGCTGTGAGTTTGTGTACGGGCACGCGAAAGCGTGCTTTTTTATTGCCTTTTCTCCGGCAGGCGGTAAAGAACGGGGACGCAACAATGTCAATGGTAATGACGGAAAAAAGCGAAAGGAGCGGGCGAGTATGACAAAAGAAGAATTGAAAGCCATGGGGCTGACGGAGGATCAGGCAGACAAGATTTTTGAGGACTATGGAAAGAACTATGTTCCGAAATCTCAGTTCAATGAGAAACTGGAGGCCTTGAAGCACGCGGAGGAGGATAAGAAGAATGCAGCGAAAGAACTGGATGAACTGAAGAAGCAGCACGAGGGGGATGAAGATCTGAAAAAGCAGATCGAGGACCTCCAGAATGCGGCCAAAGAACGGGACAAGAAATATGCAGCCGATATGAATCAGCTCAAACTGGATACAGCCATTGAAAAGGCTTTGTCTGCGGCAAAAGTACGCAGTGTAAAAGCCGCCCGAGCAATGATGGATCTCAGTGATGCGAAGCTGAACGATAAAGGCGAGGTTGAAGGGCTGGCTGAAAAAATCGCAGCACTTCAGAAATCGGATGGATATCTTTTTGAATCCGGTGAAAAGAAACTTTCCGGGCTGAAGCCTGGGGAAGTCGGAGACGAAGGCGGCGGTACGTCTGCTGCCGATATTTTTGCAAAAGCCCTCGGATGAGGCAGAAAGGACTAAAAAATGGCACTTAACACTCTTGAACTTGCAACGATTTTCCAGAATAAGCTGGATGCTCAGCTTGCAGCAAAGGCTACCACAGGATGGATGGAAGCCAATGCCGGACAGGTTATCTATAACGGCGGGAATACCATCAAAATTCCGAAGATCACTCTTGTAGGCCTCGGAAACTATAACAGGGATGATGGTTTCCCGCAGGGCGCTACCACTCTTGAATACGAAACAAAGACCATGACTATGGACCGCGGCCGCACATTCCAGCTTGACGCTATGGATGTGAATGAAACAAACTTTGTGGCATCCGCAGGAACAGTGATGGGAGAATTCCAGCGTCTCATGGTTGTTCCGGAAATTGATGCATACCGCTACAGCTCTATTTATAAGGCGGCAAACGGTGCTTCTCAGGTTCGTGCCGGTTATACTCCGGACGCAGATACCATCCTGGAAGCACTGGAAGAGGACATCGCAAAAGTAGAAGACGTGGTCGGAGAAAATGCGCCTCTGATTATTACCATGAGCATTCCGTGCCGATCCATCCTGAACCAGGCAAAAAACATTACCCATTATATTGATGTTGCCGATTTTACGGCAGGCGGAATTACCACAAAGGTAAAGCGCTTCAATGAAATTCCTATTATCGCTGCTCCGTCTGCGGTTATGAAGTCTGCATATGACTTTAACGCGGGGGCATCTACTACGGCAGGGGGCTTTACTGCATCCGCTGGTGCTGTGCAGATCAACTGGATCATTATGCTGCAGACCGCTCCGATCGCGGTGAGCAAGACGGACAAGATCCGTATCTTTGCTCCCGACACGAATCAGAAAGCGGATGCCTGGAAACTCGACTACAGAAAGTATCATGACCTCTGGATTCCGGACAACAAGGTAAAGGGAATCTACGTTTGCGCTAAAGCTGCTGAATAAGGTGGTGCGCCATAATTGATGACGTGAAGAACCTTATCAAAGCGGCTACCGGTTATGATGTGACCGATGATGATGCGCCGTTTCTGAACTACCTTTCCGAAAATATAAGGAAAGAAATTCTCACGGACATCAATCAGGAAGAACTTCCGGATAGTCTTTCCGGATTCTGGGACCGGAGGACAGCTGCTGCTTTTCTTCGGGTTCGCTGCCAGGATGTGCTCGGCAGTAAGAATCTGAATATGGTGAATCGGATAACCGAGGGGAAAGTCACGGTGCAGCTCACCGGATCAACACCGGAGGAGCGTATGAAGTCCCTTATCGGTATCTGGGAAAGTGACGGAGGACTGCTGGCATGTTTCCGGAAAATCAGATGGTGAGAGAGGCCGTTGAATCTTTGTGGGATGCGACCTGCCGTATTTTCGTTTATCGGAAGAGGAAAGACGAAGATAAGAATGTCTCTTACATGGAAGAAGAGGAGCTGTCCGGAGGTCCGTTTCCGTGCCGGATCGATATAGACTCTGCTCCCGCCGCAGAAGACAGCAGCGGCCCGGACAGCGTATCGCAGGAAATCACTCTTATCCTTTCTGCGGCGGTCAATATTCCTCCGGGAGCCAAAATCCTGTACTCTCCTCCTTCATGGAGCGGGCGGGATGATGAGGTGTATATCAATGCCGGCGTGTCTGCGGTCTATCCGATCCATCAGGAGGTCCGCCTCGTGCGGAAGGAGAATCACACATGAAGCTGTCTGATTTTCATGAGAGACTGACCCGTCTTGCGGAAGGTCCGGAAGCAGAGAGATTTTTTCATACCTGTGCTGACAAATTGGCGGGCGAGGTGCTGCGGCGGGCCCGGAAGTATACTCCGGTAGGGCTCGGAACCTTCGAGGTCATGAATAAATCCGAGGGATTCGCTGAGACCTATTCCGCTCTGCAGACCGGAAGGAAACGGAATTCCTATTACACCTGGAAGAAAGGATTTCTTGTAAAAAGTACCGCAAAGAAGAATCCATTGAAGCTCCGCCGCGTCCGATCCGGAGGAGAACTGCGGCGAAACTGGTTTGTCGTACCGTCCCGCCGCAGCGGAAACCGGTACGAAGCAGCAGTCAATAACAACACCTATTATGCGTACTACGTGGAGTACGGGCACCGTCAGCATGTGGGACAGTTTGTTCCGGTGCTTGGAAAACGGCTCAAAAAGCCATGGGTTCCAGGCCGTTTCATGCTTCGGAAGAGCCATGAAGAAGTCCAGGGAATAGCGCGCAGCTATCTCGATCGGCAGCTTCGTTTGTTTTTGCAAAGGGGCTTAAAGAAATGACAAGCAGCATAACGCAAGCAATCGTTGACAGGATTGTCTGGTGCTGCGGCGATATTCCGATATTCACTGATGAACAAAAAGAAGGCCATGAAACGCCTTCTTTTTTCATTCGTGAAATCATGAGCCAGACAGGACGGCTGCTCGGAAATCGTATGCAGAAGTCCTCTACATTCAATGTGGAATTCTTTTCGGAGGACCGGAAAGGAAGGAATATTCCCGCAAATGAAGATATCCAGGCGGTGGAGGATCTTCTCAGTGTTGCGCTGGAGACGGTCACGGATCGTGATGGAAATATCTTTTACGGCCGTGACATCACCTGCACCATAGATGGAGGCGTCCTTCAGATCCAGGTCAGCTATGATTACTTTATTTTTATCGACACCGAAAAATCTCCGCTTATGGAGCGGCTGATTCAGAAACAAAGTACAAAGGAGGGCAAGACTTATGGAGAATGAACCTGTTTTCCCTGCGGAAGCCCTGATTGCTTCCGAGAAATACAGAAAATATGTTGATTTGCTTCGGATGAAGCTCGAACCTGGCAAAGAATATACCTATGCAGATGTAGACGTCATCATCGAAGCCTTTTTGAATGCTCCTGTTAAGGAAGCTGTTGTAGGGAGGAAAGAATAATGGCGCTTGGAGGAGGAACCTGGCAGTTTCAGAACAAAGTACTGCCGGGCACTTATATCAACTTTGTATCCCGCGTGCGGGCGGAAGCAGCTATCGCAGACCGCGGGTATGCAACTATTCCGATTACGGGCAGCTGGGGACCTGTGAACACGGTATTTGCTGTTACCGCAGAACAGTTTCAGACAGATAGTATGTCTCTTTTCGGATATGACTATACCGCAGATGAAATGAAGGGCCTGCGGGATCTGTTCCTTAATGCGAAGACCGTTTTCTTCTATCGTCTGGACAACGGAAGTACCAAAGCATCCTGTGATACGGCAACGGCGAAGTATCCGGGCACACGAGGAAATGATCTGTCCGTTACCGTTGCGGCGGATGTAGATGATCCGACTACCTTTGTAGTCACGACTTATATGATGGTCGACGGCGTGAAGACGGTCGTCAACACGCAGAAAGGGAAGACCTGGGCAGACATTGAGGACAATGATTTTCTCACGTTTGCGAAGCACGATACGACAGCACTGGAAGCCGCAGCTAATGCTCCGCTGGAAGGCGGTACGGACGGCGAAGACATCACGGGGATGCAGTACCAGAATTATATCGATGCCATCAGCCCGTATTACTTCAATACTATGGGATATCCGGGCACGGATGATGAAATCATCTCTCTGCTCGTAAATTTCACAAAGCGCATGCGTGATGAAACGGGCGCAAAATTCCAGCTTGTCATCTACGGAAAAGAGGGCGTTGACTATGAAGGTGTCATCTCCATTCAGAACGCCGTAGAGGATGAGGGGGCGTCTCCGGCATCCCTTGTATATTGGCTGACAGGAGCGGAAGCATCCTGTGAAATCAACGCAAGCCTGACGAACACCGTCTACAACGGCGAATATACCGTGGACACTGCGCTTTCCCAGCAGGATCTGGAGCGGGCTATCCAGCTCGGGCGGCTTGTTTTCCACAATCAGACACGAACCGTTTCCGGAGAACTGGTCAGCGATACCCGCGTCCTCCGCGATATCAACACATTCACGACATTTGTCAAAAACAAGAACTCTGATTTCTCTCTGAATCAGGTGATCCGCGTGCTGGATCAGATTGCCATCGATGTGGCGAACCTGTTCAACACGACATACCTCGGACACGAGCAGAATGACGATGACGGCCGGAAAGCCCTCTGGGGGGACATCGTGTATCTTCACAATGAATACGCCCGCGTCCGTGCCATCCGGAATTTTTCCCCGGAAGATATTCCGATTCCGCAGCAGGGAACGGAAAAGACCGATGTCGTTCTCAGCTATGCGGTACAGCCTACCTGCTGCATGGAAAAACTGTATATGACGGTAGAAGTAGCTTAAGGAGGGATGATAAATGGCCGAACCTATTAACGCAATTCGCACGATGCTCACGAAAGATGTTATTTCTTCCAAGCTGGCGAGTGCATATGTAACCGTTGACGGGAAACGGTATCTGCTGTTCCAGGCGAAGAAACTGGAAGCGACTGTGGAAAAGAACAAACAGGAGGTCTATATCCTCGGTCGTCCGATGGCCGGCAGCCGTGCAACGGGGATGTCCGGCAAGGGCACTCTGACGATTTATTACAATACGAGCATGTTTGTGAAAATGATGCTGAACTACAAGCGGACGGGGGAGGATACGTTCTTTGATATCCAGGCAACAAACTACGATCCGGCATCCAGTGCGGGGAAGCAGACAATCATCCTGAAGAACTGCAATCTGGACAGCCTTCCGCTGGGGGCATTTGATGCAGAAGGAAGCTGGCTGGAGCAGGAGATTCCGTTCACATTTGACGATTTTGAAGTTCCGGAAGAATTCACGGAGCTCGATGGGATGACTGTTGGTTAAGGAGGTAAAGAATGAGTAATAAATTTGCGGCTTTCATGGCCGATTGTTCTACGAATTTTGAGGAATCAGAAGTCGTTGTAAGCAAACGCTTTTCTTCTGGCGGAAAACCGGTTCCTTTCAAAATTCATCCGATTACCCAGGATGAAAACGAAGGGATTGTTAAAGAATGCACACGTGCCTACTTTGATCCGAATACTCATCAGCGAGTGCAGCAGCTTGATGACTCTCTCTATTCCGCAACACTTATCGCGCATTGTGTTTCCTTCCCTGATCTCAACGATGCAGAGCTTCAGGACAGCTATAAGGCTGTCGGTGCGGCGGATCTGGCACGGAAAATGCTTCTTCCCGGGGAATTCAAAAATTTGGCAAATGCGATTACCTCCGTCTGCGGATTTAATGCCGGAGAGGACCTGGAAAACGCAAAAAACTGATTCAGAGCGGCGATTTCTGGACGATGGTTGCCTATGCAGCACTTCTGAAGCTGCACTGGTCGCCATCCTATTTCCTGTCCCTGCCATACAGGGACAGGATTTTTGTTGCCGCCGCTCTTGAAGTTCATGGAAAAACACTGGCGGAATCAAGGAAAAAAGCCGAACAGGAAAGGAGGTAAAGTATGGCAGGTATATCTGAAACCATAACCATCACCGACGGTGTCACGCCTATCCTTCGCCGTATGGCAGGGGCTGCGGATGAAGTTGCCGGCCGGTTTAATGCCGCGAATACCGCCGGAAGGAAAATGTCCGGCGCTGCTTCTTCTGCCGCTTCGGCTGTTCGGCAGCTGGATTCCGCAGCCAATGATATTGACAGCAGAGGGATGGATTCCTTCCGAAAGTCTGCGGAACGCACAACCGGCGTCATGGGGCAGCTTCGGAACAGTATCAATTCATCGATCGGACAGTTTGCAATCGGTAATCTTGCTGCTTCCGGAATCATGTACATTGCCAGCGCTATGGGAAATCTGGCAAACAAGACCGTAGCCGCCTCAGATCGCTACGCTGAAATGCAGGCCAGGCTGCGTCTTATTACCGGATCCGCTGCTGAAGCGGCACACATGAATGACCTGATTTATGCATCAGCACAGCGGTCCCGCGGTTCTTATGATGCAATGCTGGAAAGCGTGGGAAAGATTGCCATGACGGCGAAGTCTGCATTCCCTGATCCGCGTCAGGTGGTGCCTTTCATGGAAGGCATTCAGAAACTGTTTGTCATCGGCGGAACCGGTGTCCAGCAGCAGGCGGATGCATTGCTGCAGTTGACGCAGGCACTCGGCAGCGGGCGGCTGCAGGGGGATGAATTCAGGTCCATCGCCGAAGCAGCTCCGCTTATTGAATCCATGATTGCAAAGGAAATGGGTGTAGCGCAGGGCGATCTAAAACAGCTCGGCTCTGAAGGCAAGATCACCGCAGATATCATCAAATCTGCAATTCTGAATAACATTGATGAAATTAACCGGCAGTTTGAAGAGACTCCGCAGACGTGGGGTTCTATATTTCAGAGAATCAGCAATGCCGGACTGCGGGGATTGGCCCCGTTCCTGGAGGCAATCAACCAGGGAGCTAACGGAGACGCCATGACAGGGCTTGTAAGCCTTGCCGAAACAGCGCTCCCGGCCCTTGGAACAGGCCTTGCAGTCATTGCATATGGGGTCAACGGAATCATAGACGGAGCGTGGAATGCCGGATCTGCGCTCATTTCCGGAATTGGAGGGGCACTGGCTGTTCTCGCGCCATTGTGGGCACCGCTGGCAGGGGCCGCTCTGGCTGCTGCATTTGCTGTCGGCGCTTATAATGCTGCGGCTATTGTTGCCGGAACAGTAACGACTCTCTGGACAAAGAAATCAGCAATCTTAACCGCCGCACAGGCACTGTTAAATCTTGTTCTTAATGCCAATCCGATCATGCTTATCATTGGCCTGATAGGGGCGGCTATCGGTTCCTATACGGCCTGGAGCGTTGCCACGAACGGCCTGCGAAACACCTTTGTAAACGCTATGGCAAGCATCGGAGGTGCGGCTCAATGGATGGCGAACATGGTTATAGCCGCGATTAATGTTGTGATCCGCGGGATCAATGCGGCCAGCCGAGCCTATAACAGCAGCTTTATGGCAAAGTTTACCGGAAATGTCGGAACCATTGATGAAATTCAGGAAGTCAGCGGATGGGATACCGGAATGGCGGCATGGGCCGGAAATGCGGCGGACAGCCTGAGTAATATGATGTCTATGCCTGCGATGTCTCTCGGCGCCGGAGAAACCTATGCCGGATCGGATGCACTGAATTCTATCGCGGACAACACCGGTCAGACAGCAGATGCAGCGTCCCGTGTGGCCGACAGCATCGATGCGCTGGATGCAGATTTGCAGTATCTCCGCGGTGTCGCCGAGCAGCAGATCATTTCCCAGCAGACAAATCAAACGATCCATGTGGAGCTGGGAGGTATGTACAACACGGTAAACAGTGCCGCCGATATTGACGGCATAGAAGACCGCCTCAGCCGCAGCATTATTGAAGCAATGAGGGCCGGAGCAGAGGAGGTGCATGTGTAATGGCTTACTACTTTTTTCTGGGATATGACATGCTTCCGGTTCCGCCGGAGAAGATGAGTATCCGTATCCGCGGGAAAAATAAGACTATCAGCCTTATCAATGAAGGAGAAGCCAATCTCATCAAGTCTCCGGGCCTTACGGACATCTCTTTCACGGTTCTGCTTCCAAACAATCAGTATTCTTTTTCGGATTACAACAGCAGTTTGAAAGCCACTGCTCTCGGGGCGCTCTCTTCTGCGCTGTTTGGGAGCAACTTTTCATACAAGCCGGCAAAATATTTTCTTGATACGTTTGAGACAGCCAAAAAGGCCGCCACTCCGCTCCGGTTTATCGTGAGCCGGATGAGCGGCTCCGGTCTGTCCCTTTTGTTTTCGACCAATATGCTTGTGACTGTCGAGGACTATAGTATTGAAGAAGATGCGAAGCGCTACGGAATTGACTGTGCTGTTCCGCTGAAACTTAGGCAGTATCGCCCTTTCGGAACGAAGAAAGCGACACTTGTGACCGATGAAAACGGAAATCAGACATTGCAGGTAGAGGAACCGCGGCAGACACTGGACAAGACAATTCCGAACGCCATGACGGTGACTGCTGCAGGATCCGTACTCGAAGCGGTGAAGGCGGTGAGTGGAGGAAGCCTGGACTGGAGACAGATTGCACTGAATAACGATATCTACAATCCGGCAGAGGATGTGAAAGGACGGGTGCTGAAGCTATGAGTACATTCACCGGCGGGACAGACAGCGGACTGACTGTCATTATCTACCATAAAAAGGAAGAGGCTTACTATGCCCCCGCCGTCCTGGATGGTGCAAAATGGTCTACACAGCGCAGGGGAGCTCCTGGGAAATTCGTTTTCTCCGTCATCTGGGACGAAACACTCAAGATGGAGAACGGGGATACCGTGGATGCCATGTGGAACGGCGTTCAGTTCTTTCACGGATATATATTCGAGCTGAAAAAACAACGGAACCAGGGCTGGCAGGTGCTTGCTTACGACCAGATCCGCTATCTAAAAAACAAAGACACCTTTTCTTACATCGGAAAGACGGCCACAGAGGTGATCCGCGAGCTCGCAGAAGATTATGAACTGCAGATCGGCGAGCTGGCAGACACGAAGTACGTCATCCCGCAGAGGCTGGAACAGAATACCTCCATCCTTGATATGATCCTCAACGCTCTGGACATTACCATGATCCAGACCAGGACACTGTATGCTTTGTATGACGATTGCGGGAAGCTGACACTGAAAAATCTCGAAGACATCCAGACGAATATCCTCATCGATGCGGAGACTGCGCAGGACTGGGATTATGCTGTTTCAATCGACAAGCAGACCTATAACCTTGTGAAGCTGATCGTTGACGAGGAAGGTAACGGGCAGAAGGCTGTGTATGCACCGGCGTCCAGTGCTGAATACGCGGAAAGCCCCGCGCGAAAACAGTGGGGTGTGCTGCAGTATTTTGAAAGTATCAATCCGAAAGGCCTTACAATCAATGCCCAGCAGCTGGCAGAGCAGTATCTGGCTGCGTATAACCGGCCGACCAGGACAATGTCTATTAAGGGAGCTTCCGGAGATCTGAGTGTAAGAGGCGGATCGCTTCTCTGGCTCAATATTTCCATGGCAGACGATGCACCGGCAGCGGTCAATACGACATCTCCGGAAGCAGCGGAGGCGCGGTTAATCATCGCGGAAAAGGTAACTCATACATTCACGAATAAATGCGACATGATGGATCTTGAAGTGAGAGGGGATGAAATCCAGAAATGAACCTGTTTGAGTCAATCCAAAGGGCCGTAAAACAGGCGATGGAAGACAGCCGGCCGGCAGACTATATCCTCGGCCGTGTTGAATCGGTCAGCCCGCTGTCCATCCGGTTGAATGCTCGGGACCTGGTTACGGAGGAATTTCTTATACTGACTGACCTGGTGCGTGACTTCAATGTAGACATTACGGTATCGCATCAGACAGAAAACAGAGCCGGAGGAAGCGGCGATCCGTCCTTTGCGTCTCATAACCACGATTACAAGGGGCGGAAGAGAATCACCGTTCATAACGGCCTGTCCGTGGGAGAAGTTGTCATCATGATTCGCCAGAGCGGCGGTCAGCAGTACTGCGTTCTGTCCCGTGTCCACGATCATGCAAATGTGTCCGGGCAGTGGATCTGAGGAGGCTGTATGGCACTATTACCAGATACAAGTACAGAGGCGGCCGGAGGAATTACTGTAGCCACTACAGGAACGGCGTCAATGCCGAACAAGACATACCGTATGCGTATTGAAGAAGACCGGGTGCGCGGTACGATAACCGGAGATATAGAAGCTGTCCGGCAGGCTGTATATAAAATCCTGAACACGGAACGCTATAAGCACATTATTTATTCCTGGAATTACGGAGTAGAGTTACAGGATCTTTTCGGAAAGCCCATACCCTACGTTCTTCCGGAAATCCCGAGACGCATCCGGGAGGCCCTGATCCAGGACGACCGCATCACAGAGGTGGACAGTTTTGACTTGTCCTACACAAAGGGCGGCGATGTCCTGGCAAAGTTTGTGGTGCATACCATTTATGGAGATATTGAAGAAAGTAAGGAGGTGAAGGTCTGATGTTTGAATCCGAAACAACCGATATGCTTCGAAAACGTATGCTGCAGAGGGTTTCCCCGGCAATCGATAAGCGGGAGGGATCCATCATTTATGACGCCACGGCACCTGCTGCCATTGAACTGGAACTGCTGTATGCTACGCTGGATTTTTTCCTGAAAGCGACTTTTGCGGACACTGCTCCGCGGGAATTCCTGGTGGAACGGGCGAAAGAACGGGGAATGGAACCGTATCCGGCAAGCGCTGCGGTCGTCAAAGTCGTGGCGGTTCCTTCATCTGTTTCGCTCCCGATTGGCTCCAGATTCTCCTGTGATGATGTAAATTATGTCGTTACGAAAAAGCTGGAGACAGAAGGGGAATATGAAGCCGCCTGTGAAACTGCCGGAACGATCGGGAACAAGCCGGAAGGCAATATTATTCCGATTGATTTTATCTCCGGTTTGCAGACTGTTTCCCTTACGGATATCCTGGTTCCCGGTGAAGACGAAGAAGAAACGGAGGCATTCCGGGCGAGATACCTGGCATCCTTCAACAGTATCGCCTACGGTGGGAACGTTGCGGATTATAGAGAAAAAGTGAACGCCATCCCTGGTGTGGGTGGGGTAAAGGTCTATCCGGTATGGAACGGAGGCGGCACAGTCCGAGTAGTTTTTATGACATCGGAGAACAAATCCCCGGAGGATGAATTTGTGCAGCAGGTGCAGACCGCTATCGACCCTACGCAGAATCAGGGAGAAGGAATCGGAATTGCTCCTATTGGCCACACAGTAACAGTCGAAGGAGTGACAAATGAGGCGGTAAATATCGGGCTGAATATTGAATTCCGATCGGGAGAGAACTGGTCCCTTCATGAAGCGGAAATCCGTGCGGCAATCCAGGAGTATTTTGATACGCTGAATGCCGGATGGGAAAGCACTCAGGAAGTCAGTACATCCAGATACTCTAATGACGGAATCATTGTCCGTATCAGTCAGATCGAATCCCGCCTGCTTAATGAATCCTATATAAAAGATTTATCGCACACAACGCTGAACGGGGCAGAGGAAAATATCGAGCTGGCGGACGATGCTCTGGCGGCTCTCGGAACCGTTACTGACATTTCGGGAGGTGCTTGAGATGGCTCTCAATAAGATTTCCCGGGATGTACGGCTGCAGCGTTATCATCCGGATGTGCTGGCACCTGCGAAAGAATTCAAGGCGCTGGCTGCGGCGGAGAATCCTGAATTTAATGTGATTTGGGGATTCGCATGGAAACTGCTTGCGAATACGTTTGTCCTGGATATTGATGAGGACGGGGCGGAGCGCTGGGAAAATATGCTGCATCTTCGGAGACTTCCGGAAGATACACTCGCAGACCGCCGCCTGCGGATACTCATCACCATCAATGCCATTGTCCCATACACCATCCGGCGCCTTCAGCAGCTGCTGGATGCCGGATACGGAGAAGGAAATGCAGTGGCTTCAACAAACAAGGAATATGAACTGTGGATTGATATAGACAACAGTATTATTTTTTCCACGGTTTCTATGAGAATCATGCTTCGGGCCATTGTGCCGGCAAATCTGACTATCAATATAGGGCAGACAATTCCTGCTGCAGGCGGCATGTATGCCGGAGGTAAGGTAAGCATGTATCAGACAATCGATATTAAAACCGCCAGCCTGTTTGAGCTCGATGACATGGAAAAATCTGTTTTTGCCGGCGGTAAAGTTGGCATCCTGCATGTTATTAATTTAGGATCGGAGGACGTGTAAATGGCACAGTTTACTGATATAACCATTACCAGAGCAGGCCTGGATATGATTGCAAAATCCCAGGCCGGAGACAATCTTATTTTTACGGGGCTTAAAATCGGTGATGGCCAGATCAGCGGTCAGAGTATTCCGGATTTGACGGACCTCATTAGCGTAAAAAAGGAAATACCGATAAACAGTGTAACGGCAAAAAATGAAGGACACGTGGAAATCCTTGGTATTATTGACAACGAAGATATTTCCGTGGGCTTTTTTGTGCGGGAAATAGGCATCTACGCCAAAATCAATGAAGGAGGAACACCTGCTCTTTACGGCTATACGAATGCCGGTAACTATGCAAGCTACATTTCGGATAAATCTGTTCCGATGGATGCGTTTAAATTCAAAATCGATCTTGTCGTTGGTAACGCAGCCAATGTTTCTTTTGTATCCGATAAGAGTCTTGTCTATGTTACTCAGGAGAATCTGGATGCTCACAACGAATCTGAAGACTCTCATCCTGATATCAGAAAAAAGATTACAGATGATATAGCCGCGCATAATAAGCTGGTGACAGCTCATCCGGATTTAGATTTTGTAACGCAGCTGGATGCTGCGGCTGACGGAATTCATTACCAAACAAGAAATGGGGAAACGGATCAGGTTATTGATCTCATCAATCAGCTCCAGACAACTCTTTCTCAGGGAACAGTACCGTCCAGCAATACCGGCACGCTGTTCTCTCTGCTTTCCGGGATCATTCATCAGATTGCAGCATTGTCCGGCAAATCTAACTGGTGGGAAACACCTAAAAATAGCTTTGAAACACTATCTGCCGGCGTAGTTGCAGGAGACGTTTCCAATCCGAACAGTTGGTGGGTGAAGCTCGGAGGAACGATCCCTCTAATTATCCAAGGGGGAAGTTTTTTCGAAAGTCAAAGTGCAGACGACTACAGGTATCTTCCTATTTCTTGGCCGCATAAACGACTGCACGGGTTTGGCACTGGTATTCCTTACCATACAGATGATAAAACCGATGTATCAGCAGCATGGTGTGTGTTCGTAAATGATACGACTTTTACAATCGGGGCCGGACAAAATAACTACGCAGGAAACGCCTACATTCCTTTGATTTGCTTTGGATACTGACCAAGGGGGGAATGCTGCATGCGCATCCAGAAACTCTAAAACAGTATCATTTCCAGTGGCTTTTTCATCCGTGATTTTTGCGGGGAATGCCCCATATAAACTTGTAGGAGGATCAAACTATGGAACGGGCCAGGGCGTAGCATCTTACACAACTACGTCAATCACTGTACAGAACACATCAGAGACCGGTGAAAGATACTGGAGCGCTTTCCGGCCTCCGATACTACAAAAATGTACGGCCTCCGCCGGTTTCCTGACAGTTTTTTGATACATCCGTATCCGTTTGGATTTCTCATTTTATATAGCCTCCTTATGGGGGCTATTTTACATTACGAAAGGAAAAGAAATGGCAGAACAGGTTTATTTAAGTATTTTTGATAAGACAACTGGTGCAAGAAAAACTTCCTACACGATTCTCGGCCAGATCCACGGAAGTACCATGGACGAATTGAAACAGAAAGCCGCCGCAGACTATCCGGACGACTATGCTGTAGAGCAGACCGCGGAAGAATATCACAATGTCATTTCCGGAGACCTGCGCTTTGATGGAACAGACTATACAGATCCGCCGCAGCCTACCGCAGAAGAGTTGCAGGCGCAGGCGCTGGCATCTCTCGATTCTGAATATCAGGGAAAGTTTGATGAACTGGATGAGCAGATTGTCAAAGCAGCTGCACTGAAGAATACGGATCTTCAGGATGAACTGATTGCAGAAAGAGAAGCGCTGGCCGAAGAGTATACACAGAAGAGAGGTGAGCTCTAATGACGAAGAGATGTTTCTTGTGTATGCATAAAATGGATGAAAATACGGGACTCTGCACCAATCCAGACTGTGTTCGCTCTCAGCCTCTTCCGAATCCGGAAGCAAAGGTAGAAACTACGGAGGACAAGGCAGAAAGTAAAACGAAGGAGGATGAAGAATGATGAAAGAATTTTTTACGAAACATCCGGGATTTAAGAGTGCGGCAATCGGAGGGCTTTGCTTTTTCGGAGCGGCGTTCCTGCTGATCCATGCGATGAACTGATATGACTGAGCTCAATATGGACACAATAGTGTCAATGATGACTATATCGGGGATGTTGGCGGGGTGGTTCTATTTTCTGGTCATCAAACCTTTACAGACAAGCATTGGGGCACTTAAAGATATAGTTCTGGAGCTAAAAGGAGAAATGTCTGAAAGCATGAAGGATCGCAGAAATATAAGCGAACGCCTATCTTCTAATGAGAATGCGGTGAAAGATGTGTATAAACACTTAGATAAAATCGCACTGGATATTGATCGTATTGATGCCAGGATAGATCGTATTGCTACTATAAAAGGAGCTGATATAAATTGACGGATAAAATAATGGGATATTTTAACAAGGTTGTAGGAAAAGTAAAAGAATATATTCCAAAGTCCAATGCCCAGGACAGTATGAAAATAGTTATTGCGTATGGGCTCCTTATTTTCGTAATTGCCCTGGCTTTCATGGTTTCTTGGATTTATTCAGGAATCAAAACCGGAAATTTTGACATTGATATAATGCTTCGATTTTTCTCAGCAGCCACTGCGCCCGGTCCGGTGGCTGCTGTCACTTTTATCTCCGTGTTTCTTGTGGATAAAAACGAAGACGGGCGGCCAGACGCGGCCGAACAGCGCGTAGAAGAAAAAACTTTTAGGTTGAGATAGTGGAGGATCGTATGAAATATGTAGCTGATTTTTCGGACTGGAAATCCGGAATTGACTTTTCAGAAATAGCCAAACACTTTGACGGAGTCATCGTGAAGATCACAGAGGGGACAGCTCCGCAGAGCTGTTACCAGGATTTTATCAACCAATCAATCAGCAACAACCTTCCGTGGGGCGTTTACTGTTATAGTCATGCCGTTAACGAAAAGCAGGCCGTGGCGGAAGCTGACAAGGTCATGGAGCTTTTGCCTGGTATGCCTGAACTTGGTATCTGGTTTGATATCGAAGACCCGGAAGTGCTTTCTCTGGACAAAGATTCTATAACTGCTATTGCATCAGCCTTTATCTGTCGGTGTAATGAAAGGGGCTATCAGGCGGGAATTTATGCTTCCCTTTACACGATTTACGATAAAATCAACACCAATTCCCTGGCAGCATACGTGCCATACTGGGTAGCTGCATACAGTTATTCCAGAAATCCTTTAGAATCTTCAAATCTCAATGTAGCCGGCTGGCAATACAGGGACGACTATCCGATCGGCGAGAATTACGTCGATGCATCTGAATGGTATGCATTGTAAGGAGATAATATGAATGACACGGGGAAAGAAATTTTTTGCAAGATTATTGCTGTCATTGTCGTTGTTTGCATCTCCTTTGTTTTGTGGTTCCGCCTCTGCGGAGGAAACGTATCAGATGACGGAAGATCAGTTGACCCAGCTCGAGGTAGTATTCGATCAGCTGAAGAACAAGCAGAGTCAGCAGGAGACTCTATTGAATCAGCAGGAGAGTCAAATAGGGATGCTCAAGAAACAACTGAACGAATCTCAGACAGCAATAGAGAACTCTCAGGAATCAATGAAGAAATTAAGGGAATCATTGAACGAGGCGAATCAATCATTGCAGCAATCCGCCGAGGAGGCGAAGAGGACTCAGAAGAGGCTTGAAAGACAAAGAAATACTTGGGCATTTGCCGCAATAATTGTAAACTTGTGCCTTATTAGCAATTGAAAAGGAGGAGCCGGAATGGCTCCTCCTTTCGTGTTTTATTGTAAACTTTAACTCCTCAAATTTTGCCGCAGATTTTGCCGCACTTACATGTTTTTTCCCACATTTATATACAGTAATGTGTATCGAGAAAAAAGAGTGAAATATCCGATAAAATCGGGCTATTTTCAGGATTGTCATATCGTTAGATATACGCCCTAAATGTACAATACAATAGGTTCCGATAATTTAATGTTATCGGAACCTATTGTAATGATTCTCTATTTTTTAACAAAATGAATATAGTTTATCAGTTACTCGTTTTACTTCGTAATTCATCTTCTCCGTATCAATGGTCAGGAGTTCTTTATTTTTCATGACCATTTTTCCGTTAATAAAGACAGTATCTACGTCCATAGAATTTCCAGCGTAGACAGCAAGTGATACAGAATCTAACTGGGGTTTCCAGTGGAAGCCATCACGGTTGACAAGAATAAGGTCTGCAAGGAAGCCTTCCTGCAGGGCTCCCAGATTATCATAGCCGAGGCATTTTGCACCGTCCAGAGTAGCCATGGTCATTGCCTCATCAGCGGTAATGGCCAATGGATTAAAGGTTGCTGCTTTATGAATCAAGGCGGCTAAACGCATCTCTGCAAACATGTCCAGTTTGTTGTTGCTGGAAGCTCCGTCTGTTCCCAATCCGACAGTAATCCCCTTTTCTCTCATTTTTGCGACAGGAGCAATACCGGAGGCCAGCTTCAGATTGCTTCCCGGATTATGTGCAACACATACGTGTTTTTGTTTCATAATATCCATATCTTCATCTGTTACATGGACACAATGCGCTGCCAGAGTAGGAAGATCGAACAGTCCCAGATCATTCATAAGGGCAATCGGTGTCATTCCAAATTCTTTTTGACAATTATCAACTTCAGATTTGGTTTCACTCAGGTGAATATGAATCGGAATACCATATTTTTCCCCCGTATCCCGAACCTTTTTAATATATTCGGGCGGGCATGTATAGGGGGCATGCGGTCCGAGCATAACTTTGAACCGTCCGTCTCCCGCATTATCCCATTTTTTGAAAAGTTCTACATTTTCCTGAAGTGCAGCATCCGCGTTTGGACTGATGCCTGCCAGTCCCCGGGCAAGATTTCCCCGTATTCCGGCTGCGTCAGCAGCCTTTCCGCAAGCATCCATAAACATATACATGTCGCAGAAAGCAGTTGTTCCGCCCCGGATCATTTCCGCAAAAGCAAGCATACTTCCCCAATAGACAATATCATCATTCAGATGTTCCTCCAATGGCCAGATTTTGGTTTGCAGCCAATCCATCAGATTCATATCATCTGCATAGCTTCTGAATAAGGTCATGGCTACATGTGTATGTGTATTGACCAATCCGGGAAGAGCCAGTTTTCCCCTTGCATCAATGACTTCGTCATAATCTTCTTCATTGACTGTTTCGGGAAAAGAGAAAATGTATTTCCCGTTCAGTACAATATTGGAATTTTCTTTTACCTGATGATCTTTATATAAACCGACATTTTTTATTAAGACAGTCATATGTTCATCCTCTTTTTATTCAATGCCCAGGTATTTCTTCTGTTCCTCTGTTAAGGTATCAATTTCATATCCCATGGATTTCAATTTGATGGAGGCTACTTTCAGATCCAATTCGTGAGGAAGCGTATAGACTTTATTTTCCATATTCTTTCCATGCTGGAGGAGATACCGTGCAGCCAGAGACTGCATAGCGAAGGACAAATCCATGATTTCAGCCGGATGCCCATCCCCTGCTGCCAGATTGACCAGCCGGCCTTCTGCCATAAGGAAAACAGTCTTTCCGTTCGGAAGAACATATCCTTCGATGTTATGACGTGCTTCATACTTGGATGTGCAGATTCTTTCCAGATCCGCACGGCTGACTTCACAGTCAAAATGGCCGGCATTGGCGCAGATGGCACCGTCTTTCATTTTCATGAAATGCGGTTCTGTAATGACATTAATATCACCGGTTACAGTCAGGAAATAATCTCCCAATTCGGCGGCCCGGTCCATGGGCATTACTTCAAATCCGTCCATTACAGCTTCAATTGCTTTGATTGGATCTACTTCTGTTACGATGACATGGGCTCCCAGTCCTTTGGCACGCATGGAAACGCCCTTGCCGCACCAGCCGTATCCGGCAATGACAACGGTTTTTCCGGTAACTGTCAGATTCGTGCTTCTGATAATACCGTCCCATGCAGATTGGCCGGTTCCGTAGCGGTTATCGAACAGATATTTGCAGTAAGAGTCATTAACGGCAATCATCGGGAAATTAAGCTTATGCTCTTTTTCAAGAATCTTCAGACGGTTAACCCCTGTTGTGGTTTCCTCTGCGCCCCCGATGAGGTTTTCCGCAGCATCTTTTCGTGTTGTATGCAGCAAATGAACCAAATCACCGCCGTCATCAATGATGATGTCCGGATGATGATCGAGGGCTTTATTTAAAAAGAGGCCGTATTCGTCATCGGTGCATCCGTGCCAGGCATATACGGTAATCCCGTTTTTTACCAATGCAGCAGCAATGGGGTCCTGCGTGGAAAGCGGATTGCTTCCTGTACAGATTACATTTGCTCCTGCGGCTTTCAATGTTAATGCCAGATAGGCAGTTTTTGCTTCCAGATGAATGGACATGACAATGGTTTTATCTTTGAAGGTCTGATCTTTTACAAATTCCTTCCGCAGCTCATTAAGGGCAGGCATGTACTTTTCTACCCAATTAATACGCTGCTGGCCTTCTTCTGCTAAATTCGGATTTTTGATCATAGATTCGTTCATATGTTTAAACTCCTTTCATACAGCTTTATATTTTCAATATACGGCGGTTTTAAGACGCCTTTTTCCGTTATGATTCCTGTAATCAGCTCATGCGGTGTTATATCAAAGGCTGGATTCAGTGCTTTTACCTGTGCAGGAGCCGTCAGGACATGATGAAATTCCTTTACTTCCTCTTCGTTTCGTTCTTCGATGGGAATTCCTTTCCCATCAGTAATGGAAAAATCAAACGTCGAGAAAGGAGCGGCAAAATAGAATGGAATATGGTGATAATTGGCCAGAACAGCCAATCCGTAGGTTCCTATTTTATTTGCACTGTCTCCATTTGCGGCAATGCGGTCTGCACCTACGATTACAGCATCGATATGTTTCATGGACATGACGATAGCTGCCATATTGTCAGTAATCAAACGGCAGTTCATTCTCAATGATACTGCCTCTGTCGCAGTCAGGCGAGCTCCCTGCAACAAGGGTCTCGTTTCATCCATATAGAGACATTCCAACTGGCCTTTTTCATGCAAACGGCGGATTACCCCAAAAGCGGTTCCGATTCCGGCTGTTGCCAGAGCACCGCTGTTGCAATGAGTCAGCAGATTCAGCTTTCCCTGTCCCTTGAATAAAGCGGATCCGTTATCGGCAATTTGATTACAGATCTTCTGATCCTGTGCTTCGATTTCTCTTGCCCGGCGAAGCAGATCAGTGATCAGGGAGTCTGTCTTTTTCTCCGAGATGATTTTGTTCATTTCAGTGACTGCCCAGGAAAGATTGACGGCCGTGGGACGGGCATCCTTTAGTTCCTGAGAAGCCTGCTTCAGAAAACTGTAAATCTCTTCCTCATTATCCAGGTGCGAAGCCTCCATGGCTGCCAGAACTACTGCATAAGCTGCTGCGACACCGATGGCTGGAGCGCCTCTGACCGCCAGTTTTCTGATGGCCTCTATGATCATCCTATAATTATCACAGGATTGGTATGTAATGTTCTCGGGCAGTTTTGTCTGGTCCAGGATGATTAATTTACCGGCATCCCAATGCACGGAACGAAGCGGCAAACTCATAATGAGAATCCTCCGAATTCTGCAGCAGCATGATGACAGGAACAATCTGTATCCGGATCATATTCTTTCAGCAGAGATGTAATGATTCTTTTGAAGGAAGAAAGATTTTGCTCCATGCATTCGGTGACTTCTTTATGTGTCAGCGGCTGGAGTGAGATTCCTGCCGCAAAATTGGTAACCATTGAAATTGTGGCATAACAAATTTCCGCTTCTCTGGCCAGAGGACATTCCGGGATATTTGTCATTCCAACTACGTCGGCACCCCACATTTTAAAAGCTTTTATTTCAGCAGGGGTTTCAAACCGGGGACCTTCTGTGCAGATATAGGTTCCGGAATTATGGATGAGAATATTTTCCTTTTTACAGGTAGACAGAATAGCTTTTCTCAGAGTATCGCAATAAGGATGTGTCATGTCCAAATGAGCGACACCATACCGATCTCCGTCGAAAAAAGTGTGTTCTCTGGACTTGGTCATATCAATAAACTGATCAATCAGGACCAGCTCTCCCGGCTTAAAGTCCGGATTCAGAGATCCGACTGCAGTAGTGGATACAACAGCAGATACATCCAGAGCTTTCAGTGCATAGATATTGGCTCTGTAATTGATCTTATGCGGCGGGATCGTATGATGTACCCCGTGGCGGGCCAAAAATATGACTTCCTTATTTCCGTATTTTCCGGACTCATAACTGGCCTGTCCGTACGGGGTATCCATGATATGAGATTCCAGATCGTTCAGAACACCCGGATCATATACTCCTGTTCCGCCGATAAATGCTAATTTACTCATGAGCAAATTCCTCCTCTTTTTCTGCAAACCACTTTTTCAGAGTTTCTCTGCTTATTTTGTATGTTTTTCCGCAATAATCACAATGTACTTCAATAGAGGGATCTTTCAGAAGGCCCTCCTTTTCATGAGATGGAAGCCCCAGCAAAGAATTTTTTATTTTATCCTCTCCGCAGGTACATTGGAAAGTCAGCGGGTATTCTGCCAGCAGAATAAATTGCATGGAGTCCATAAGATGATTTAAAGAAAGCGGGTCTGCTTCATTTTCCGAGTACAGATCGTAAGTAATATCGGAGGAGAACACTTTAGCAAAAAGTTCCCTGTCTCCGCCGGGTAAAAGCTGCGCAATAAATCCGGATAGACGGCGAACAGATCCGTTTGGATAGAACTTTGTCTGTATTTCCGTATGGGATAAAGTCTGATCTGATTCCCGGAAATATTGATTAATACAGTCGGAAACAGTTCCTGTTTTCAGGTTTACAGAACTTACATAGGGACGTCTGAGAAGAGAATATCGAGTAACAAATAAATCTCCATGGTCTCCTATATATTGTTTTTCCAGAGGCTCACTGTACATAAAATCCTGAAGTACTTCAGGATGGTCAAGGAAGCCTCTGATGCAGCCGCTTTCGTAAGCGTCACTGTGAATAGCTCCCAGAGCAGTATGCGTATCCCACTTTACAGAAACGCCTTCCCGATTCTTAAAGTCTGAAGCGAGCATGGCAGCTGACAGCATGACCTTGCCGAGAATCGTTTCCCCAAGCGGCTCCAGCTGATGTGCTTCTGATGCTTTTTGAACCGCCTCTGTTGCATCTGCCAGCGTCATACGGATTCCCGAAGAACTGAGGTAGTGTCCTATAAAATTTTGTTTTATCAAATCTTTTTTCCTTCTTCCCTGTCATGCGAATGAAAAATATTTCTTTATCCACTATTTTATCATGTTCTATTAAATTATACCCATAATAAAAGCCCGTATCTTATAAGATGCAGGTTTTTATTATGGGTCTTTTGTAGATTTAGCAGAAACGTAGAGAATCCATAGCCATTTTACGATCATCCTGTCCGAAAACAGAAGATCCTGCTACCAGGATATCCGCACCGGCTTTTTTCAGGAGTTTCGCGTTTTTCCTATTGACGCCACCGTCCACTTCAATTTTTACTGACAGATTTCTGCAGATAATTTCCTCTTTCAGCCTGGAAACCTTGTCCTGGCAATAGGAAATGAATTTCTGCCCGCCGAAGCCGGGGTTTACTGACATAATAAGAACAAAATCAAGAAGAGGAAGTACTTCATCCAGTACATGAATCGGTGTACCGGGATTCAGAGCTATACCTGCTTGCACGCCTTTTCCCCGAATCAGCTGAATGACTCGATCCAGGTGGATTACTGCTTCCGCATGGAAGGAAATCATTGATACGGAAAGTTTTGACAATTCCTCAATATAACATTCCGGATTTTCTGTCATCAGATGAACATCAAAAGGCAGCTGCGTTACAGGCCGTATGCTTTGGAGCACTGGCATGCCGAAAGACAGATTAGGTACAAAATGACCGTCCATGACATCCAGGTGAAGCAGATCTGCTCCCCCTTTTTCAATGTCTTTTATTTCATCTGCCAGACGAGAGAAATCCGCAGCAAGGAGAGATGGAGCTATTTTCATGATTACCTCCTGATTTTTGTTGAATCAATGGAATTGAGCATCTGAAGATACGAAGAATAGCGGCGAGGATTAATATCGCCCTCTTCTACTGCCTGCCGGATCCGGCAACTGGGTTCCTTATTGTGGCGGCAGTTATTAAACTGACATTTTCCCAGATAGGGACGGAAATCCCTGAAAAGATAGGCTAAATCTTCTTTTTCAATTCCGGATAATTCCAGAAAGGTATAGCCGGGCGTATCCATCAGGAAAGAATTGCCGAATGCGGGAACCAGCTCAGCATGGCGGGTGGTATTTTTTCCGCGGCCTGTATTCCGGCTGATTTCACCGGAAATGAAATGATTTTTTCCCAGTAAATGATTAAGCATGCTGGATTTTCCGACGCCGGAAGCACCTGAAAAGGAAATAATGCCATGGATTTCGGAAAGGAGATCCCGGCATTGCTCGAATCCTGTTTCAGTATTTACAGAGACAGCAATGGAAGAATAGCCGGCTTTTTTATAGATTTCCGTTTCCCGCAGGGCATCCTCCGGTGAGAGGTCCGCCTTGCTGATAATAATCAATGGTTTAATTCCAGCCTGTTCCGTTAATACAATCATCTTATCCAGAAGAAATGGATTGAAATCAGGTGTTTTAATGGAAGCAACCAGAACCAGACAATCCACGTTGGCTACTACCGGACGATGAAGAATTGTGTGCCGGGGATAAACATGAGTAATAATCCCATCTCCCTGATCGGCTATTTCATACTCTACCGTGTCACCGACCAGAATCTGTTCGGAACGCTTGAGCTTACCCCGGGAGCGGCAAAGACTCAGAGTTCCTTTGTCTCCATAAATGGAGAAATAACCATTTTGATTTTTAATGATGATTCCTTTCATCCGTTCATAACTCCCGATCCTGAACTACCGAACCATCAATGACAACCTGTACCCGAACAGATCCTGTTCCGCTTACATCCTTGCTGACAGTGCTTCCCGGATTAGCCTTGGCACTGTATACCGTATGTCTTCCTGTTTCATCAATGAGGTAAATATCGACTTGACGGGCATTTCCGCCTTTTGGAATTGTAATATTGACAGTACCGCTCTTTTTCTGCATCTTCTGGCGGTTGCCGATGGTCAGGTTTACTGTTCCATTTTCAGAGCTTCCCCCGGCAGCAGGATCCTGAGAAATGACAATGGCATTTGCATCTTCAGCCGACGTTTCATCAGAAGAAGTAATGGTACCTACCGAAAGATTCTTTGCCAGAAGAGCAGTACGGGCATCGGCGACAGACATTCCCACGATATTGGGAACCGTGATTTTTTGCTTTACATTGATTACGATATTTACCCGTGCGCCTTTGGAAGTTTTCTCACCGGAGGCAGGACTTTGAGAAATAATTACATCAGAGGGCTTATCACTGTCATTTCCATTCTCAACAGCACCCAGGACGAGCCCCAGCTTTTCCAGACGTTCCTGTGCCTGGGCCAGCGTCAGCCCTTTTAGATCAGGAATCAGCATGGAAGATCCGCCCTTGCTGACGGTCAGATGGATGATCCGTTTCGCTTTTACACTGGTTCCTGCAGGCGGAGTTTGAGAAATGACCTGACCGGCAGGGACAGTATCACTGTCAATTTCATCAACAGAGACCTTTAAGTCCATCTTCTTTAATGTTGTTTGTGCCACTTCTACAGGTTTTCCGACTACGTTGGGGACAGAAATATTCTCTGCACTCCAGAAACTACCGAAGCTGAAAAATGCCCAGGCAAAACAAACGATAAAAAGTACGGCCATGCCGATCCAGACATATTTCTGGGGGATGTTGTTGATGGTATCCATCAGTCGGCTCTGTTTGCGGATGTTTTTTCTGATTGTTTTTCGCTGCGGAATCGGCCTTGTCATAGCTGTAAAGTCATGAGCTGCAGGTTTATTATAAATTGTTGTGGTAAAGCCCTGTGCGATTTTCAGCTCGGAGATGAAATCGGTGACCGTGTCATAGCGTTTATCCGGATCCTTTTGCAGAGCGGCAAGAAGGCATTCCTCCAGCATAGGAGAAATAGACGGATTATATCGGGTAGGACGCGGAATATCCCCCTGCATATGCTGCAGAGCAATACTTACTGCAGTTTCGCCCTCGAAGGGAAGGTGGTGAGTCAGCATTTCATAGAGAACAATCCCCAGAGAGTAAATATCCGTTTTAGCAGTAATCTTATCCCCTGCTGCCTGTTCCGGCGACAGATAATGAACAGACCCCAGGATAGACTGCTTATCGATAACAGTGGAGGAATTGATGGCACGGGCAATTCCGAAATCGGTGACCTTTACCTTTCCTGTTTCTGTAAGCAGTATATTATGCGGTTTAATATCACAATGAATAATTCCGTTCGCATGGGCTTCTTCCAGCGCATAGCCGATTTCTATGGTAATTCTGACAGCCGTATCGATAGGAATATTGGCATGCGTCTGGATATACTGCTTTAAGGTTTCTCCTTCCACATATTCCATGACGATATAGTGGACATCTCCGTCACAGCCGACATCATAAATCCCGACAATGTTGGGATGCGTCAGTTTTCCCGCAGCCTGAGCTTCATGGCGGAAACGGATGATAAAATCGTTGTCTTCAGCGAAATTGCTGTGTAAAATCTTGACCGCGACAACACGATCCAGAAGGATGTCTTCTGCCATATATACATCAGCCATTCCGCCGGAACCGATTTTTTTCTTCAGTTCATAGCGTTCATCAAGAATTTTCCCTATCATAACTTAGTTCTCCACATTCCAGAATTGAATCAGGATCAAGGAAACATTATCCTTGGCTCCGGCTTTGTAAACTGCGTCCATTAATTGATTTCCCAAATTCTTCAAATCATTAAAAGTTTTCCGGGGGGATTGAGAAATCATCTGACTGATTTCCTGATCATTCAGCATTCCGGTAAGACCATCGGAACAAATGAGCAGCAAAGAATCATCCTGAAGGGTTCCGCTTCCCGAATCTACTTTCAAATCCTTTTCGATTCCCACTGCACGGGTAATTTCATTTTTACGGGGATGTACCCGCATTTCTTCTTTTGAGATTTTACCTTCCGAAACAAGCTCCATGACAAAGGAATGATCCGTTGTAATTTGTGTCAGTTCTTTATCATGCCATAAGTACAGACGGCTGTCTCCTACATGGGCCCAGTAAAAATGATTTTCTTGTACAGCTGAAACAATCAATGTTGTCCCCATGGATGAGAATTCCGCTTTTGTGGTTTTTAATTCCAGAATCATTTGATTGGCATACAGCACGGACTGTGCCAGTGTATTCTCAGAGAATCCGCCCATTTCTTTTTCAAAGAATTGATTTATGGAATTGACTGCTGACGTACTGGCTATCTGACCGCCTTCATATCCGCCCATACCGTCAGCCAATACAAAAAGATGCTTATCGTTAAAACTGATAGCATCTTCATTGAGTTTCCTGATGAGTCCTGTCCGTGAATCGCCAAATGTTATAATCATACGAGCCTATTCCATCAGAATAAAATATCTTTGTAAGCAACAAGACCAAAATAAATTCCAGATAACTAAAGTGTATCATTTCAATTTGACATAGTCAATTTTACTTCCGAAAACTGTATACAAATCGATGGATTCTTAATCTTTAGGATTCATATACCGCCTTTTCAGCTGCCCGCATGCAGCCTGAATCTCGTCGCCCATCTGTTTACGGACAGTAACGCTTTTTCCGTGCTTTTCCAGAATGCTGACAAACTTCTCAATCGCTTTTGCACTCGGCGGATACAGCTGAATGTGTTCCGTACCGTTGATCGGAATCAGGTTGAAATGACAACTCATTTTTCCGACAAGGCGGCAAAGTTCTTCTGCATTGTCCGGCGAAGAATTTATTCCGTCTATTAAAATATATTCGAAAGTAACACGGCGGCCGGTGGTTTCAAAATAATAACGGGAAGCCCGGACTACATCTTCAATTTTATAAGCTTTGCTGATGGGAAGAATCTGATTTCTGATAGTGTCATTCGGTGCATGAAGAGAAATTGCCAGTGTAATGGGAAGTTTTTCATCAGCCAGACGATAGATCCGCGGAACAATGCCGCAGGTCGACAGAGTAATATTCCGAAAACTTATATTCAGCATGTCGGAATCATTACAAAGCCGGACAAATTTCAGAACCTCTTCATAATTCTGCAAAGGTTCTCCTGAGCCCATCAGAACCAGAGAATGAATCGGAATCTGGAAAAGCTCTTTGAAAGCATATACCTGCGCAAGCATTTCCTCTGCTTTCAGATTTCTTTCCAGTCCGTTTCTTGTGGAGGCACAAAAGATGCATCCCATTGCACACCCTACCTGGGTAGAAACACAAATAGAATTTCCGTAATTGTGGTGCATGCACACCGTCTCAATCAGGGAACCATCGCTGAGTTTCAGCAAAATTTTTGTTGTATTTTTATCCCGGGATTCCTGAAACTTCATAATTTGCGGTTTATCCAGGGTTGCGTTTTGCATCAGCCACGTTCTTAAATCTTTGGGAAGCTGCAACATATTCTCAAAAGAAAAAACATTTCTTTTATATAAATAGTCATGAAGCTGCTTTGCGCGGTATTTTGGAAATCCGTTTTTTACAAACTGTTCCTGCAG
>UPXR01000006.1 GCA_900557365.1 uncultured Dialister sp. | reverse complement strand
GATTTCCAAATAATCTGAGCGGAAACGTTTGAACGGAAATAAAAAAGAAAGAGCTTCCCTTACGGGAGGCTCTTTTTTCGTGCCCGGATTCCCGCGCGGCGAAATCCCCCGTTTGCAGGGGACTTCTCTCCGCGGAAAAACTTTCCGAGGCCGATGGGGCAGCGGACACTTCTTCCGGGAAAAGGCACAGCTTTCCGAACCGTACCGATCCGCCATGTACTGGCCGGTCGGGAAAGGAGGCTTTATGCGGACGGATTGCCGGATACATTCTCTGATGCGGGGGCTCCCTGCAGGCGTTTTCCTCTTTCGGAAAAATCAGGAAAATCCGTCATCTTTTTGTTTATCAGGAAAATATCGGAACGGCAGGGGATTTCCTTCCTGCCCGGGCTGCTCCGCGGGGCAGCCGTTTGGCTGTTCTGCTTCGGCTGCCTGTACATAGATATATAAAAGAAAGAGAGTATAAGGAATAAAGACGGACGGAACAGCCGGAGGATCGGGAAAAAGGACAGAGAGGTCCGTGTATTTGCCGGAGACGGCGAGGTGGGAGGAAATTTTCTTCCGGGGCCGGATGCAGGAAGCATTCCGTGCAGTGCTGCGGAGACAAAAAGCGGGGATATCTGGCTTTTCGGAAGAGGAAAAGGGCTTCCGGGGAGCTGAAACAGGGCCGGAGGAGGCAAAAAGAGCATCGGAGCGGCTATTCTGTCTGAAATTTAGAAAAAATTTAGATAATTAGTACACGCCAGGGGACGTGTTCATGTTGTAGTTAGGAAAGCCTAAACCTGAAAAGCCAGTGTTTATCGGATATTTCAGCACTTTCAAGAAAATTATAAATTTTTTCTAAATTACTTGCATTGGCTCCGAAAAGATAGTATGATTTAAAGGCTGGTTTAAGACGAAGGAAGTACGAGGGCTTCCGGGTACTGAAAACCGGAAAAAACTATGAAGTGGAAGGTGGCCTGCACAGCAGGGAAATTTCCACGGAGCAGTTCATTCGTGAAATGAACGTAGGAGGTTTAAGTAATGTCGAAACAGGAAAAAATCAGAATTCGCCTCAAGGGCTATGATCACAAAGCTGTAGATCAGAGCGCGGCGAAAATCGCGGAGACCGCTAAGAGAACGGGCTCCAGAGTCTCCGGTCCGATTCCGCTTCCGACGGAACGGAACGTGTACACCATTCTTCGTTCCCCGCATGTCAACAAGGACAGCCGTGAACAGTTTGAAATGCGTATCCACAAGAGACTCATTGACATCCTCGATCCGTCCAAGAAGACCGCGGATGCGCTGATGAGACTGGAACTCCCGGCCGGCGTCAGCATTGAAATCAAATTATAAGGAGGTGCAAAGATGTCTAAGGCTATTTTGGGAACAAAATTAGGAATGTCTCAGGTTTTTGCCGAAAACGGCGACCTGATTCCGGTAAGTGTCATTGAAGTGATGCCTAACGTAGTAGCAGCAGTCAAGACAGTAGAAAGCGACGGCTACAATGCTGTTCAGCTCGGCTACGGCGCTGTGAAGGAAAAGCATCTGACAAAACCTGTAAAGGGTCAGTTTGAAAAGGCCGGCATTGAACCGGTAAAATATCTGCGTGAATACAGACTCGCTGAAAAGCCGTCTTACACAGTAGGCCAAACTCTGGCTGCTGATATCTTCGCAGAAGGCGAAATTGTAGACGTTATCGGAACCAGCCGCGGCAAGGGTTTTGCCGGCACGATTAAACGCCACAATCACCAGCGTGGACCGGAAAGCCACGGCTCCAAGAACCATCGTCAGACAGCATCCCTCGGTGCTCGTATGTCCGGCGGCGGCGGAAAAGTATTCAAAGGCAAGAAGATGGCAGGACAGCTCGGCGGCGAACGCGTAACTGTTCAGCATCTTCAGGTAGTAAGAGTTGATACTGCCCGTAATCTGATGCTTGTCAAAGGCGGGATCCCCGGAGCTAAGGGAAGCCTCGTCATGGTACAGGAAACTGTAAAGCCTGTAAAATAATATTGTCCGGGACAACAGAAAATTGTCCTGATTAAGGGAGGAACATCTCAATGCCGAAAGTAAAGCTGTATAATGTAGCCGGCCAGGAAACCGGTGAAATAGAGCTGAATGACAGCGTCTTTGGCGTAGACTACAACGAAGCTGTTATTCATCAGGCAGTGGTTCGCCAGATGGCTAATGAACGCCTTGGCACCCACGCTACAAAGACAAGAGGCCTTGTTCGCGGCGGCGGCAAGAAGCCTTGGAAACAGAAGGGCACAGGCCGTGCCAGAGTCGGATCCATCCGCTCCCCGCTTTGGGTTGGCGGCGGCACAGTATTCGGACCGACCCCGAGAAGCTATGCAAAGGCTATGCCGAGAAAGGCACGCCAGCTGGCTGTTAAATCCGCACTGAGCGAAAAGCTTCGCGCTAACGAACTGGTTGTTCTCGACAGCATCCAGCTGGAAGCGCCGAAGACAAAGGAAATCGTTAAGATGCTCACCGCTTTCGATGCGCACAAGGCACTCATCGTTGACGGCGGCGAGGCTTCTGCAAATACCGTTCTGTCTGCAAGAAACATTCCGGGCGTAAAGGCTTATGCTCCGAGCGGAATCAATATCTATGATATTGTAAATTATGATAAGCTCTTCCTGACCCAGGAAGCTGTTAAGAAGATCGAGGAGGTACTCGCATAATGGAAGCACGTGACATCCTCATTAGACCGATTATCACGGAAAAGAGCACAGCTCTTATGGAAGAACGCAAGTATACATTCCGTGTACCGCTTGCAGCAACCAAGGTTGAAGTTCGCCAGGCTGTGGAACAGATCTTCAAAGTAAAGGTTCAGGCTGTGAACACCATGCGTTATGAAGGCAAGATGAAACGTCTGGGCCGCACCCAGGGTCGTCGCAGTGATTGGAAGAAAGCAATTGTTACCCTTAAACCGGGCGAAACAATTGAGCTCTTCGAAGCGTAAAAGGAGGAGTAATATAAATGGCTTACAAATCATTTAAACCGTACACTCCCGGACGCCGTCAGATGACCGTTTCCACCTTTGATGAAATTACGACAGACAAGCCGGAAAAATCTCTGCTGGCTCCTGTTCATAATCATGGCGGTCGCAATGGCTCCGGTAAGATGACAGTTCGCCACCAGGGCGGCGGTCATAAGCGTCAGTACAGAATCATCGATTTCAAGAGAAATAAAGACGGAATCCCGGCAACGGTTGCAACAATCGAATACGATCCGAACCGTACCTGCCGCATTGCTCTGCTGCACTATGCAGACGGCGAAAAGCGCTACATCCTCGCTCCGAAGGGACTGAAGGTCGGCGACGTAGTAACCAGCGGTCCGGAATCCGATATCAAGGTCGGCAACTGCCTGCCCTTCACCAATATTCCTCTCGGTACCATCGTTCACAATGTTGAACTGAAGATCGGCAAGGGCGGCCAGATGGTTCGTTCCGCCGGCGCTTCCGCTCAGCTGATGGCTAAGGAAGGCGACTATGCTCTGCTTCGTCTGCCCTCCGGCGAACTGAGAAAAGTACACATTCGCTGCCGCGCTACCGTAGGTGCTATCGGCAACGAAGACCATGAAAATATTACCCTCGGCAAGGCCGGCAGAAATCGTTGGCTCGGCGTACGTCCTGCTAACCGCGGCGTAGTTATGAACCCGAACGATCATCCGCACGGCGGCGGTGAAGGTAAGTCTCCTGTCGGACGTAAGCGTCCTGTTACACCTTGGGGCAAACCTGCTTACGGCGTGAAGACCAGGGATAACAGAAAAGCGTCTACTAAACTGATCGTTAAGAGACGCAAGTAAGATAAGGAGGAGTAAAAGTGTCCAGATCCGTAAAGAAAGGCCCGTTCGTCGCATTCTCTCTGGTAAAGAAGATCGATGCGCTCAACGCGGCTAACGATAAGAAAATTGTAAAAACCTGGTCCCGTGCTTCTACCATCCTTCCGAGCTTCGTAGGTCACACCATTGCGATCCATGACGGAAGAAAGCATGTACCGGTTTACATCACTGAAGATATGGTTGGCCATAAGCTTGGTGAATTCGCTCCGACCCGTACGTTCAAAGGTCATAACAAGACCGATAAAAAATAATAGGGAGGAATAAAATGGAAGTTCAGGCAATCTCAAGAAATGTCCGCATTTCTCCCCGTAAGGTTCGCATTGTGGCAAATCTTATCCGCGGCAAAAAGGCGGGAGAAGCAATTTCTATCCTGCACAATACCCATAAGGCAGCATCCATCGTTGTCGAAAAGACACTGAAAAGCGCCATGGCAAATGCAGAAAATAACAACAACATGAATGTTGATAAACTCTACATCTCTACCATTTATGTAGATGCAGGCCCGATTATGAAGCGTGTACATCCGCGTTCTCGTGGACAGGCTTTCGGGATTATGAAACGTACCAGCACACTGACGGTAAAAGTTTCTGAGAAAGAATAATCGAAGGAGGGAAACGTTTTGGGTCAGAAAGTTAATCCGCATGGAATGCGTGTAGGCGTGATCGATGACTGGGATTCCAAATGGTTTGCAGAAAAAGATTATGCTGCACTGCTTGTGGAAGATGCCAAAATCCGCCAGTTTTTAAAGAAGCACCTGTTCGAAGCAGGAATTTCCAAGATTGGCATTAAACGTGTAGGCAACCGCGTAAAGCTCGCTATCTACACTGCTAAGCCGGGCATGGTTATCGGCCGCGGCGGCACAGGTATTGAGGACATTAAGAAGGCACTCAAGGCTGTCACCGATAAAGAAGTAGATATTGATATCCTTGAAATCAAATCCGTTGATATGAGCGCCATCCTGGTAGGCGAAAGCATTGCTTCCCAGCTGGAAAGACGTATCGGCTTCCGCCGTGCTGTAAAACAGGCTGTAGGCAGAACCATGCGTGCAGGCGCACTGGGAATTAAGGTTACGGTTTCCGGCCGTCTCGGCGGTGCAGAAATCGCCCGCAGCGAATCTTACCGTGAAGGTTCCATCCCGCTGCAGACTCTCCGCGCAAACATTGATTATGCTGTTGCGGAAGCTCATACCACCTATGGCGTTATCGGCATTAAGGTTTGGATCTATAAAGGCGAACTCGCTCCCGGCGAAGTAGTGGATGAAAATGAAAACATCCGCACCAACAAGGGCGGCAAGGGCAACCGTCACGAAGGCGGCAACAGAAGAGGCGGCCGTCGCGGTGAACGCAGAGACCGCAGACCGAGAAATGCTGAAAGGAGTGATTCCTGATGTTAATTCCGAAGCGTACAAAGTATCGTAAGCAGTTCCGCGGCCGTATGAAAGGCAAGGAACATCGCGGAACCACCGTTACCTACGGCGATTTCGGCCTGGTAGCTACCGAACCGGCATGGATCACCAGCCGTCAGATCGAAGCAGCACGTATTGCCATGACCCGCTACACCAAGCGCGGCGGCAAGGTTTGGATCAAGATTTTCCCGGATAAGCCGGTAACAGCTAAGCCGATCGGCACCCGTCAGGGCTCCGGTAAGGGCGCAGTAGAATATTGGGTAGCCGTTGTAAGACCGGGCCGCGTCATGTTCGAAATGGGCGGCATCTCTGCTGAAGCGGCTAAGGAAGCTATGAGACTTGCAGGTCACAAGCTCCCCATCAAGACAAAATTTGTAGTTAAAGGTCAAGAAGTGGCAGGTGAATAAAATGAAGGTCAATGAAATTCGTAACCTGAGCACTGCCGAAATGAATGAAAAAGTTGCCGGCTTAAAGGAAGAACTGTTTAACCTCCGTTTTCAGCTCGCTACAGGACAGCTTGAAAATCCGATGCGCATCCGTGAAGTAAAGAAGACCATCGCGCGGATCAAGACTGTACAGCGTGAAGAAGAATTGAAGGCTGCCAAGAAGGCATAACGGTTTATCCAAAAGGAGGATCTCAACGTGGCAGAAGAAAGAAAGTTGCGCAAAGTGCGCCAGGGAATTGTTGTCAGCGATAAGATGGATAAAACCGTTGTTGTTGCTGTAGAACGCAAGGTTCCCCATAAGTTATACAAAAAGTCAGTTTATACCACCACAAAGTTCAAAGCCCATGACGAAAACAACGAATGCCGTGTCGGAGATACCGTACGCATCGTCGAAACCCGCCCGCTGTCCCGTGACAAGCGTTGGAGAGTTGAGAAAATCGTTGCCCGTCAGAATTAATAGATATAGATTTATAGGAGGATTGGCACGATGATTCAGCAGGAAAGCAGACTCAACGTTGCAGATAATACCGGTGCTAAGAACGTCCTGGTTATTAAAGTTCTGGGCGGTTCCTTCCGTAAAAGCGGCAACATCGGAGATGTAGTCGTAGCTACGGTCAAAGATGCAACCCCCGGCGGCGTTGTTAAGAAAGGCCAGGTAGTCAAGGCTGTTGTTGTCCGTTCCGTAAACGGCATTGCCCGTAAAGACGGCTCTCACATCCGCTTTGATGAAAATGCCGTCGTCATCATTAAAGACGACAAGAGCCCGGTCGGAACACGTATTTTTGGACCTGTAGCAAGAGAACTCCGTGAAAGAGATTTCATGAAGATTATTTCTCTGGCTCCGGAAGTGCTCTAATAGGGAGGCAAACGAATGAGTCAGAAACTGCACGTAAAAACCGGAGATACTGTAATCGTTATTTCCGGCAAGGATAAGGGCAAGCAGGGCAAGATCAAAGCTGCTATGCCGAAAGAAGGCCGTGTTGTCGTTGAAGGCGTCAACGTGGTAAAGAGACACACCAAGCCGACCCAGAGCAATCCGAAGGGCGGCATCATTGAGAAGGAAGCTCCGATCTATGCCGCAAAGGTTATGATCGTAGATCCGGAAACCAAGAAACCGACCCGCATTAAGAAAATTCAGCAGAATGACGGAACCTACGTCAGAGCATCCGTAAAGAGCGGTGCTGTTTTAGACAAGGCATAAGCGGGAAGGAGGATAACAAGTGTCCAGATTAAACGATTTATACAAAGCGCAGATCAAAGACGTTATGCGCGAAAAGTTCTCCTACAAGAACGACATGGAAATCCCGAAGCTGGAAAAGATTGTCGTTAACATCGGTGTAGGCGAAGCTACTGAAAACACAAAGGCAGTAGACGCAGCTGCTTCCGATCTTGCAGCCATCACCGGTCAGCAGCCGATGATCTGCAAAGCAAAGAAGTCCCTTGCTGCATGGCACATCCGTGAAGGAATGCCGCTCGGCTGCAAGGTTACCCTTCGCGGCGACAAGATGTATGAATTCCTTGACCGCCTGATCAACATTGCTCTCCCGCGCGTACGCGACTTCCGCGGTATCAGCGATCAGAGCTTCGACGGCCGCGGAAACTACGCTTTCGGCGTACAGGAACAGCTGATTTTCCCGGAAATCGATTATGAAAAGATCGACCGGATCCGCGGCATGGATATCATTGTAGTTACAACGGCTAAGACCGATGAAGAAGCCCGTGAGCTCCTGAAGCAGTTCGGCATGCCGTTCAAGAAGTAATCCGGAGGACAATATGGCAAAGAAGTCTATGTTGGAACGTGAGAAGAAGAGAGAACTCACTGTTCAGAAATATGCAGCCAAGCGTCAGCAGCTGATTGAAGCGAAGGATTGGGAAGGCCTGAGCAAGCTTCCGAGAAACGCTTCTCCGACACGTCTGCATAACCGTTGCAAACTGACCGGCCGTCCGCACGGCTTTATGCGTAAATTCGGAATTTGCCGCAACCAGTTCCGTGACCTGGCATACCGCGGAGAAATTCCGGGTATTAAAAAAGCCAGCTGGTAATATTTCGGGAGGAGGATTAAATAATGGTAACAACCGATCCGATTGCGGATATGCTTACCCGTATTCGTAATGCGAACGATGCATATCACGCTACTGTAGATATGCCCGCTTCTAAAATGAAAGCAGCTGTGCTTACAATTTTAAAAGATGAAGGCTTTATCAAAAGCGTAGAAGCAGTTACAGAAGAAGGCCATCAGGTTCTTCGCGTCACACTGAAGTACGGCGCAAACCGTGAAAAGGTCATCAAAGGACTGAAGAGAATTTCCAAACCGGGCCTCCGCGTATACGCAGGCAAGGAAGAACTGCCGAAGGTACTCGGCGGACTCGGTATCGCAATTATTTCCACATCCAAGGGCGTTATGACCGACAAGGCTGCTCGTAAAGAAGGCCTGGGCGGCGAAGTCCTCGCGTTTGTCTGGTAATCCGTTGGAGGTATAACAATGTCAAGAATCGGCAAGAAACCTATTGCGGTCCCGGCAGGTGTGGAAGTCAAGATTGACGGACATACTGTCACCGTAAAAGGTCCGAAAGGTACACTTACCCGTACACTGAGCGATATTATCGATCTGAAGATGGAAGACGGTCAGATTATCTGCACCCGTCCGAACGATGAAATCAAATCCCGCTCCCTGCACGGCTTAACCCGTACTCTCATCCACAACATGGTAGTAGGCGTAACGGAAGGCTTCACCAAGAAGCTGGAAATCCAGGGCGTCGGCTATAATGCACAGATGCAGGGTCAGAATCTGAAGCTGGCTCTCGGTTTCTCCCATCCGGTCATCATTACACCGCCGGAAGGAATCACCATCAAGACTCCGTCTTCCGTAGTGATCGAAGTATCCGGTGCCGATAAGGAAAAGGTCGGCCAGATTGCAGCAGAAATCCGCAGCTGGCGTGAACCGGAACCTTACAAGGGCAAGGGTATTCGTTATTCCGGTGAATATGTCCGCCGTAAGGCTGGCAAGACCGGCGCGAAGTAAGACAGGAGGCAATAGAATATGCGTAAAAATGCAAGCAGAAATGCGGTTATCCGCCGTCATCTGCGTCTTCGTAAGAAAATCTCCGGTACTGCCGACTGCCCGCGTCTCAGTGTTTACCGCTCCCTGGCAAACATCTATGCACAGGTTATCGATGATGAAAAGGGCGTAACCCTGGTATCGGCCAATACCTTAGACAAAGAAATCAAAGCCCAGCTTCCTTACGGCGGCAATGTCGAAGCTGCCAAGGCAGTAGGTGCTCTCGTAGCAAAGAGATGCCTGGAAAAGGGAATTGAAACGGTCGTATTTGACCGCGGCGGCAACATTTACCACGGCAGAGTAAAGGCTCTGGCTGAAGGTGCCCGCGAAGCCGGCTTACAATTTTAAGGTAAAGGAGTACACACATGCCAAGATTTGAAAAGAAAGAATCCGACTTACAGGAAAACGTCGTTTTCATCAACCGCGTTGCTAAAGTCGTAAAAGGCGGCCGTCGTTTTTCCTTTGCTGCAGTTGTCGTAGTCGGTGACGGCAAGGGCAAAGTCGGCGCAGGCCTGGGCAAGGCTGCCGAAGTTCCGGAAGCCATCCGCAAAGGCGTTGAAGACGCTAAGAAGAACATGATTACAGTAGCCCTCAAGAACGGCACCATTCCGCATCCGATGCTCGGTGTATACGGTGCAGGCAAGGTTGTCATGAAGCCGGCTGCTGAAGGTACCGGTCTTAAGGCCGGCGGTCCTGTACGTGCAGTCCTTGCTACCGCAGGCGTACGCAACGTACTGACCAAGTCCCTTGGTTCCTCTAACCCGATCAACATGGTAAGAGCAACTCTGGACGGTCTCTCCAAGCTTGAAAATGCTGAAACAGTAGCAGCACTCCGCGGAAAGACCCTGGACGAAATTTATAACTAAGGGGGCCCCTGATGAAAGTCATTATTACACTGAAGAAAAGCGTGATCGGTTCCAGACCGGAACATATCGCGACTGTAAAGGCTCTGGGCCTCAAGAAGACCCATTCCTCCGTGGAAAAAGAACTTACACCGCAGATTAAGGGCATGATCCACTCTGTCCGTCATCTGGTTGAATGCAAAGAAATTGCAGAATAATAGAGAAGGAGGTGCACTGATGAAACTGCATGAACTGAAACCCGCTGAAGGCTCTACAAGAAATCGCCGTCGTGTCGGCAGAGGTCTGGGAAGCGGCATGGGCAAACAGTCCACCCGCGGCGCCAAAGGTCAGAACGCAAGAACCGGCGGCGGCACAAGACCGGGATTCGAAGGCGGCCAGATGCCTCTGTACCGCCGTCTGCCGAAACGCGGATTCAAGAATGTATTTGCTAAGGAATATGCCGAAGTGAACGTAGAACAGCTGAACCGTTTCGACGCAAACGCTGTTGTAGATCCGGCTGCACTCGTAGAAGCAGGCGTCCTGAAGAACGTTCTCGACGGTGTACGTGTTCTGGGCAACGGTGAAATCTCCAAGGCTCTGACTGTAAGAGCACAGGGATTCACAAAGAGCGCTCAGCAGAAAATCGAAGCAGCAGGTGGAAAAGTAGAGGTGATCTGAGATGGGATCTGTGATCGCAAATCTTTTTGCCAATAAAGAACTCAAAGATCGCATACTTTTCACCTTCATGATGTTCGTCATCTTCCGGCTCGGGGTTCATATCCCGGTACCGGGGGTTGACGCTTCCGTCATTGAAAGCCTGTTTACCCAGGGCAACCTCTTCGGATTCCTGGACTTATTTTCCGGCGGCGCACTCAGCAAATTCTCCATATTTGCCATGAGTATTACCCCGTACATCAACTCATCCATTATTATGCAGCTCCTCACGGCCGTTATCCCCACTCTGGAAGAATGGAGAAAAGAAGGCCAGGAGGGCTATAAGAAAATCCAGAAAGTGACCAGATACTTCACGATTTTCCTGGCAGCTGTTCAGGCCTTCGGCATGACCTATGCCCTGCGCATCAACAATGCCCTGGTCGACAACAGCTGGCTGTACTTCTTTTTCGTCGTAGTAGTCCTCACAGCCGGCACCTGCCTGCTCATGTGGATCGGCGAAAAGATCACGGAACACGGAATCGGAAACGGCATTTCCCTGATCATCTTCTGCGGTATCGTAGCCCGCTTCCCTGAAGCAGCGACGACCGTCGTTGATTATCTGGAAATCGGCACCATTTCTCCGTTCCAGCTTCTCCTGTTCCTCATCATTGCTCTTGTCATGATCGGACTGGTTGTAGAGATCAATGAAGGACAGAGAAGAATCCCCATCCAGTATGCCAAGCGCGTTATCGGACGCCGCATGTACGGCGGTCACAGCACCTACCTGCCCCTGAAGGTAAATCAGGCCGGTGTTATCCCGATCATCTTCGCTTCCTCCATACTGATGCTTCCCGTGACACTGGCTCAGTTCGTTCACGTATCCTGGGTACAGAGCATCGGAAACTTCTTCGCATGGGGCACCTGGCCAAACACCATCTGCTACGGTTTCCTGATTTTTGTCTTCACCTATTTCTATACAGCCATTGCGGTCAACATTAAGGAACTGGCAGACAACATGAAGAAATACGGCGGCTTCATCCCCGGCATCCGTCCGGGCGAACCGACCATGATCTATGTAGATAAGGTTTTGTCCAGAATCACACTGACCGGCGCTGTTTTCCTTGCATTCATTGCGATTCTCCCGAATTTCATCGGAAACGTTACCGGCATCGAAGGCGTGTACTTCGGCGGTACGTCTCTTCTGATTATTGTCGGCGTGGCGCTCGATACAATGAGACAGGCTGAGTCTTACATGGTTACCAGAAATTACAAGGGCTTTATCAAGTAAAGTCTTTTACAAAGGAGTAGGGATATGTATATCTTATTAATGGGACCTCCCGGTGCAGGCAAAGGCACCCAGGCGGAAAAGCTCATTCGTGATTACGGGATCCCCCAGATTTCCACCGGCGACATGTTCCGTGCTGCTGTGAAATCAGGAACTGCTCTCGGCAAGGAAGCCAAAAGCTATATGGACAAGGGAGCTCTTGTTCCGGACAGCGTAACGGTAGGCATCGTAAAGGAAAGACTGTCCCAGGACGATGTCAAGGACGGCTGGATCCTGGACGGATTCCCCCGCACCACAGCTCAGGCTTCTTCTCTGGATGCCATTCTTCATGATCTCGGAATTCAGCTGACTGCAGTCATCGGCATCAAGGCCGATCCGAAGGCTCTCGTCAAGAGAATCAGCGGACGTCTGGTATGCCGTTCCTGCGGCGCTTCCTTCCATAAGGAATTCCGTCCGCCCAAGACGGAAGGCGTCTGCGACAACTGCGGCGGCGAACTTTATCAGAGAGCGGATGACAATGCCGATACCGTTGCTGAAAGACTTGCGGTTTATGAAAAATCCACAAAGCCTCTCATCGATTACTATCAGGCCGGCGGAAAATATTATGAAATCGACGGAGACCAGTCCATGGACAAGGTTTACGAAGATATCACAGCCGCTCTGAAGAAGGCTTCCGAATGATCACGATTTATGCACCGGAAGAAATAGAAAAGATTTCAGCAGCGAGCAGGCTCACTGCTGATACTCTTTCTATGCTTGAAAAAAATGTAAGACCGGGTATGAGTACTCTGGACCTGGATAAAATGGCTGAAAAGTTCATCCGGGATCACGGCGGAATTCCGGCGTGCAAGGGATATGAAGGATATCCCGGTACGCTGTGCACCTCCGTGAATGATACTGTAGTCCACGGGATTCCTTCTGCCAGAAAGATTTTAAAAAAAGGAGATATCATTTCCATTGATCTTGTGGTAGAATTAAATGGTTACATGGGTGATTCCTGTATAACTGTTCCGGTAGGGCATACGAGTAAGAAGAACATGCAGCTGATTCAGGTCACCACGGAGGCTCTTTTTGCCGGCATCAGGCAGGCAGTCCCGGGCAATACCGTAGGTGATATCGGTCATGCGGTGGAAAGTTATGTAAAACCTTACGGGTACGGTGTACTCCGTGAATATGTAGGTCACGGCATCGGAACCGGAATGCATGAGGATCCGGAAGTGCCGAATTATGGAACGCCGGGTCATGGACCGCGTCTGGAAGAGGGAATGTGCATCTGTATCGAACCGATGATAACCATGGGTTCGCCGGATATCATTACTATGAAGGACGGCTGGGGAGTAGTCACTGCTGACGGACTTCCGGCAGCTCACGTAGAGCACACGATCACCATTACCAAAGACGGTCCGAAGATTCTGACGCTGCGCGATTGACTCTATTGTTACAGGGCAGCATATGTAAGCCAAAGGAGGCTCTCATGAGCAAGGCAGACGTTATTGAAGTGGAAGGCAAAGTAGTAGAAAAGCTTCCCAACGCCATGTTCCGTGTTAAACTGGAGAACGGCGGCCATATTGTGCTGGCTACGATTTCCGGCAAGATGCGTTTGAATTTCATTCGTATACTGCCCGGTGATAAGGTAACAGTAGAATTGACGCCCTACGATTTAGAGCACGGCAGGATTACCTATCGTTACAAGTAAGTAAGGAGGAAACAAGATGAAAGTCAGACCGTCCGTAAAAAAGATGTGTGACAAATGCAAGATCATCAAACGCAAAGGCCGTGTAATGGTTATTTGTGAAAATCCGAAACATAAGCAGAGACAAGGTTAATTAAAAGGAGGTTAAAGAGTAGATGGCACGTATAGCTGGTGTAGACTTACCAAGAGATAAGCGCGTTGAGATCGGCTTAACTTATATTTATGGAATTGGCCCCACTCTTTCCAAGAACATTTTAGCTGAAACAGGAATCAATCCTGATACCCGTGTGAGAGACCTGACGGAAGACGAAGTTGCAAAGATCCGTACAGCTCTTGCTGATTACAAAGTCGAAGGCGATCTTCGCAGAGAAGAATCCCTCAACATTAAACGTCTGGTGGAAATCGGTTCCTACAGAGGCAGACGTCATCGTGCAGGACTTCCGGTTCGCGGACAGCGCACAAAGACCAATGCTCGTACCCGTAAAGGTCCGAAGAAGACAATCGCAGGCAAGAAGACTGCGACCAAGAAGTAATGTTGAAGGAGGGATAAAATGGCTACGGTAAAAAGCAAAGCTAAGAGAAAAGAAAGAAAACATGTAGAATCCGGTGCAGCTCATATTCGTTCTACTTTCAACAACACGATTGTAACGATTACTGATTCCAACGGCAACACCATTGCCTGGGCATCTGCCGGCGGACTCGGATTCAAAGGATCTCGTAAGAGCACCCCGTTTGCAGCACAGATGGCAGCTGAACAGGCTGCAAGAGTAGCTATCGATCAGGGTATGCGTTCCGCAGACGTATTCGTCAAGGGACCGGGCGCAGGCCGTGAAGCAGCTATTCGTGCACTGCAGGCAGCAGGTATCGAAGTCAGCAGCATTAAGGACGTCACCCCGATTCCTCACAACGGCTGCCGTCCTCCGAAGCGCAGAAGAGTATAATCTCTCAGTGCGTTATAGTTTGGCGCTGAATAAGCGCAGAAGGAGGACTTTCGGATGATCGAAAATACAAGCTTCACAATAAAGACTGTTGATCTTTCCGGTGATAAGCGTCACGGCAAGTTTGAATGCGAACCGCTCGAAAGAGGCTACGGTATCACCTTGGGAAACAGCCTCAGACGCGTGTTGCTTTCATCTTTAGACGGTGTGGCTATTACGTCTATCAAAATCGACGGCGTGCTTCATGAATTTTCTGTTATTGACGGCGTCAGAGAAGATGTAACAGATATGATCCTGAATCTGAAGAAAATCCGTTTCCTCGCGCATGAAGAAGCAGTTTTCCCCGTTACGGTTCGGATCGATATCACTAAAGAAGGTATTTTCTATGCCGGTGATATGAATTTACCGACTGAAATAGAAGTTCTGAATAAGGATCTCCCCATCTGCACATTGGATTCCGATGCGCATCTGGGCATGGAAATGACCATCAACCGCGGTCATGGCTATGTTCCTTTTACCAAGAACAAAAGGGATGATGACGCTATCGGCGTGATCCCGATCGACTCCATTTATTCTCCTGTCGTAAAATGCAATTATAATGTCAGCGATACCCGGGTCGGCAACGAAATGGATTTCGACAAGCTTACCCTGGAAGTCGATACAGACGGCTCCGTGGATGCCGATGATGCTGTAGCGACCGCTGCCAGCATCCTGATTTCCTGCTTTGAAAATTTCGCCCGCATCGGCAGCGCCCAGCAGGGAGCTGAAGTGGCGGAATCGGAAGAGGAAAACGGGGATGCTCCGGAAAATGCCGAGGGAGTCACGGAAGACGCAGTCCGCGATCTTTCCATTGATGAACTGGAACTTTCCGTTCGTGCATTCAATTGCCTGAAGAGAGCAGAGATCAACACGATCGGCGAACTCACAGACAAGACAGAGGATGAATTGACCCGTGTACGCAACCTTGGCAAAAAATCAGTAGATGAAATCAAAGAAAAACTGCTGACCTTCAAGGGATACGGACTCCATTTGAAGGATTCCAAGGATTGATAATTAATAGGAGGAAATAATGGCTCGTAGTAGATTGAGAAGAGTCAGCGGTGCCCGCAAGGCTCTGCTGCGCAGTCTCGTAACCGCTCTTTTCCAGTATGGAAAAATCACCACTACCGAATCCAAGGCGAAAGAACTTCGCCATGTAGCGGATAAAATGATCTCCCTTGCAAAGAGAGGCGATCTCCATGCACGCCGTCAGGCTGAAGGCTTCATCATGGATAAGGCTGTTACAAAGAAACTGTTTGACGAAATTGCAAAGAAATACACCGAACGCAACGGCGGATATACCCGCATCCTCAAGCTGGAAGGCCGTCTGGGCGATAATGCTCCTCAGGTGATCATTGCTCTCGTTGACTGAGACAAAAAAGAAAAGACCGCATAAGCGGTCTTTTTTATTTTCCGGGAAAGCAAAATTCCTGCATCTCCGCAGGAATGATGGTACAATAAAACAAGTGCGGAAAAACCGCAGCACCGTTGTATTTTGCGCCGCCTCTGTCAGCGGCTGTTTACAGTAAGGAGTATTTCATGGCAAACAAGCTTGATTTTGATATACCGGATGTCTCCGAGGAAGCGCGGAAGGCCTCTGTCGGACATAAGCAGAGAAAACCGAGAAGAGCGGGAGAACTCCGGCTCATGGGAACCATGCGGGATATTTCCAGGCATTTCACCGCTACCCGGGAAGGCTTTGATGAGGAAAAGGAAACGGAATTCTATTCTCTCTCCGAAGGAAAGAGCGAAATTCTCTTCTACGGACTGCAGGCGGAGCTTATCGGCGTATGCATGCGGAAAAAGAAGACCGCCATCATCTATATGGAAGTGAAGCGGGAAGAACGGGACAATCTGATAAAGGCGCTGACCGAAAAGGAAGGAAAGCCCGTAGCGACCGACCGGCTTGACCTTTTTGCCGATACGGTGACCACGATCATCGTGACCAGGCCGGAAAAGGGAGACAGCGTATTTACCGTTGCCCTGGCGGACAGCGGAGAAGCAAAGGCTCTGTCCGACAATGCGGCGGTGGAGGAAGAGGCGGCGCTGCGGAAGCGAGGATTCCTCTCTTATCTCTGGAACAGCTATTTTTATCCGGTGGGACGGATCAGCCAGCGTTCCTATATCCCGAAATTCCTCACCATGGTGGTTCCCACGCTGGTTCTCTTTTATTTCTCCGTGGAAATGCCGGAAATCTTTGAAGGGGAAGCCAATATGGATGCGGTAGCCTTCATGCTTATCGGCACGCTCTGCTTTGTTTCTCTGCTCAGCCTGGGCATGCGGAGAATGAGCGATATCGGACTGTCCCATCTGTGGTACTGGGTGTTCTTCGGCATCCTCTTTGCCTTTTATGAAATGGGGCCGAAGTACATGGACAAGCTGCTTATCGTGCGGATCATTACGGTCATCTTCCTGGCGGCCTGTGCCGTTCTGTCGTTTATTCCGGGAGATCCGAAGAAGAATAAGTACGGTCCGGTGCCGAAACGATAAGGAATTCATAAGATTATAATAAAAATATAAGATGCCTTTACTTTTGGAGATGCGCAGTCTATACTATATAAATCACTGCGGCGGTGTAGCCAAGCGCCAAGGCGTGGGCCCCGCAAGGCCCTGATCCCCGTGTTCAACTCCGGGCACCGCCTCCAAAAAAACAGCTCCTTTCCGACGGAAGGGAGCTTTTCTTATGCTGTTTTTGGGGGAAATTTGATTGATACTGTCACTTCCGGGATATCCGGCAGGTCTTCAGCGGGATGCGGAGAATGCCCCGGGACGGGCAGCGGCTCAGGACCCGGACGGAGAAGAGGAATCCCGGAGCCAGATGGTGTATTCGCCGGGAATCAGGAGAGGCCCTGCACCGGAGGTCCTGCGGAAGAAGTCGAGCCAGGAGGAATGATTATTCTTATCCGCGATGAGGATGGCATCCGGATCGGAAGTCACTTCTTCCAGGGAGATAAAGGGCATGACATTCTTGGCATTCCAGGAAAGGCCGCCGGGCTTCAGGGAATCAATGCGGTTGGCCGGTTCGGCGCGGTAGATGGTTTTCCCGCTGTAAAAAAACGTACTGGTGCGGAATCTGTCCGTGAAGGCGATGGTGCGGTCAGCGGTGTCCATGGCGGCCAGAGCGCATCCGGCTTCCTTTCCGGAACGCTGCAGCATGATGGACGGAGCCAGGGAAAAGGACACCACGGTCAGGACCGCAAGACTGCCCAGAGCGGCCTTTTCCATGCGGGGCGCCGTGTGCTCATAGAGGAGCGCTGTCAGGATGGAAACGGCAAAGAGAGCGGGGTAGGTATAGGTGGTGTACTTGGTAGCGATGAGCTGGAAGAAGACAAAGACGACGGCTGTATAGATGACCAGGAGCTGGGTGGATTCCCGGGCGGACCGGAACCCGAGCTCTTTTCGTTTCCAGCGCCTGAAGAGCGCGTAAGGAAGGAGGAAGCTCCAGGGGGCAAAGCCTATGAGGAAACAGATCAGATTGAAATACCACCGGTTGTGGGCAGGATGCTCCGCTACAATGGCACGGAGTATATTGTGAACGCCGATGAAATTCAGAAGGAAGTCGCTGCCGTGGAGCAGGCACATGATTCCGTACCAGGGGCCGGCAATGAGCAGGAAGAGGAGAAGACCGGAGAAAAGATGCACCCGGCGGAGCTCTGCCAGATCTCTCCGGTACAGGAGAAAGAGGAGTGCTGCCAGTCCGGGGAGGACGAGGCCCACCGGTCCTTTTGTGAGGACGGCCATGGCAGCTGCGGCATAGCAGAGGAAATAATATTTCCTGTTTTCCGTATAGCCCAGATAAAAGAAGGCAACGGCAGCACTCATGAAGAAAATAAGCGTCGCATCGGTAATGACGGCCTTGGAGAGAAGCCAGGTCTCCACAGAGGAACCGAAGATCAGTGCGGAAGTCCAGCCGATCTTTTCTCCGTAGACCCGCCGGGAGAACCAGAAAATAAAGAGCACATTCATGGTGCCGAAGACGGCGCTGGGCAGACGGGAAGCGAATTCGGTAAAGCCGAAGACCGTATAGGAAGCACAGAGCTCCCAATAGTACAGGATGGGCTTGTCATACCAGTAATTTCCGTAAATCTGCGGAGAAATCCAGTCGCCGGCAAGAACCATTTCCCGGGCGGTTTCCGCATAATTGGATTCCGCTGTATCGGTTATGGGCAGGAACTGGTTTCCTGCCAGATAGAGCAGGAAAAAGAAAATACTGAGAAAAAGAAAAGGGTGATTGCGAACGAATTTTATCATAAAAGCCTCCTTGCAATGAATTCTCTGCTTTCTCCTTATACTTTAGTTTTCCGGAATAAACGGAACTGCAAGGATTGTTAAACAAGAATTAAACAATGAGGGAGAGGAGGGGGATTGGCTTGCGGGATAATTTTTTCCCGGGTATGATAAAAATAAAGAAATACAGAAAGAGAAGACGGCAGCCTTTTCCGCCGGGAATTCCGAAAGGCTGACCGCCGGGGTTTCTGCGCCTCCGCGGCGGAGGGGACAAACAGGGAAATCCGATGAGGCATTTATGACTATTCGAAAACGGCTGATTTTTTCACACCTTGCCATGTTTATTCTGCCGGTGATCCTGACCGTCTTTGTGATTCTTTCCTCGATCTGCGGGCTGATTATTTATGCCCGCAGCGGGAATCATGTCATGGCGGAGAGCGGGTTCCAGTTCAATATTATTTCCAACGCTGTCCGGGGCATCCTGATGGACAATGTGCGGAATCAGAGAGACTGGAGCGATTATGACTGGATTATCCAGATCACCGATCCGGTGCAGACCTTTATCCAGGTGGAAAGTGAAGGAAAGACGCTGTATCAGTACGGAAACGAAAGTTTCCGGAAGGATCTGGAGCCTGTCCGGGGAAAGGTTTTTCTTCAGGGAACAGAGCGCAGATCGGACGGGATATACAGCATGACCGGCTCGGGAAAGTATCTGTACATTTACCGCCAGACCGTGCGGGACGTACCGTATACCATCTCTGTGGCCGCCCGTCAGCCGGTGCAGCGGAGTGATGCCTCCATTGAGCGTGCGGTCCGCCATACCGTATGGTTTATTGTGATTTCCGTGGCGCTCTTTACAATCCTGATTTCCCGTTTCCTGTCCCGGCGCATCATCGGCAGTATTACCCGGCCGCTGGAAGAGCTGCGGCGGGGGGCTGAGGAAATCCGGCAGGGCAATCTTTCCGTATCTCTGAAGGAACAGGAAGAGGATGAATTCACACCGGCCATACGGGCTTTCAATGTAATGACGAAAAAGCTGGCTCAGTCGCTGGCGGAGCGGGAAGCGGATGAGGAAAGCCGGAAGGAACTCATTGCATCCATTTCCCACGACATCCGGACGCCGCTTACGGCCATCAAGGCCTATGTGGAAGGACTGATGGATCATATAGCAGATACACCGGACAAACAGGCCCGGTATCTGCAGGTTATCCGAAGAAAGACCGATGTGCTGGATATTATGGTGGGGCAGCTTTTCCTTCTGACCCGGCTGGATCTGGGAGAAAAGGCCATTCCGCTGCAAAGGACTTCTCTGGGGTCGGTTCTGCAGGAGACCCTGGAGGAGAACCGGCTGTCCTGGAAAAAAGACGGCGCCGAGATTTCCGCAGAAATCGGAGGAGAACTGCCGGTTCACGGAAATCGTCTCCTTTTCATACGGATTCTGGAAAATCTGGTCTCCAACAGCATCCGGTATAAAACAGCAGAAAAAGTAAATATCCGGATCCGGGCTGTGCAGGAAAGAGGACGGGCCGTTCTGACCGTGACGGATGACGGTCCGGGTGTGCCGGAAAAGGCACTGCAGCGGCTGCAGGATATCTTTTACCGGACAGACCGGGCGCGGAGCCGGACAGACAGCGGAAGCGGACTGGGACTGACCATCGTGAGCCGGAGTACAGACCTTATGAAGGGACATATTTCCTTTGCCAACTGCAGTCCTCACGGGCTGACTGTGCGGATCGAATTCCCCCTGGAGGAAAGATATGAAGAAAAAGATACTGATAGTGGAAGATGATAAAGATATTGCAGCCATTGAGAAGGATTATCTGGAAGTGGCCGGGTATGAAACGCATACGGAGCGGGACGGCGTGAGGGGGCTCACGGAGGCTCTCACCGGGAACTATGATCTGTTTCTCCTGGACGTGATGCTCCCCGGGATGGACGGCTTTGCGCTGTGCAGGAAGCTTCGGGACAAGACGGACAAGCCGATTTTCATGGTGACCGCCAGACGGGAGGATATCGACAAAATCCGCGGTCTGGGCTTCGGCGCCGACGAATATGTGGAAAAGCCCTTTTCTCCGGGGGTCCTCGTGGCGCGGGTAAAGGCGCAGCTGAATCAGTATGAACGGCTGAAAGGAAAGAAAGAGGAAAAGCGGAAAATTACCATGGGAGATATTTCCCTTGAGCCGGATACGCACCGGGTCTTTGTACGGGGACAGGAAAAGGAACTGCCCAACAAGGAATTCCAGCTGCTGGAGTTCTTCATGACGCATCCGGATAAGGTGTACAGCCGGGAAGCGCTCTACACCCGGATCTGGGGTATGGATTCCCTGGGAAATACGGCGACCGTCCCGGTCCATATCAACCGGCTCCGGGAAACGCTGGAAAAGGACCCGGCAAAACCGGTGCATATTATGACCATCTGGGGTGTGGGATATAAATTCAAGCCGTAAATAAAACGCAGAGCAGAGGGACCGGCATCAGCCGGTCTTTTTTTATCCGGGAAAGCAGGGCCGGAAGAGGCATGCGGAATGATTCGGAGCTGTACGGAGAGCCGGATGGGTGCATGCGAAGAGCTTTCCCGGAAATACAAATGATTTTTCTTTTCCAAATCGGAAAATCGTTGTATACTGGAACATATGTCTTTTTTCAGCCCTTCGGGGCGTATTTCTTTTTAGGAACAATGATGAACGGACTGCAGATTGTATGGTATGATATTCTGCCGCTGATTGTTTTTATCGCGGCAGGATGGTTCCTGGACGGAAAGTTCCGTCTGGATGAGAACACCTATCGGAAGCTGACCTCCTATGTGGTGCTTCCCTGTTTTGTTTTTTATAATCTGGATCAGTACAAGGGAGAGTCGTCCTGGACATGGATTCTTCCTGCAGCGGCGGGACTCCTTCTGATTCTGTACGGGGTTTCTCTGGCAGCGTCGTATTTCCTGCCTGCGGGAAGTGCCGGGCGGAAAGTCTTCCGGGCGGCTGCTGTATTTCCCAGCTCGGGCCATATCGGCGCGGCGCTGGTCTTTCTGGTCTATACACAGCCTCCCTTCGGGAAAGGGAGCGATACGCCTTTCCTGCCGGAAGCAATGGGAGCCATGATTGTCCTGATGCTCCTGATGGAGCTTCTTGTCCATACCGTCGGGGCCTCCCTGGCCAAGGACCGGATTCCTTCGTGGAAGGAAGCGCTTCTGGTGCCGGTAAAGATGCCGGTTCTCTATGCGGCGGTTCTGGCGGAAGCGGCCCGTTTCTTCGGAATTTCCGTGGAGCATACCTTCCTGTGGCCCGTACTGGAGCATTTCAACGGAGCCTTCATCATCCTGATTACCGTGACCATCGGTGTGTGGCTCCGCCGCCATCATGCTTTCCGCGTGACCGGTTCTGCGCTGGGCGCTGCCTTCTGCAAGCTTTTCCTTTCTCCGGCGATTGCCGCAGGCTTTCTTCTGGCCATCCGGCCGGAGGACCCTGTGGCAGCGCAGGTCTTTCTGATTTATGCGGCGCTTCCTTCTTCTCTGGCCCTGATCATGTATGCCCGGCAGGAGGAGGCCTGCGCCCTGCAGGCAGAGCAGACCGTTTCTCTGGCGGCGGTTCTGGGAATCTTTACGGTGCCTGCCGTCATCTGGCTGTCCCGCCTTTTATTTCCCGTGACAGGAGGGTAAGAAATGGAATTTCTGCAAATCATTTCCAATAATATCCTGCCCCTCCTGACCTTTATGGCCATCGGCTATGCGCTGGATATGAAGTGCAAGCTTCAGGTGGCGGCGCTGTCCAAGCTTACGTTTTTCATCGTTCTGCCCAGTTTTATCTTTTACAGCATCTATGTGGTCAGACTGGACATGTCCATGTTTTACGTATTCGGCCTGGCTATGGTGCAGATGTTCATCCTCGGATGGATTTCTTCGGCGGTAGGGAAGCTGCGCGGATTTTCCCCGGGAAAGATCGAAGCCTTCAAGAACGGAGTCATGTTCTGCAACAACGGAAATATCGGCGTCGCCCTGATTGCCCTCGTATTTTCCAATGCGCCCTATGTGGTGGACGGGGATACGCCCTATCTGGCAATGGCCAGTGCGGCGGCGACCATGTCGCTGGTGCAGATGAACATGAGTCTTAATACACTGGGACTGTATCAGGCCGGAAAGGGAAAACTGACGGCCCGGGATGCGCTGTCCGTGGTCTTTCATATGCCGGTGCCGTATGTCATCGGTGCGGTATTCTTCGTCAAGTGGATCGGATTCGATATGACGGAAACCTTCCTCTGGCCCGTATTCCAGAACAGCGCCAATGCGCTGGCGGCCATCGTCATGACGGCTCTGGGCATGCAGATTCACAAGAGCAAGGTGTCCTTTTCCGATTTGGACGGCTGGATCGGCTGTGTGCTCCGCCTCATCGGCGGACCGGCTGTGGGCTACGGGATGATTCTGGCGGCGGAAATGGCGGGAATCCGGCTGGATCCGGTCATCTGTCAGACCATCCTTATCATGAGCAGCGTTCCTTCGGCGGTGAATTCCGTTCTCTTCGCTGTGGAATTTCACAATCATGAGGACTTTGCTACGGAGCTCATCATGATGAGTACCGTTCTGTCGTGCATCACCATGACAGGGACAATCTATATGGCAAGAATTCTCTTCCCCCTCTGAGTCTGCTGTTGGGAAGAATCGGAAGTGCTGTCCGCCGGGACGGCACTTTTTTGATGGCCGGAAGGGAGGCTTCGGGAAAATCGGCCGGCGGTACGGAGGGAAAACGGGCAGACTCTTCCGGAAGCGGAAGTCCGGCATCCCCGGCCGGGGCGTGCCGGAGATGCAAATGGCTTGTCTTTTCTCCCCTTCGGAATCGTTGTATACTGTAAAAAACAGTCAGTAAGCTTTACAGAAAGAAAAATTTCTTCTGAGGTATTTCTATGATTCTGCTGGATATCATCTGGTTTGATCTGCTGCCCCTGCTGGTCCTGATCGGGGCAGGATGGTTTCTGGAAAGCAAATTCCGGGTAGGGGGCGAAACCTACGGGATCATGGTATCCCGGGCGGTGCTGCCCTGTTTCATTTTCTACAATCTGTACCGGTACATGGAGGCGGAATACCTCTGTCTCCTTCCGGCCGCAGCGGTGCTGTTTCTTCTGCTCGGCGTGATTTCTTTGGGGATTTCTTCTCTGGCAGGCGCAGAGAGAAAGGCTTTCTGTGCCGCTTCTCTTTTTCCCGATGTCGGTCATATCGGAGCGGCGGTGATTCTGCTGGTCTACACTCAGCCTCCGTTCATGGGCAGCCCGGATCTGCCTTTCGAGCAGGAGGCGGTGGGAGCCATGCTGATTCTGCTCGTTTTCACGGAATTTCTGACGCAGACCGCAGGAGTGGCTCTGGCGGGGGGAGAGGAAGGATTCCTGAAGAAATCGATTTTTTATGCACTGCGCATGCCCTCGCTCTATGCGGTTTTTCTGGCGTGGGCGGTCCGTTCGGCCGGATTTTCCATGGAGCAGACCTTCCTCTGGCCGGTGCTGGTTCATTTTAACGGGGCCTTTATCATTCTCATTGCCGTTTGTACGGGCGTGCAGCTGCGCCGCCATGCTTCCCGGGACATTTTCCGCCCTGTATGGAGTACGGCTGCGGTGCGGCTCCTTCTTTCCCCGCTGCTTGCATTGGGCATCCTTTGGGGGATGCCGCCGGTTCATCCCGTATTGGCGCAGGTTTTCTTCCTCTGCTCTGCCGTGCCGGCCTCGATGACGCCTTTCCTGCGGCAGGAGGGAAACGGGGATCATCCTGCCTGGACGGTGCGGGCCGTACTCTGGAATACCTTCCTGGGCATCTTCACGATTCCTGCTGCGGTCTATGCAGCGCATCTGTTGTTTCCCGTGACAGGAGGGTGAAGAAATGGAATTTTTACAGATTATTATTGACAATATCTTTCCCCTTCTGACGTTCATGCTCATCGGGTATATTCTGGATGTGAAATACAGGGTGAACGTAGCGGCGCTGTCGAAGCTTACCGTTTTCGTCGTGCTTCCCTGCTTTATTTTCTACAGCATTTACGTGGCCGAGCTGGACATGGATATGTTCTTTGTGTTCCTCCTGTCATGCATGCAGATGGCCCTGATCGGCGTCGTGGCCTGGGCAGTGGGAAAGGCCAGAGGATTTTCTCCGGAAAAGATTGAGGCCTTCAAGAACGGCACCATGTTTTCCAATAACGGAAATATCGGAATTGCGCTGATTGCGCTTGTCTTTACCCATGCGCCGTATATCGTGGATGGAAAGGCGCCGTATCTGGCGGAAGCCGGCGCTGCGGCGGCGATGACGCTGGTGCAGATGAATATGACACTCCACACCGTGGGGCTGTATCAGGCAGGGAAAGGGGTGCTGAAACCCCGGGAGGCTCTGGCTGCGGTTTTCCGTCTGCCCATCCCGTACATGCTCTGTGCGGTTTTCCTTGTCAAATGGTCCGGGTTTAACATGACGTCCACTTTCCTCTGGCCGGTGATGCAGAACAGCTCCGGCGCTCTGGCGGCCATTGTCATGACCACCCTGGGCATGCAGATTCATAAGAGCCGGATTTCCTTCGGGGATATTGACGGCTGGCTGGGATGCTTCATCCGTCTCATCGGCGGTCCTGCGGCGGCTTACGGACTGATTCTTTTTCTGCGGCTTCTGGGGGTGGATTTCGATCCGGTGATCTGCCAGACCATCATGATTATGGGAAGCGTACCCTCCGCGGCCAATTCCGTACTGTATGCCGTGGAATTCCACAATATGGAGGACTTTGCCACCGAGCTGGTCATGATGAGTACCGTCCTGTCGTGCATGACCATGCCGGGCGTCATTTATATTTCCAGAATTCTGTTTCCTGTCTGACAGGAAATGAAAGAAATTTCTTCCGCTGTCCGGAGTGCCGGGCGGCGGATTTTTTACGGAAAAAACTTTTTTATCCGGCGGAAAGGAAAACCGTAATTTTTAAATCATAATCTGTATACTATGGAAATGGCGCAAAAATCATGATAATTTCTATGAGTTTGAAAGGGGACGCGCTTTAAAAGCAATAACTTACAAGCTAACATATAATCTATAAGTTATTAAAAAGAGATTTTTAAGTATTGGTCATTTATGAATTGCCGGACTATACTACAGGCAAATCAAGGGACGGTACCACCCTATGTGAACAGTTTTTTGTCATGAGGTGAACAACATGATCAATTTGAGCGATTTCCTTTCTGTCGGTCAGAATGCAATGGCGCGCAGAGTGGTGCAGCAGGAAGACTGCGCAGACAATTACGATAATGATTTCAAGAATCTTCTGGCAACGCCCCGTCTGATTCACTGGGCACTGGATGCGTCGATCGAAGCCATCGATCCGTACCTTCCCGATGAGTATGCTTCCATTTCTCTGGGAGTCAATTTTGTGCATACCGCACCGACCAGTGTGGGCATGACCGTCACGGTCCATGCGTGCATCCTGGATATGACTGACCATGACGTGACGCTGTCCGTAAAGGCCTGGGATGAACAGGGCGAAATCGGCCACGGCACACACCGGAGAGCCATCGTCCTGAAGCAGGAGGTCATTGACCGGGCGGAGGAACGGACCCGTCTGCTGATGATCCGGCAGGCCAATGAGCAGATGAAGGAGATGGGAAGATGACAACGATACCGGACAGTCTGGGAGGAGCGCTGCTCCTCTCAGTCATCGATTTTTTCCTGAGCTTCATTTTCATTTCCTTTATCGGAGTCATTCTTCATTTTTTCCCGCTGCTGAATAAGCTGGGAACGGTCAAAGAAAGGAAAGACTGACATGGAACTGATGATCACATTGATGGAGGAGCTTCTCCGTCAGACCGGTTTGCTTTCCCTGACTTTGGGCAATCTGGTGATGATTGCTGCCGGGCTGGTGCTCCTGTACCTGGGCATCATCAAAAAGTACGAACCTTTCCTGCTGGTAGGGATCGGCTTCTCCTGCATCGTGGCCAATGTGCCCGGTTCGACATTGATTGAAGAGGGCGGCCTCTTCTGGTATGCCTACCAGGGCGTGGAGAATCTGATCCTTCCGCCGCTCATTTTCCTCGGGGTGGGAGCGATGACGGACTTCGGCCCGATGATTGCCAATCCGTCCCTGGTTATCCTGGGCGCTGCGGCGCATCTGGGAATTTTCGTAGCGCTGATCGGTGCACAGGTGCTGGGCTTTACGCTGAATGAAGCCGCTTCCATCGGCATCATCGGCGGTGCGGACGGCCCGATGGCGATTTACACGACCATGAAGCTGGCCCCGCATCTTCTTCCGCAGATTTCCGTAGCAGCTTATTCCTACATGGCTCTCATGCCGCTGATTCAGCCGCCGATCATGAAGCTGCTCACCACAAAGGAAGAAAGAAAGACCATGATGAAAATGCCCCGGTACGTATCCCGTCTGGAAAAGATTGCTTTTCCGATTGTCATGGCGGTCATCGTCAATCTCTTCCTCCCGCCGGTGGCACCGCTGATTACCATGCTCATGCTGGGCAATCTGCTCCGTGAATGCCTGGCTGTAACCAAGCTGGCGGAAACGGCGTCCAATACGCTGCTGAATATGGTCACTCTGGTTCTGACCGTGGCCATCGGTTCGACCATGGAAGCTTCCTCCTTCCTGCGGCCGTCCACCATTCTGATTATTTTCCTCGGTCTGGTGGCCTTTGCCTTCGGGACCGGCTCCGGTGTGGTCTGCGCCAAAATCATGTACCGTCTGAGCGGCGGCCGCATCAATCCGCTCATCGGTTCCGCCGGCATTGCCTCCGTACCGATTGCAGCCCGCGTTTCCCATCTGGTGGGACAGCGGGAAAGCCGGGATATTTTCCTCCTGATGCATGCCATGGGTCCGAACCTGGCAGGCGTTTTCGGAACAGCCATTTCCGGCGGCATCATGCTGGCACTGCTGGCACAGTAAGATTTCCTTCTCCGTTCCTTGCGGAGAAATAAAAAGCCGAAGATTCGACAGGTATCGAATGCTTCGGCTTTTTCAGAACAGGGGCGGAAAGGCCCGGATGTTCTTTCTGTCAGATATGGAGTTTGGCTTTGAAATCCTTGATGTAATGGCGGGAAACGGGGACCTTTTCTTTCGGGAAGTGATTCATGGTCAGGAGAAGGGTTCCGTTGTCATCGGTCTGGATTTCCCGGATCATGGAAAGATTGACGATATATCCCTTATGGGTGCGGAAGAAGCCCAGCGGAGAAAGGAGGGCTTCGATGTCCCGGAGCGTCATTCTGGATTCAATGATGCCGCTGACCGTATAGAAAAGAGTGCGGTCCGATTTTTCCGTAGCGATGAGGATGATTTCCCGGGCGGGATCGATCATGACGGTCTTGTCCTTGCCCTGAATGGAAACCTTCTGTGCAGAGGAGATGACCTCCGCATCGGTCTTCCGGGAGGCCCGCAGGGCCAGACTGTCGGACAGACGGCGGATGATGCGGCGGATGCGTTCCTCGGAGTAGGGCTTCAGGATGTAGTCGAAGGCCTCCAGGTCAAAGGCCTGTACGGCAAACTGGCTGTATCCCGTAGCAAAGACAATTTTCACGGGAAGACCGGCGCGGACGATTTCCTTCGCCGCTTCCAGGCCGTTCATCACCGGCATTTCAATATCAAGGAAGAGCAGATCCACATTCGGATGAACTTTCAGAAAGGAAAGAACTTCCTTTCCGTTGGCTGCTTCTCCCACAACCTGCACGCCGGGAATGGCGGCCAGGTCATATTTCAGTTCTCCCCGTGCGGGCAGCTCATCATCGGCCACGAGGACTTTAATTTCAGGCATAGAAACCTCCTTTGGAAATCTCCGGCGGGCCTGCGCAGCACCGGCGGAACGGAAAGCATCCCCGCAGGGGTGCTCAGGTGGGGACGGAAAGCTCTTCGTCCTTCTTCTCGATTTTCGGAATATTGGTGAAAACCAGGGTGCCCTTATCGGGCTTGCTTACGATGTGGAGCCCGCTTCGGGAGCCGAAGAGGGAAAGCAGACGCTGATGGACATTGATGAGTCCGATGTGATCCCGCTGCTTGTGGCCCCGGAGAAGCGTCTTTCGTTTTTCTCTGGGAATGCCGACCCCGGTGTCCAGAACGTAAATCTTGTAGAAATCTTTGTGCTCGATGAGACCGACTTTGATTCTGCCTCCCTCGGAACGCTTGAAGATGCCGTGGATGACTGCGTTTTCCACGAGCGGCTGCAGCAGGAGGGGCGGAACGAAGATGGCGGAGAGCTTATCCTTCGGCAGATCGTAGGTAATCTGCAGGCGGTCGCCGAAGCGGGCCCGTTCCAGCTCGACGTAGCAGTCGATGACGTGAAGCTCATCGGAGAGAGGAATGAATTTCGACGGGTTATTCAGGCTGTGCCGGAAATAATCGGACAGATACTGAATGAGCTTCCGCGCTGTTTCCTGATCGCTCCGGACATAGTAGGAAATGGTATTCAGTGTGTTGTACAGGAAGTGGGGATTGATCTGGGCCTGCAGAGCACGGATTTCCGCTTCAGCAAGAAGATTTTCCTCTTCCTTCATTTTGTCATATTCGTAGATGGCTTCCACGATATGGCAGATCCCGTGGAGGAACTCCGTCCCCATGCGGGAGAAGGTATCGCCCTTGCTTTTGGAGGCGATGATGTAGCCTACGGTTTCATGGTTGTAAAGGACCGGCAGGGTGTAAAGATGGGTCATTGCAGGAAGAGACTTCTGCAGGTTCAGAATGGCGATTTCCGCAGCGCCCTGGTTCTTGTCGGCGTCATTCTTGTAGTTGGTCCGGGTGTAGATTTTGTCATTGTAGAGAATCGATGTCCAGATCAGGTCCGGAAGGGAGGTGGTAATGATATCAGCCACTTTGGCAAGGCTTTTTTCCTGGAATCCGTCATGCAGGGTGGAGAAAAGAGTGGTAATGGCATTAAAGGTGATTTTGGTGGTCTGGGTCTTCTCGGAGTCTCTCTGGCGGATGAAAAATTCGATGATCATGTAGAAAAGAGAGACGGCAATCGTATTGGTCACGATAATAGGCAGGGAGAGGGTGAAGAAGTCCTCCGGATGGCTGCTTGTCTCCGGCCAGGTGAGAAGGGCAAAGAAAAGCCAGAAGGCGATTTCCAGGATGCCCGCGGCCAGCAGGGTCCAGAACCAGAGCTGGTGGTGATGGTTTTTCAGACGGTTTGCCATGAATCCGGCAGCAATGCCCTGGATGATGGAAAGACCTCCGTGGATGAAGGACGCATCGGTGTGGATGAAAAAGGCTCTGTGAAGGCCGACGATGATGCCCGTAACGGTGCCGACCACCGGCCCTCCGATGAAGCCGGCCATCATGATGCCCACGGCACGGAAATTGATGATCCCTCCGCCGGCTTCCACATTCCAGTAGGTCCCGCAGAGGGACAGGGAGGTGAAGAGGGCGGTGAGCATGGCCAGATGCTTCGGCGAGAAGTACTTGTTCGTGACGGCCTGACGAAAGAAATTCGTCCGGGTAATGAGGAGCAGGATGATCAGGAAAATGGAGATCCCGAACCATACATGCTGGATGCCGAGCATCCATGAGGATGTGGTGAAAAGCATGAAAGCCTCCATGAAAGGGAGAAAAAAGAATTTCCGGCCGTTCTGCAGGACACAGGCCTGCTTTCAGCGGCCGGGTGATTGATTCGTTTTTATGGGAAAATCACCCAACGGCAGAAAAAATAAGGGGAACAGAAACGGAATGTATCTTACCGCGAATGAAGTGCATCTTACAGAAATTTTACACAATATTTTCATTCCTTCTTATATACTGTGTGTGACTAAGATATCCAATAAACGGATAAGACTTATGTGGTTTCCTGATAGATGTTCCCTGTTATCCTTTTTATTATAGCAAAATGAACTCATTTACAGGCAAGAAATATCGGGAATCCGATGACACAGTTTCAGGCCCGGCGGAGGGCTGGCATACAAATTATGTTTTTTTCAGAAAGGAAGGATAAAAAATGATTATTTACGGTGTGGCACTTCTGGCAGGATGCTTCCTGGTAGGGCAGTACATCGGTGATGTGCTGGGTGCTTTGCTGGGGGTCAAGGCAAATATCGGCGGCGTAGGCTTTGCTATGCTTCTCCTGATCATCATTGCCTCCTGGGCGCAGCAGAAAGGATACATGAAGGCGCCGGAGGAACAGGGGATCGGCTTCTGGTCTGCCATGTACATTCCGATCGTTGTGGCAATGAGCTCCATTCAGAATGTAGCTGCAGCGCTTTCCGGCGGTGTAGTTGCCATTCTCGGCGGTGCTCTGGCAGTTGCCATCGGCTTCCTTCTCATTCCGGTTCTGTCCAAGAAGCCGGAAACGGAAGAAGCAAAGGGTCTTGCAGACGAAAGTCATAAGGGCTGAGATAAGGGAGGTACAATAGAATGGATTTTCTGGGAATGCTTACAAAATTGTTTCAGGGAAACGGCATGATTTTCTCCTTCATGGCTTTGGGCATTATCATGTTCATTTCCTATAAGATTGCAGGCCTGACCAAGGGCCGCATCCACGGCAGTGCTGTGGCTATCTTCATGGGTTTGGTTCTCGCTTATATCGGCGGTGTCATGACCGGCGGCAAGAAAGGGATTGCCGATGTGGCTCTCTTCTCCGGCATGGGTCTCGTAGGGGGCGCTATGTTCAGAGACTTCGCCATCGTTTCCACCGCTTTCGGCGCAGATCTGAGAGAAATCAAGAAAATCGGCTGGAGAGGCGTTGCTTCCCTGCTGATCGGGGAATTCATCTGCCTGGTTGCAGGCATTGTCGTAGCGTATCCTCTGGGATATACCAGCGCCATTGATCTGGTTACCATCGGCGGCGGCATTGCTACCTTCGTAGTAGGACCGGTTACCGGAGCGGCTCTGGGCGCTTCTTCCGAAGTCATTGCCATTTCCATTGCAGCAGGCGTTGTAAAGTCTGTTCTCGTCATGGTTGTGACTCCTTTCGTGGCAAAACCCTTCCATATCAACAATCCGCAGTCTGCCATGGCATTCGGCGGCATTATGGGAACAACCTCCGGCACGGCTGCCGGCATGGCTGCAGTAAACCCGAAACTGGTTCCGTATGCAGCGATGACCGCAACCTTCTTCACCGGACTGGGCTGCCTCCTGTTCCCCTCTGTTTTCTACTTCATTACGGCAGCTATTTTCTGATAAACAGAAACATTCACGAATTTCCGGGGAGGACTGGCTTCACCCCGGAAATTTGACTGAGACTACTTATATTCATTCATGAGGAGGAAAGATTATGTTGGAAATTAAACCGAGCAGCAAAAACTGGCATACAAGAGGAGACGACACCGCTGCAAGAATCAAAGAAGCAAGTGCCTATGCCACCGGCAAGATTGTCGATGCAGACAACACCGTAAAGCTTCTGGAAGCGGTTCTCCGTCCGGGCGATATGGTCAACATTGAAGGGGATAACCAGAAGCAGGCAGACTTCCTCGCAAAGAAGCTCTGCGAAGTGGATCCCGCAAAGGTTCATGACCTTCACATGATTCAGTCCACCCTGTCCATTCCGGAACATCTGGATGTATTTGACAAGGGCATTGCAACGGAACTGGATTTTGCCTATGCAGGAAGCCAGGGCAAGCGTCTGGCTCAGATGGTACAGAACGGCGGCATCAAGCTGGGCGCCATTCATACCTATCTGGAAATGTATTCCCGCTACTTCATCGACCTGATTCCGAGAGTTTCCCTGGTGACCGCCGATGCAGCCGATAAGGACGGCAACATCTACACCGGCTTCTCCACAGAAGATACTCCGGCCATTGTAGAAGCAACCAAGTTCAACCAGGGCATCGTCATTTTCCAGGTCAACAAGGTCGTGGACAAGCTCCCCAGAGTGGATATTCCTTCCGACTGGGTTGACTTCGTCATCGAAAGCCCGACTCCGTACATGCTGAACCCGCTCTTCACCCGTGACCCCGCAAAGGTAACGGAAGACCGCATCATGAAGGCTATGATGGCCATCAAGGGTATTTACTCCGAATACGGCGTCAAGGTCCTGAACCACGGCGTAGGCTTCGATACCGCTGCAGTAGAACTGATTCTCCCGACCTTCGGCGAAGATCTGGGACTCCGCGGCAAGATCTGCACCCACTGGGTACTGAATCCGCATCCGACCCTGATTCCGGCTATCGAAACCGGCTGGGTACAGCAGGTATATTCCTTCGGCTCCGAAGTCGGCATGGAAGAATACATCAAAGCCCGCTCTGATATCTTTGCAATCGGACCGGACGGCACCATGCGCTCCAACCGTGCATTCTGCCAGGCAGCAGGACACTATGCAGCAGATATGTTCATCGGCTCCACCATGCAGATTGATAAATTCGGCAACAGCTCCACCGCTACAAAGAACAATGTAGCAGGCTTCGGCGGCGCACCGAACATGGGCTGCGACGCAAAGGGCCGCCGCCATGTAACCCCCGCATGGAAGAAGTGCGGTGAAGAAGTGGCAAACCGCTACGAACTCATGGGCGAATCCAACCGCGGCAAGAAGCTGGTTGTTCAGATGATCACCACCGTTTCCGCAAAGGGATTCCCGGGATTCGTGGATCAGCTGGATGCAGTCGCTCTGAAGAAGAATGCAAACCTCGATCTGGAACCGATCATGATCTACTCCGACGATCTGACCCATATCGTTTCCGAAGTCGGCATTGCATATCTCCATAAGTGCCACAACATGGAAGAAAGAATGAACGCAATCCGTGCGATCGCCGGCAAGACTGCCGTCGGTGAAACGGAAGATCCGGAAATCACGAAGAAGCTCAGAAAAGAAGGCATCGTAAAGCTGCCGGAAGATCTGGGAATCAACCCGGCTGCAGCTACCCGTGATCTCCTCGCTGCCAAGAACATGAAGGACCTTGTAGACTGGTCCGGCGGCCTCTATGATCCGCCGGCAAAGTTCAGAAACTGGTAATGGGCTGAACAGCGGTTATCCTTATAAGAGCATTACAGCGGAGGCTGCCTTTGAGGCGGTCTCCGTTTTTGTCTGGAAATAAAAGAACGCTTTCGGCGGAAACGGCGGATTTTTCCGCAGAAAATCCGGGAAAATGATAAAATAAGAACAGACAGGGAAATCCTTCCGGGAAGCATTCTTTTTCTGTCCGAATATCTCCGGATTTTTTCTGTCTGGCTCTTTATATCCGCCGGGATTTCCGCTATAATAATAAGAATATCTTTTTATCTTTTCTGCGGAGCGATCCCGAAAAGCGTAAGTTTTTCAAGATTTTCCGGTATTTTTTACGAGGAGGAAATAATGGCAACCTATATTAATGAACCGGCGCATACCTTCAATGAATATCTTTTGATTCCGGGCTATTCCGGCACGAATTGCATTCCTGCAAATGTTTCTCTGAAGACCCCGCTGGTACGTTACAAAAAGGGAGAAAAACCGTCCATTACACTGAACATTCCTATGGTTTCCGCCATCATGCAGGCTGTTTCCGGGGAAAGACTGGCTGAAGAGCTGGCCCGCAACGGCGGTGTTTCTTTCATCTACGGATCTCAGACACCGGAGGATGAAGCCGCTATGGTTGCCAAGGTCAAAGCAAAGAAAGCAGGCTTTGTACCGAGCGATTCCAACCTTTCTCCTGAAAATACACTGGCTGATGTGCTGGCTCTGAAGAAGAAGACCGGCCATTCCACCGTAGCCATTACGGAAGACGGCACGGCAAACGGCAAGCTGGTCGGCATTGTTTCCAGCCGTGACTATCGAATCAGCCGCATGGAAACTTCCCAGAAGGTCAAGGAATTCATGACGCCTCTGGACAAGCTCGTTACCGCCAAGTTCGGCATTACCCTTTCCGAAGCCAACGACATCATCTGGGACAACAAGATCAATTCCCTGCCGGTTCTGTATGAGGACGGCCGCCTCTACGGCTTCGTATTCCGCAAGGACTATGATTCCCATCAGGAAAACCCGAACGAACTGCTGGACGCACAGAAGCGCTTCATCGTCGGCGCAGGCATCAACTCCCGCGACTATGAAGAACGTGTTCCGGTCCTTCTCGCAGCAGGCGCAGATGTTCTCTGCATCGACTCCTCCGAAGGTTTCTCCGAATGGCAGAAGATCACGCTGAACTGGATTCACAGCCATTATCCGGAAGCCAAGGTCGGCGCAGGCAATGTCGTTGACAGAGAAGGCTTCCTGTTCCTGGCAGAAGCAGGCGCTGATTTCGTCAAGGTCGGCATCGGCGGCGGCTCCATCTGCATCACCCGTGAAACAAAGGGTATCGGCCGCGGCCAGGCAACCGCTCTGATCGAAGTCTGCCAGGCAAGAGATGAATACTATGAAAGAACCGGCATCTATGTACCGGTATGCTCCGACGGCGGCATCGTTTATGACCACCACATTACCCTCGCTCTGGCTATGGGTGCAGATTTCGTAATGCTCGGACGTTACTTCGCCCGTTTCGACGAATCCCCGACACAGAAGAGAACCGTCAACGGCACCGTCGTAAAGGAATACTGGGGCGAAGGTTCCAACCGTGCCCGCAACTGGGCCCGCTATGATCTGGGCGGCGAAAAGAAGCTCCAGTTCGAGGAAGGCGTAGACTCCTATGTTCCTTATGCAGGTCCGCTGAAGGAAAATGTGGACAAGACCTGCGCAAAGATCAAAGCCACCATGTGCAACTGCGGCGCCGTAACCATTCCGGAACTGCAGAAGAAAGCAAAGCTGACTCTCGTATCCGCTACCTCCATCGTGGAAGGCGGCGCACACGACGTTATCCGCAAGGAAAAAGACGGCTCCGACAGATAATCCGTCGGGAAATCAGGAAATCTCTCCGGAGGTTTCCTTTTTTCTTTTCCCCGGCAGGCAGGGCTTATCGGGAATTTCCGCAGTTTTCCGGATTCCGGCCGGGGGAAGGCTTACAGAGCCGGGAAATTCGTGATACTATAAGATCAGGTCAATATCTGATAACTTTAATGCATAAAGGAGGTTATTCCATGAACCAGGTCATGTATGAAATTCTGAACAGAAGAAGCATCCGGGAATATAAGAAAGATCCGGTCAGCAAGGAGCTGCTGGATTCCATTATACAGGCAGGACTGGCGGCGGCCAGCTCCATGGGGCGGCAGTCCCCGATTATCATCGCGGTGACGAATCCGGAAATCCGGAAGAAGCTGGCGCAGGTGAACAGCGAAATCGGCGGATGGAAGCCCGATTACGATCCGTTTTACGGCGCACCGGTTGTGCTCATTGTCCTGGCAAAAGCCGATGTGGGACCTGCTGTGTGCGACGGCAGTCTTTGTCTGGGAAATATGATGCTTGCCGCATCGTCTCAGGGACTGGGCTCCTGCTGGATTCACCGGTGCAGGGAAACCTTTGAACGGCCGGAATGGAAGGAATGGCTGAAATCCATCGGTGTGGAAGGCGAATATATCGGCGTGGGCCATCTTGCGCTGGGATATCCGGAAGGACCGAAGCCGAAGGCTCATGAAATCAAACCGAACCGTGTATTTTTTGCAGACTGATGAGGAATATTTTGGAAAAATTATTTTTTGCGAATGATTACAACTGTATCTGTCATCCGAAGGTGCTGGAAAAGCTGGGAGAAATCAACCTGACGCCCCGGCCGGGATACGGCACGGATGAGGAGACCGCTCTGGCCTCGAAGAAGATCCTGGAGGCCTGCGGAATTCCGGAAGGCGGCGTATATTACTGCGCCGGCGGCACCCAGGCGAATATGATCTGTATTTCCTGGCTGCTGAAGGCGGACTATATGGGCGCAGTATGCGCCCGGACCGGCCATATCGGCTGCCATGAAGCAGGCGCTGTCGAAGCTACGGGCCACAAGGTGCTTCTCCTTCCGGAGGAGGGGGATAAGGTCACCGCAGCGGGACTGAAACAGTATCTGGAGAATTTCTTCCGGGACGGCAGCTGGGACCACTTTGTACAGCCCGGCATGGTGTACCTGTCTTTCCCCACCGAATTCGGCTCGCTGTACACGAAGCAGGAGCTGACCGATATTTACGGCGTATGCCGGGAATATAAGCTGCCGCTCTTCATCGACGGAGCCCGGCTGGGATATGCCCTGGCAAGTCCGGCATGCGATCTGACGCTGAAGGACCTGCCGAAGCTCTGCGATGTTTTCTATATCGGCGGGACCAAGGTAGGAGCTCTTTTCGGGGAAGCCATCGTATTTCCCAAGGGACTGCCTTTCTTCTTCCATACCCATGCAAAGAACAAGGGGGCGCTTCTCGCAAAGGGCTTTGCCTGTGCTGCCCAGTTCGATGCGCTGTTCACGGACGATCTGTATCTGAAAATCAGCCGCCGTGCGGTGGATATGGCTTTTCGGATGAAAAAGGGATTCCTGGATAAGGGGCTGCAGCTGTACATTGATTCGCCCACGAACCAGCAGTTCGTTGTGCTGAGCGATGAAGCCTACGAAAAGATTTCCGCAAAAGTCGTATGTGAGAAATGGGAAAAGCCGGATGAGACGCATACCGTTGTCCGCTTTGCCGTAAGCTGGAGCACCCGGGAAGAGGACATCGACCGGCTGCTGGAGCTGCTGTAAGTGCATGATAAAACGACCCGCAAGGGCCGTTTTTTTATGGACAAAAACAGGTTTGAGGGGAATCCGGAGCGGGATGAAAATTTTCCTTCCCGGGATTTTCCGGCATAAAAAAACAGCCCGAAGGCTGTCTTATTTTTCCAGAATGTCCCGGAGCAGATCCCGGAGCTTCCATTTCCACACCAGGAAAGCGCCGACGGCGGAACCCATGACACCCTGGAGGATTTCATAGGGGAGCTTGATCCAGGCATAGGCAGGGGTGCTGTAAATGTAGGCCCGGGCCAGGGAATAGCCGACAATCATGAGGACGGCGCCGAGGGCAATGCCGAGGAAGGCGGAGAGCTTCGGCCTGCCGGTCAGGACATGGCGGATGAACCAGGAAATGAGGGCCGCCTGGAAGCCGTGGACGAAAAGAGAAACAAACATGGTGACCGGATAGAAAAAGAAATCTCCCAGAAAGGAGCCGACACCGCCCACGATAAAGGCTGCAGCCGGATCAAGAAGGAGGGCTGCTGCGACAACGGCGATATCGCAGAAATACAGATGGCCTCCCGGCACAGGGATGCCGAAGGAGGAAAGGCCGATGTTGACGGCCATGAGAAGGGCGGCCGCGGTGAGCCGCCGGGTACCGGCACTGATATTGGAAGAGCTTTCGGAATGCATACTGTCTCCTTTGCAAATTGTAAAAATTCCCGGATTCTGCAGGGCAGGTCCGGGAGATCGGAAGGTGTGGCGGTCTTATCGGCTGATGAGGCGGTGCGCTGCCTCATTCAGTTTCCATTTCCAGACCAGGAAAGGTCCGATGAAAGCGCCTGCAAGGGCCTGCAGGATTTCATAGGGCAGGCCCAGCCAGGCGAGCTCGGGGGTGCCGTAAATCCAGGCGCAGCCCCAGGTGTAGCCGGCCACCATGATGACGGCGCCGAGGAAGATGCCGATCGCTGCGGACAGCTTCGGCCGGGAGGGCATGAAGCTGTGGGCGAAGCAGGAAATGATGACGGCCTGAAGGCCGTGAACGAAGAGAGAGACAAACATGGAGGCCGGGTAGAAGAAAAGATCTCCCAGGAAAGCTCCTACGCCGCCTACGAGAAATGCGTAGGGCGGATCGAGAAGGAGAGAAGCGGCGACAATGGAAATGTCGCAGAGGTAGAGCTGGCCGCCGGGAATGGGAATCCCGAAGGAAGCCAGACTGATATTGACCGCCATCAGAAGGGCGGAAAGGGAAAGCAGGCGGGCACTGTGCTTCACCGCCGGTACAGCTGCTGATTCATGGTTCATAGGGAATCTCCTTTTCGTTTTATTGATTTGTAGTATATAATGAAACTGACCTTATAAAAATCACCAATTTCATATAAAAAAATAAGATCAGGAGAATCTATGAAAGCTTACATGAAGCTCTATGAAATGATCCGGGAGTCGATCCTGGACGGGGTATACCGCTTCGGGGACCGGCTTCCCTCGAAAAGACAGCTGGCGGAGAGCACGGGAACAAGTGTCATCACCGCCGAGCATGCGTACAGTCTGCTCATGGAGGAAGGGTATGCAGAGGCGCGGGAACGGAGCGGATACTATGTGATTTACCGGGAGGGCGAAGCCTTCGGCAGCGGGAAGCGGATGCCGTTTTCCGCTCCGGCTATCCGGCGGGAGGAAATCGAGCAGAGGGACCGGACGGAAAGAGAGCTTTTCCCCTTTTCCGCCTTTGCCAAGACCATGCGGGAGGTCCTTACGGACTACGGCGAAAAAATCCTTCTTCCGTCGCCCCACCGGGGCATGGGGGAACTGCGGGAAGCCATTTCTTCCTATCTAGCGCGGAGCCGGAATCTTTTTGTCTCTCCGGAGCAGATCCTGATCGGAAGCGGCGCAGAATATTTTTACGGCCTGAATATACAGGTGCTGGGCCGGGACCGCATCTATGCCCTGGAGGACCCGTCGTATGACAAAATCCGGAAGGTGTATCAGGCCTATGAGGCAGCCGTGGAGCTTCTCCCTCTGGGGCCGGAGGGCATCGAATCGGAGGCGCTGGAGACATCGCACGCATCGGTTCTTCATGTGACGCCGGTAGCCAGCTATCCTACGGGAATCACTGCATCGGCGTCCAAGCGGGCGGAATATATCGGCTGGGCAAAGAGCCGGGGCGGCTATCTCATTGAGGATGATTTCGATTCGGAATTCACCGTCCTGTCGAAGCCGGAGAATACGCTTTTTTCCCTCTGGCCGGAGGGAAATGTCATTTATATGAATTCCTTTTCCCGGACCATCGCCCCGTCCATCCGGGCGGCCTACCTGGTGCTTCCTCGGAAGCTGCTGCCGGTGTATGAGGAAAAGGCCGGCTTTTATTCCTGCACGGTTCCTGTCTTTGATCAGCTTGTCCTGGCGGCGTTTATCCGGAAGGGGCTTTTCGAAAGACATATCAACCGGGTGCGGAGAAGCCGGCGGAAGGCTCTGCGGGAAGCGGAAAGAAACAGCCGGAATTCTTCGGGAGAAAACGAAAAAAGCAGAAAAAAGATTTGATGCCGTCATTTTCTGTCTGCTCCATTTTGTATAATACGGGCAGAGGAAAGGAATCAGAATATGAAACAGGAGGTGCGGTATGAAAAGGATATGGATTTGTCTGGCGGCTATTCTGCTCTTCGGGGCTGTGTCGGCCGCTGCGGCGGGGCCGGTCAGTGACGCCGGGTATTTCCGGGGGATTTTTCTGGGCGGACGGGTCCGGGTGGTGGATTCTTTTGGGGATGTAAAGGTAAGGGTCGTGGATTCTTTCCCGGATCTGCGGGTGCAGGCAGTGGACTCCTTTGCGGATGAACTCGGAGAATGGGAATTCGTGGATTCCGGGGAGGATTTCACTGTGGAGTTTGTGGACTCTTTCCCTGACATTGAGATCGAGTTCGTGGACTCCTTCCCGGGACTTCCGTAAGGACAGAAAAGGAATTTTTTCGATTTTTATTTCCGGCCGGTTTGTTCCATGGTATGATGAATACAGATACGGGATAGATACAGGGAATGTTGTTACGGGGACAAAGGACGGAAGGAACAATGAACGAGCAAAAGATTCTGTATGTCGTCATTGCGGCAGTCGGCACAGGACTGTCCAACAACCTTCTGGAGAAGATCCGAATGGCGGAGGACCCTTCGGGGAAAAGGGAATTCCGCATTGCTGTGCTTACAGAGGACCAGTGGATTCTGCACCGCTCGCTGCTGGGGGAAAATCACCGCATCCTGTTTATCGGGCCTCTTCAGCAGACGGAGGAGCTTTTCCGGGCGGAGGATGTGAAGTTTGACCGGCACGGCATACGGTACGGGGAAAGAGAAGGCATGGCCTTTCTTCGGGTGGAAAAAAGCCTTTTCGAGAGCAAAGCGGAAATTGAGCTTTTTGAGAAGGAATGGAGAAAGGAATGCGGATTTGCGGCGGGACCGACGGAAAAGAAGCCGGGCAGCGGTCTGTCCGTGCTGAGCATGCTTGCCATTGCCCTGTTTGTACCGCTGGGATATATTCTGGTCGGCGGCCGGCTGGTAAAGGATCACCTGAATGCGGCGGAAAATCTGCGCCGGAAGAAATATATGTACGGCTTTACGGTGTTCATGAAGTACTATGTGCAGGATTTTATGAAGAATGCCGGGACCGGTCCCCGGGCAGAGCTGACCTGCGGTGCATCGGACGGGCGGGCGCATCGTCCGGCTTCTGCTGCCGGAGCGTTCGGAACGTCGATGACTCCGGAGCAGCGGCGGGCACTTGCGGCGGCTTTCACGAGAGAGATGGAGAAGCTTTACCGACAGAAGGATTCGGGCGGTCTTTCCGATTCCTCCGGGAGAAAAATGGATCTGACGGCGCATCGGTCTTCATCCTGAGGCTGTACGGTTCCGCTGTCTGCCGCTGTGCGGACAGCGTTTTTTCATGACAATTTTTCTTTTTCCGTTTATAATGAAAGAAATTTTATGCAGCAGGAGGATTTTATGGAAAGCTATTCTTTTATTCCCCATCGCGTTTGTTCCCGGAAAATTACCTTTGATCTGGAAGATGGGAAAATTTACAATCTTCATTTTGAAGGCGGGTGCCCGGGCAATCTGCAGGCCATCGGCCGTCTTCTGGAAGGCCGGGATGCCCGGGAAGCAGCGGATATTCTCCGGGGCAATGACTGTGCCGGAAAGGGAACATCCTGTGCGGATCAGCTGGCCATTGCGCTCGATGAAGCACTGAAAGGAAAGAAATAAAAAAGACCGGCAACGGTCTGCCCGGTTCTCTCTTCCTAAAAAATTTTGCATTTTCAGTCATGGAGTGGTATATTATTGACATACTTTAAATACAGTGATGGGAAAAAGTAGAGATTCTTTCTTTTTGCAGAGAGCTGCCGGACGGTGAAAGGCAGCAAAAGGAAATCGTCGAACTCGTCCCGGAGAAGCGGAGCTGAAAAAAGTAGGCTTCGACGGATTCTGACCGTTATCAGTGTAAGGGCCTGTTTCCTTCGGGGAACGGGAATAAGAGTGGTACCGCGAGCCATCGTCTCTTAGGAGAGGATGGCTTTTTTGTTTGTGGTGAAAGCCGAGCTCTGCAGGAATGCTTTCACCGGTAAAAGTAAGAATACAGGAGGAATATCCTATGGGAATGACAATGACCCAGAAAATTCTGGCCAGGCATGCCGGAATGAAGGAAGTAAAAGCAGGGGATCTGATTTATTGCACCCTGGATCTGGTAATGGCAAATGATATTACCGCTCCGCCGGCGATTGCGGAATTCAGGAAGGTGGGCCGTCCGGTATTCGACCGGGAAAAGATCGTGCTTGTACCGGATCATTTCCAGCCGGCAAAGGATATCAAATCGGCAACGCTGGCAAAGATCGTCCGTGATTTTGCCCGGGAAAACGGGATTGTCAATTATTTTGAACAGGGCCGGGTAGGCATCGAGCATGCGCTCCTTCCGGAAAAGGGACTCGTCGGTCCGGGCATGGTGACCATCGGCGCCGATTCCCACACCTGCACCTACGGCGCGCTGGGCGGATTCTCCACCGGCGTGGGCTCTACCGACCTCGGCGTGGCCATGGCAACCGGAGAGGCCTGGTTCAAGGTGCCCGATGCGATCAAGGTTACGCTGACCGGAACAAAGCCGGAGGATATCACCGGCAAGGACGTCATCCTTACCCTGATCGGCATGATCGGGGTTTCCGGCGCTCTGTACAAATCTCTGGAATTTACCGGAGAGGGCGTCCGCTCCCTGTCCATGACCGACCGCTTTACCATTGCGAATATGGCCATTGAGGCCGGCGGCAAGAACGGCATTTTCCCGGTGGATGAAAAGACCGAGAAATATATCGAAGGCCGGTTCAATAAGTCCTGGGAAGCAGTGGAAGCAGATCCGGATGCCCATTATGAAAGAGAAGTCACCATTGACCTGTCTTCCATGAAGCCGGTTGTGGCATTCCCGCATCTTCCGGAAAATACGAAGGTTGTCGGAACCTTTGACCCGATCAAGATCGATCAGGTTGTCATCGGCTCCTGCACGAACGGCCGTCTGGAAGACCTGGCGATTGCAGCGCGCATCTTCAAGGGACGCAAGGTTCATCCCGATGTACGGTGCATCGTCATTCCCGCAACACCTACGATTTACCAGCAGGCAGAACATGCCGGCTATATTGATATATTCATTGATGCGGGCTGTGCGGTTTCCACCCCGACCTGCGGACCCTGCCTGGGCGGCTACATGGGCATCCTGGCCAGCGGAGAAAAATGCGTTTCCACGACGAACCGCAATTTCATCGGCCGTATGGGCCCCACGGATTCGGAAATCTATCTGGCCGGGCCGCAGGTAGCGGCAGCCAGTGCCGTTTTGGGAAGAATTGCAGCACCGAAGGAGGTAAAGTAATATGGCAGCCATTGAAGGAAAGGTTTGGCGTTACGGGGACAACATCGATACGGATGTCATCATCCCCGCACGATATCTGAATACATTTGATCCGAAGGAATTGGCCGAGCACTGCATGGTCGACATCGATCCCACTTTTGCAAAGGAAGTGCAGGCCGGCGATATCATGGTCGGCGGCGAGAATTTCGGCTGCGGCTCCTCCCGCGAGCATGCGCCGGTGGCCATCAAGGCCAGCGGGGTTCCGGTTGTCATTGCTGCTTCCTTTGCCCGCATTTTTTACCGGAACGGCATCAATGTAGGCCTGCCGCTCCTGGAAATCGGGGAAGATGTAAAGAAAATCAGCGCAGGAGACCGTCTCCGCGTAGATGTTTCCACAGGAAAAATTGAAAATCTCACGACCGGAGATGTATACCAGGCACCGCCTCTTCCGGGATTCATCCAGGATATCGCAAAAGCGGGCGGCCTCATCAATTACGTAAAGGAGTACAGATAAATGGTAAAGCATATCGTAGTGATCCCCGGTGACGGAATCGGCGGAGAAGTAACCGATGCGGCAGTCCGCATCCTGAAGAAAATCGATGAAATCTATAAAATCGGACTGACCTATGAATGGAAGGATGCCGGGGGCACCTCCTATGATAAGTACGGTGTGCCGCTTACGGAAGATACAGTGGAAGCGTGCCGCAAAGCCGATGCAGTCCTCTTCGGTGCAGTCGGCGGCGATCAGTGGGACCATCTGGAACCGGCGCTCCGTCCGGAAAAAGCCATCCTGGGCCTGCGCAAGGAGCTCGGCCTGTATGTCAATCTCCGGCCGGTCAGAATCCAGGATTCCCTCATCGACTATTCCCCGCTGAAGCCGGAAATCGCAAAGGGAACGGATATCATGATTGTCCGGGAACTCGTCGGCGGCATTTACTTCGGCGACCGCTGCGAATCGGAAATGAAGGACGGCGCAGAACGGGCATGGGATGTGGAAAGCTATTCCGTACCGGAAGTGGAGCGGATCACGAAATTTGCCTTTGAAGCGGCGCGGAAGAGAAAAGGCCATGTCACCAGCGTGGATAAGTCCAATGTACTGGCCTCTTCCCGTCTGTGGAGAAGAACCGCCATTAAGGTTCATGAGGAAAGCTACAGCGATGTAACGCTGGATCATATGTATGTGGACAACTGCGCCCAGCAGTTCGCCATCCATCCCTCTTTCTTCGATGTGGTCGTAACGAGCAACATGTTCGGCGATATCCTGTCCGATGAAGCCGCCGTACTGTCCGGCTCTGTAGGCATGCTGCCCTCTGCGTCGATCGGGGAGGAAACAAGCCTGTATGAACCGATTCACGGCTCCGCTCCCGATATTGCAGGACAGGGCAAGGCCAATCCGATTGCAACTGTTCTTTCCGCAGCCATGCTGCTCCGGTATTCCCTGAATGAGGACAAAGCGGCGGATGCCATCGAAAGAGCGGTCAATGAAACCCTGGAAGAAGGATACCGCACAGGCGACATTTATAAGGAAGGCATGAAGCTGGTCAACGGCGAAGGCATGACCGAAGCCATTCTGGCACATATTCGTTAAGAAGCGTTTGCAGAATGAACCAGCCAAAATCCCGCAGGGGACTGTCCGGAGAACGGGCAGCTCCTTTCCGCGGGATTTTTCCGTATCAGGGGAGAAGCTGCGGGAAGGCCGGCCGGAAAAAGAGACGGTGCAGAGAGTTTTGCAGGAGGGAAAGCCGTCTGTGCAGAAATTCTCTTTTTTCGTAAGGTGACAAATCGGCAGACTATGGTAAACTAAAGAAAGTAAGGATTTGTAGTTGGAGGACAAGGAGGAAGGAATATGGACGCAATTGAATGTCTGATTTCCCGGAGAAGCATCAGAGAATACACAGATGAGGCGGTTACGGAAAACGATATCGTCAATGTAGTGGAGATCACCCAGATGGCATCCTGCTGGGAAAACACCCAGCCCGTGCGGTATGTGGCCATTCTGGACAAGGAGCTGAAGGATCGTCTGGCGGACGAGGCAACGGTGAAATTCCCGTGGAATACGGAGAATATTCACGGCGCACCGGCCCTGGTGGTGCTTTGCGTGATCAAAGGCCTTTCCGGCTATGAACCGGACGGCACGTTCTCCACGAAGAAGGGAACGCACTGGCAGTCTTTCGATGCCGGTGTAGCAGCTGCCCATTTCTGCCTGGCTGCCAATGCGGTGGGCCTGGGCACTCTCATCATGGGCCGCTATGAAGAGGACAAAGTTAAGGAAATTCTGGGACTTCCTGACAATTATGATGTATCGGCGCTGATCGGCATCGGACATCCTGCAGTGATTCCTGCGGCCAACGAAAGAAAGCCGCTGAAGGAAATCCTGACGGTGAGGAAGGAAAAATAAGGGATGGCAGAGGAAGTTTTATTTCCCTGCCGCCGCTGCGGAAGGTCCTTCCCTGTGAAGCGTATGGATGTGCTCGATACGGGGGAGGACCCTTCTTTTTTTGAAAAGATACGGGACAACAGCGCTTTTTGGGTACAATGTCCGTACTGCGGCTGGGAAACCCACGGAGATTATTCTTTCCTGTATAAGGAAAGGGACAGGCATTATATGCTGTACTATGCCGCTGACGAAGAGGATTACCGGCGGATTTTCGGAATCTTCCGGAAAAAGAGCGGCAGCTTTGCCGGGGAAGAGCTTTCCCGATGGACAAAGCGGATTGTCACCTATCACCGGGATGTGCTGGAAAAGCTCCTGATTCTGGACGGCGGAATGGATGACCGGATCATAGAAATCATGAAGGCTCTGGCCTATGCTTCTCTGCACCGGCAGCGGAAGGAACTCAAACCCGACACGGTTCTTTTCGACCGGGGTGCCGACGGAAATTATTATTTCCGGTTTCTGGAGGGAAAGGAAACCGCGGCAGCCTATGCTTTCGAGCGCCCTATGTATGAAAAAATCCGGGAGGGCGTACAGCCTTTTCTGAACGGAGCGGACGGAGACAGTCCGGTCGTCAATTCTCAGTGGGCGGTGCAGCTTCTGGTCCGGATGCAGAAGGGATAGAGCGGCTTCCGGGAGAGGTACCCGGCTGATGCTGTATTTTATTTTTTGACTGCAGAGAATTCTGGAGGGGACCTCTGCAGAATATGGCTGCGGAGAAGGAGGGATAAGATGGATATCAAAAAGTGTTCTCCGTATATTTTTTCCTTCGGGCATTTTGTGAATGACTGGTGCCAGGGGGCTATTCCGGCCTTGCTGCCGTACTTTATCGTCCATTACGGTCTTTCCTATAAGGAAGCGGGGACGATTATTTTCATGAATGTGCTGATCGCCTCGGTGGTGCAGCCCCTTTTCGGATACTATTCCGACAGGATTTCCCGGCCCTGGTTCGTTCTGCTGGGACCGCTTCTCTGCGGAACGGCGGTAACGGCCATGGGCTTTGTGGACAGCTATCCTCTGATTCTGGCAGCGGCGCTGATCGGCGGTGTGGGAACCTCTCTCTTCCATCCGGAAGCGGCGCTCATGGTCAGCCGTTTCTCCGGAAAAGCCAAGGGAAAGGCGATGGGCATCTTTGCCGTAGGCGGCAATGCCGGCTTCGGTGTGGGTCCGCTGATGGCAGGCTTCTGCGCCTATCACCTGGGCATCCGTTCTCTGGTGCTGATGGGAGCCATCAATGTACTGGCGGTGATGCTTCTCTTTGTTGCCATCAAAAAACTGACGGCGGCGGAGACGGAAGAGGAAATCCGGGAAAAGAAAAAAGCGGCGCAGGCCGCGGAAAACGACTGGGTTTCCTTCGGAAAGCTGTCCTTCTGCATCCTGGCCCGTTCTGCCGGATTCATGCTGAGCAATACTTTCATTCCTCTCCTCTGGATTTACATTCTGCACGGAGAGGCTTCTCAGGGAACGACGGCCTTGTCTGCCCTTTTCCTCATGGGAGCGTGCTGTACTTATGCGGGCGGTCTTCTGGCGGATAAAATCGGATTCCGGAAGGTCATTCTCATTGCTTTTGCCATTGAAATCCCGACCTATTTCCTGCTGACGAATACGGACAGCATGCTTCTGGTGATGCTTCTTCTCGTTCCGGCGGCAATGGCGGTCTTTTCCCCGTTCAGCCCCATGGTTGTACTGGGCCAGAACTACCTGGCAAGAAATGCAGGATTTGCATCCGGTGTGACTCTCGGCCTTTCCACAACGCTGGGCGGAATGGTTACGCCCCTTGTGGGATGGGCTGCCGATACATGGGGACTGCAGACCGCACTCCAGGCACTGTGGATTGCAGGCGTCATCGGTCTTATTGCTGGATTTACCCTGCCGGATGACAGGAAGAAAGACGCCTAGAAATCATATTTTCAGGCTTTTTGTTTAATTTGTCCGGAGCTTATGGTACAATAAACTCCGTTATTTCAGAAGAAATCAAAGGAGTCACTGTATGGTAGGGAAAGACGGAAATAAGACGGAAAAGGTCCTGGCGCTGTGGGACCGTCTGATGGATGGGGACAAGGTTACCCGTCCGGAGGTGGTGGAGCTTTTCGGCGTCAATGACAGAACGGCGAGCCGCTACCTGGCGGAAATCCGGAAGCATCTGCTCCATAAGGAAGAGGAAGACGGCATTAAGCGCTTCCTTGTATTTGACCCGGCGGAAGGCATTTATAAAATTGTCGGTGCAGAAAGCCACTTTGTTTCCGAGAGCGAACTTTATGCGGTGTGCAAGATCCTTCTTTCCAGCCGTGCTTTCAGCAAAAAGGAAATGGGCCGTCTGCTGGACCGGCTTCTTCGTTCCGCCGTTTCTCCGGAAGAGAAAAAGGATCTGGAGGAATATATCAAAAATGAAATCGGGGATTACCGGGACCCGGATCATGTGGACCCCGATGTGGATGCGCTTTCGCTGGCTGCCCGGGCCGTGCGCAGCCGCCATGTGCTCCTTTTTGATTATAAAAAGCCCGGAGAACGCCAGACCCGGCCGCATCGGATTTATCCGCTGGGTATTGTGTTCTCGGAATATTATTTCTACCTGATCGGCGATCCCTGCGAGTTCGGGGAGATTGACCGGAAGAACCGCCGTATATACCGTCTGGACCGGATGTGCCGGGTGAAAATGGATGACGAAACCTTTTCCGTGCCGTACAGCGACCGGTTCCGGGAAGGGGATTTCAAGAACAGCACGCAGTTTATGTACGGCGGACGGCGGCAGCAGATCGGTTTCCTCTACAGGGGACCTTCCCCGGAGGCAGTCCTGGACCGGCTGCCCATTTCCACCGCCGTGCTTCAGAATGACGGAAGCTACCTGATCAAGTCAGAAGTGGACGGACTGCAGGGCGTCCTGATGTGGCTCCTTTCTCAGGGAAGCAAGGTCAATGTCCTGTATCCGCAGGAGCTGAGAGACAGCTGGCTTCATGAGGCGCAGGAAATCTGCCGTATGGGAGAAAGCAAAACAAAATAAAATAAAAAGAAAAGGCATACCGCAGCGGTATGCCTCTTTTTTGTTTATTTGATCCGGTTCAGGAGAGCAGCCAGTTCCTCTGCCGGGGGATCTCCTGCAGCAGGGGTCATGATAGCCTGTCTTCCCAGGTATACAGTTCCGCCCGATACATAAGCGGACTGCTCCGCATCCCCGTGGGCATAGGCGGCTGCGAGATTTCCCATAAGGAAGTACTTTCTCTCTGCGGCGGACATGCCCGGCAGTGCGGCGGGAGCGAGGAAATCCTTCTGCCGGATCTGCACGATGTCCGTATCCTTTTTGATGGTTACTTTGTCTCCGGAAAGCTTTTTCAGCTTCTTTTCATAGTTTTCCCTTCGCTCGGAATTGGACGGATGGTCGGAGGGGGAGAAGATTTCCCCGACGAAATTCTGGTCATTCTGTCCCATCTTTTCCTCCACTCTGGCCCAGAGGGCGGCACCGGCTCCGGGATTATAGCCTGCCATATAGCAGTAGTCAAAGGCCAGATTGTCTGCTTCCCATTCATCCTTCCGGCCGATCTGCACCTGGTTGATCTGATTGACCATGGTGTTCATGGCGATGTCGGAAATGGCGCCCGCATCGATGGCGCTGGCCGCTACGGAACCGGCAATGATCGTACGGATTTTCTTCTTCATCGAACTGGCTACATGATTCTTTACGCCGTGTCCCATTTCATGGGCCAGTACGACGGCGATTTCATCGATGCTGTCCGTGAGGGAGAAAATTCCTTCATTGACCGTCATGACATGCCCCATGCCGCACGCCGCATTGAATTCCTGATTGGGATTCAGAAAGTACAGGAAGGGCTTTTCCTCGATGGAAGGATCAACGGACGCGATGCTTTGGGAAAGCCGGGCCATGGTGCTGTCCAGCAGGGCATTCTTGTCCGGATCATAGGAAACGCCTTCCGACTTTTTCAGCTCCTCGAAATATTTCTGCCGGCCTTCCTCCGTATTGTTCACGTAGGAAATCTGTTCATCCACCGATTTATAAACAGCAGCTCCGCCGATGAGACTCCCCAGAACGCCGCCCAGGTCAAAGGCGTGTGCCGGGAGAGGAGATGCACCGCCGATCAGCAGCACCGCCAGGACGGATGCGGCGAAGCGGCGTGTTTTGCGTGTATGAAAAAGCATGGAAATGCCTCCTTTGCCTGTCTGACGGTCCTTGTCTTGACGAACCGTGATATTATATAAAACGAATCATAATTCTATTCATATTATACAATAGGAAGGAAAGGGAAGTCGGCGGCTCTGACCGGAGGAGGGAAACCGCCGGAGAAAGGAATCAGATGAAAGCGTGGAAGAAATACGGGCTGGCAGCTCTGATCGGAACAGCTGCTCTTTTTTGCGGAGCGGAGGCTTCTGCGGAATCGGTGCTGGACCGGCCGTATCAGAATATGGAAATGCAGGATGTAAAGACGGAGGGCACTCTTGTTTTTTCCGACTGTCCGGAATATGTGCAGCAGACAGGCGTCCTGGCGGAAGGCACTATTCAGGGGGAAGGCCGCATTTATTACTACCATGTCAATGATACGGGCATGCGGACCCGGCTGGTGGTATATGCCCAAAGCAATCGGGCGGCGGATGTGCGTGTGACCCGATTCATTCAGGCTGTGCCGAGCACCGATTATGTGACATCCGGGGAAACCCTGTCCTTCAGTGAAATGGTTGCAGGAAATCAGACACCGCTTGATATACAGCTTGCTCCGAAAAAAAGAACAGTAGTGGCTTCGGAAGCGTCAAGCGGAATGCTTCCGGGGTATCTGTACAGCGGCATCGTGGAAGTGGAAACAAAAGAACCGGTAAAATTCGGAGTGGCTATGCTTCCTATGACAGGGGATCTTCAGGGGGCCCTGGATGCAGCCGGGACTGTACCGGCTGATTCTCATGCACTGCGGGGAACCTTCCCGAAAACGGTATACAGAGAAAATAAGAATGTGTGGAATACGGATGCAGGAGTGCCGCAGGAACTGATCGTGGGCGGAAACGGTTCTCTTCCTTTCTATCGGGGAATGGATGAATTGGACGGTACGGAAAGAGAAAATACGGGAGACTACGGAACGACCCTGCAGATCCGCATCCGTACGGAAGGCTCGAAGCCCTACCGGATTTATTTCAATCCCCTGGGGGGAGTCTATATGGGATCTTTTAAGATTACCCAGGGATTCCTGCCCCGCTACTACCGGACGGATGATATGAAATATCATGGACATCAGCTGGGAGAAGAAACACTGGATGATTATATTGATACGGGAAAATGGGAGGCCGGGAAACCGGTCACGATCGAATTCCTGGCAGCGGGAGCAACCTATCTGCCGGTGCGGTTCCTTTTTGTTCCGGAAGGTGCATAACAAATAGATCAAAAAAGGGTACGGCTCAGCCGTACCCTTTTCCGTTTCATTTCCTGTTTTTCTCAGAACCAGTCTTTTTCACTCTTCCATTCCAGGAAATCACCGGTTTCTGCATCGATTTCAAACTCATATTCATAGCCGTTATAGTGGATTTCTCCTTCATAAGTCGGCCGTCCGTGAGAATGATCCCGCTTCATGCGGAGATTGTCCATGGTAGCACCGTCTACACGGGACAGCGCTTTCTGTGCGGCATCATCATAGGAGAGCGCATAATTGGCATTCTGTGCGCGCTTGCCTCCGCGGCGTCCGTGATATTCGGAATCTGCTTTCAGGATTGCACCGGAATCCTTGGCTACATCGTAGTCATATTCCATGGTGCCGGCATAAAATTCAATTTCATATACAGTGCGGCCCCAATCCCAGTCTTCCTTGACACGGATATAATCTACATCAGATGCAGATACACCTGCATGTTCGATGGCAATGGCTTTAGCTTCTTCCGCATTGACCGAAGCAGCGCTGATGCTGAGTCCTCCCGCCAGAGACAGGCCGAGAATCGCTGCCAGTGTGCATGTCCATTTTGTTGCCTTTTTCATGTCGTCACCTCCGTTAAATACTAGAGAACTGTTTCTTGTACTCAGTATAACAGAAATAAATGGATAAAGATAGATATCAATATACATAATTATATAAATATCCTTATACAGAATATTTATAGATGACTATAGATATTCTTATTGATTCCGATCGGAGCCGGAAATGCCGGAGAATCGGGAGGTTATCCGGTCTGCAGGGAAGGTTTCGGAATGAGCGGGATGGCATATATATGCAGGAAAAAGAATCCGGAGCTGCGGCGGGCCGATGTTCCGGGCGCAGAAGACGGGAAAGAGACGGAGAACGGAACCGTCTCCGGGGTATTATAGATATATAATAGAAAGATCTTTATTTCTGCATAAGGAACCTTTGCCGGGAAGAGCCGTATGGATGCCGGACATTTGCTGCAATCCGGCAACCATGCAGGGAAAAGCCGGAGACAGGCTAAGAAGGAAAATAGAATGGAATCCCTTTATATGAATATATGGGTATATAGGAGAATCACGGCAGAGGAAAAGAAAACAGACCGGCAGAGAAAGAAAGGGCTCCGGAACGGAGCCTTTTCTTTCTTTATCGTTTTTCGGATTTTCCTGTTGACACTTTGGTGAAGCCGTGATATTATAACCAAGCTGACTTCTGACAGCACACAGTTTCCAAAAGTTCTTCAAAAAACTTCAAAAACCTGTTGACAGAACGAAGCAAAAATGATATGATTACACTCGTCGCTGATACAGCGGCGCCGCAAAACTCGATTTGATCGGATGTTTCCGAAATCCTTCAAAAAGATTTCAAAAAACATTTGACAAAACCGAAGCGATGTGGTAAAATAATCAAGTCGCTTGAAGAGCGATGATTCTTTGAAAACTGAACAGTACAGCGAACGAATAACCGATGTGCGAGGTT
>UPXR01000005.1 GCA_900557365.1 uncultured Dialister sp. | reverse complement strand
TTATCCTTAATGGTTTGGCCTGAATGCGCTTTATTGTAAATGTTCTTATCAGTATTAAGTTTTGCTGTTTCGTTTTTACTCTCCATAATATCTATCTCCTTGTAACGATTATACTTGTTTTTGATGATATGTTCAAGAGTTTTGAAAAAAAGTACATACTTTTTGAACGAAAGACTGACATTCAAAGCTTTTGAACATATAATAAAGGAGAGTTCGATAAAAAAGAACAAAAGAGAGGTGCTAACATGCGTCTCGATTACAGCTGCTTAAGTGGCCGTATTGTTGAAAAATATGGAACAAGGGCTTTGTTTGCAGAAAAAAATGGGCCTTTCTAAACTTGAATTGTCAAGTCAAGTGCAACACTGTATCGAAATATACTTCATAAGGTGTTTTCCGGTTCAAGCACTTCTTTGGCCGTTTGTTTATCTCAGTTACCTTTGCTTGAATAAACTCATCCTTCAAGTCTGTTATGTCATGCCCTTTAGGAAAATATTCCCTTAATAAGCCATTTGTATTCTCATTGCTTCCTCTTTACCAAGGATGGTGCGGATATGGAAAATAGAATTCTATCTCCATTACTTTTGTGATTTCTGCATGTTTTGAAAATTCTGAGCCTCTGTCCGGAGTATCAGCACGGACAGCAGAGTATTCTTCTTCAGATGAGTTTCTGTGCAATTCCCTGGAAATTGTGGATTTGTTTCTGGCAAGGATACGAGAAATTTCTGTAATTGATTGACCGTCGTGCCATAAAAGCATTATGCTTTCTCTCTCATTTAGTGTAAGATGATGATAGTGATTCATAAGGCCTCCTTAATAGTTACTGTTCAATCTCTATGATAGTACAGACCTTATGAGTCACTTTTTATTGCTTTTAATCTGTGGCACTTAGATTGTAAATTCAAGAAAAAGAAAAATCTCTCTGCGGAGAAGCGCCGATGCGGCTTCTCCGGCAGGGAGATTTTTTGTATGAATATTTATTTCATGAACCGGTCAATGGCCTGGTTCATTCTTTCGATGGCTTCCCGGTCATTTTCCTCTACGGCTTCCACGATGCAGTGCTCCATGTGCTCCTTCAGGAGAAGCTTTCCGGCGTTGTTGATTTCCGAACGGACGGCAGCAAGCTGGATGAGGATGTCCGCACAGTCTTTGCCGTTTTCCAGCATTTTCCTGACCGATTCCAGATGGCCGATGGAGCGGGAAAGACGGACCACGATGGCGTGAATCTTTTCCGGGTCATGGGTATGGGAGTGCGGGGATGCCTCGTGATCGTGGCTGTGCATGTGTTCCTGCTCATGATTGTGATGATGAATTTCCATGGAAGCTCCTTTCATTTTTGCTTGTCGGATGCGGCGGATTTCTTTTCCGGGCTTTTACCGGGAGGCTGCCGCAAGAAGCTGTTCCCGGAGAGCCAGGTAAGCATCGGTGTAATAGGGGGTGAGCTGGGATTCCCGCAGGTCATATCCGTAAGGACGGCGGGAGACCACAAGGAGCGGCGGGGACTGGATGCGCTTGGCGACGGAAAAACCGGCGAAAAGGTTCCACCATTTTTCCAGATCGGCAATGAAGGCGGCTGCATCGGGGAAAATATTCCGGACGGAAACGGTACAGCCGATGGTTTCCTCCAGACGGCCTTCCGCATAGGCGGAAAGGATTTCCTCCGGCGTCAGCCGCTGCCAGGGCTCTACGAAGGAGCGGAGGAGGAAATCATGATATTCATAAATCAGGGGATCCCCCAGTCCGCGGCTGATATCCTGGTTTTCCGACAGCTCGGCGGAGGGCTTTACGGTGAAAATGCCTTCGGGAATCATTTCCTTTCCGAAGAAATCATTCAGCTTCCGTCCCAGCTCATAGACCTGGTATTTCCAGAGATCGGCTGTGGCAGCCAGTGCACCGGCAAGATCGCCGTAGAGGGTGCTGTAGCCCACGGTCATTTCCGCTTTATTGGCATTGCAGGTGAAGATGCCTCCGAAGGCGGAGGAAAGGGCGGAAAGGATGCGGCTGCTTCGGTCTCTGGCCTGTATATTTTCCTTCATGAATCCGGTGAGACGGAGAGGCGGACAGCCGCGGCCCGGAGCAAGTCCGTCCAGAGCAGCTGTTGTTTCGTCGATGAATTTTCCGATCGGGATGGTCAGGTAGGGCGCTTTCAGATTGTCAGCCAGCTTTTTCGCAAGGCTTTTTGTTGTTTCTGAATTGAACCGGGTCGGGGTGTTTACGAGAAGAAGCCGGTCCGCGGGCAGGACGGAACGGTACAGCGCAGCATTGACCGCGGAATCAATCCCGCCGGAAACGCCGATGACCACTCTGGAAACGCCGATGGCCCGGAGAAATTCCGATACGCCGTACCGCAGAGCGGGAAGAAGGAGGTCATCCCTGTGAGCGGGCATGGGCTTTTCCGGGGAAAGTATTCCAGAGGAGGGATCGAAAAGGAAGAGCGACCGTTCTTCCGTAAAGGGAGCGGCTTCGCCGATGAGGTTTCCGTCTCTGTCATAGGCGGCGGTCATGCCGTCAAAAACATAGCAGTCCTTTCCGTTGTTCTGGATGCCCCGCTGGTTCACATAGAGCAGGGGAACATGCAGCTTCCGCCCTGCTGCGGAAAGCATGCGGTGCCGCTTTTCATTTTTCCCGAGCGTGAAGGGGGAGGCGGAAAGATTGAAGAAAAGCTCTGCTCCCCGGTTGGCCAGGATTTCCATGGGAGAGAAGCGGTAATTCTCATCCCAGGAATCCTCGCAGAGAAGGATGCCTGCGGAAAGGGTCTCTCCGCGGACGGCAATGCGGAAGGGGGCGAGCAGCTCTTTCGGCTCTTTTCCTCCCTCCTGGGCTTCCTGACGGAGGGAAGTAAAGTACCGCCGGTCATCAAAGCAGCGGTATTCCGGAAGGAGCGCTTTGACGGCATAGGGGCGGCTCTGCCCTTCCGGACAAAGAAAACGGCCGTCCTGTGCGGCAAAGGCCGCATTGTATTTCCGGGGGCGGCCGTCATCGTTCGTTCGGGTCCAGTCTGCGGCGCAGCTTCCCCAGATGACAGTAATGCCTTTTGCGGCTTCCGCCAGCTTCCGGTTGTACCGTTCGCATTCCCGGAGAAAGGCCGGCTGGTCCCACAGATCTCCGATGAGATATCCTGTGAGGCACATTTCGGGAAGGACAAGCAGATCTGCTCCGTTTTCCTTTGCTTTTCTGATTTCCTCTTCCGCGGCGATGAAATTGTCCCGGATCTGTCCCGGACGGACCGCCAGCTGGGAGGTCTGGATCTTGATCATGGTCGTTCTCTCTTTTCTCTGCAACAGAGCGGGAATGATTTCCCTCCGCACGCTTCCGCACAGGCAGGAAGGCACGGTGAGGAAATGAATCCCGCCCGTACTTTTCCTTTATTTTACAGAGCCTTTTCCGTTCTGTAAATGCAGGGCTTTTCCTTTTGGTATATAATAAAAATGGTTTAGTAGTCTTTATTTAGGAGTTTTATGGAAAGGTACAATAATTATTCCGATTATCTGAAGAGGAAGTACGGGGAAAAGGTGTACAAGATCCCGGTTTCGCTGCCGGTGACCTGTCCGAACCGGGACGGCACGCTGTCGGCGGAGCCCTGTATTTTCTGCGGCTCCATCGGAGCGGATTATGAGACGAAGGCAGTGGGACTGTCCGTTTCCCGCCAGCTGGAGAGAAGCATTGCCCATGTGGGACCGAAGTACAAGGCAGAGAAATTCATTGCCTATTTTCTGAATTTTACCAATACGTACTGTGCCCTTTCCGATTTCCGCGCCTGGATGGAGGAGGCAATGGCCTATCCTTCTGTGGTGGGCATCGATGTGTCGACCCGTCCGGACTGCATAAGCGATGCGTACCTGGATATCCTGAAGGAGCTGTCTGAAAAATATCACAAGGATGTCACGGTCGAGCTGGGGCTTCAGTCGTCCAATGTGCATACGCTGCAGAAGATTCACCGCTGCCACGGGGTGGCAGAGTACATTGATGCGGCGCTCCGCATCGGCCGGTACGGCTTTTCTCTCTGCACCCATGTCATTCTGGACCTGCCCTGGGATGACCGTCTGGACACGGCGGAGACGGCAAAGCTGCTGTCTGTTCTGCCTGTGACGGAAGTGAAAATCCATTCGCTGTATGTGGTAAAGGGAACGGCTCTGGCAGGGATGTATCAGCGGGGAGAGGTGCAGCTCCTTCCTCCGGAGGAATACCTGGAAAGGGTCTGCCTTTTCCTGTCGCTTCTGCGGCCGGACATCGTCCTGCAGCGTCTGGTGGGAAGAGCGGACCGGAATGTTCTCAGCATCAACGGCGGAAAGCCCTGGTGGGAAGTCAAGGAAGCCCTGGACCGGCTTCTGGAAGAAAGAAACATCACCCAGGGGTGCCGCTGTGATTACCGGAACGGTGCGGCGGTGCGGAGATTCACCGGAAGGGAATCGGAAAAACAGAACTGACGCCTGTTTACTTTTTCTGTATCTATAATAAGTCATGATCAGCCGATCGGGAGAGGAGATCTCAAACGGAACACAAAGAGGAAATACTCATCGGGGATTCGAAAGAGGCATCCCATATTTTTGAGCGGAACAGCGCTTACCTGAAAATCATTGCGGAAGTTTTCGAAGTCGACGTTTTCGGCAGAGGAAATCTGATCCGCCTTTCCGGAGAAGAGGACAATGTCCGCAGAGCCATGGCGGCGGTCGGAGAGCTGCGGCGGATGGTGCGGAACCGGATCAATCTGTCCGAACGGCAGGTGCGTCTGGTATCCCGTCTGATTCTGGAAGGGAAGGAATCCCTTCTGCAGGAAATGGAAGACGATATCATCAATTTCACCAAGAGCGGCGAGCCGATCCGGGCCCGTACGGTGGGACAGAAATTCTATATTGATGCGATCCGCCGGAATTCCATCACCTTCGGCATCGGTCCTGCAGGAACGGGGAAAACTTTCCTGGCGGTGGCACTGGCTGCCTTTGCCCTGCGGAACCATGATGTACAGCGGATTATCCTGGTCCGTCCCGCCGTGGAAGCGGGGGAAAAGCTGGGGTTCCTTCCGGGGGATCTGCAGGAAAAGGTCAATCCCTACCTGCGGCCGCTTTTTGACGGACTGCAGTCCATGTTCGGACCGGAGGAATTTCTCCGGCTGCAGCAGAAGAATCAGATCGAGGTGGCGCCTCTGGCGTACATGAGAGGCCGGACTCTGGAAAAATCCTTCGTCATCCTGGATGAAGCGCAGAATACCACGGTGGAGCAGATCAAAATGTTCCTGACCCGCCTGGGCTTCGGTTCCAAAATGGTGGTGAACGGCGATGTGACTCAGATCGACCTGCCGCCCAATGTGAAGAGCGGCCTTGTCGATGCGGCGCGGGTGCTGAAGGGAATCAAAGGCATCGGTTGGGTTCATTTCAATAAAGAGGATGTAGTGCGTCACGATCTGGTGGCGGCGATCATCGACGCTTATGAAAAAGACGGAAAACGAAGGAGCGGAGGAAATCAATATGGAAATCACGATTAATTACAGTGATATGAAATATTATGATGAGGAACTGGAAAAGCTGCTGCATACGGTGCTGGAAAAAGGAGCAGAGCTCCAGAAGGTGCCGGAGGATGCGGAAATTTCCATCCTGATCTGCGATGCAGAGGAAATCCACAAGCTGAATAAGGAATACCGCGATGTGGATGCGCCCACCGACGTTCTTTCCTTTGCTCTGAACGAAGGCGGAGATGATCTGCCGGAGGAGGAAAAGGAACTGGGCGATATCGTGATCAATCTGGACCGGGCCGTGGCACAGGCAGAAGAATTCGGCCACAGCCGGGAAAGAGAGACCGCTTACCTGGCCGTGCACGGATTCCTCCACATCCTGGGCTATGACCATTATGACCCGGAGGAAAAGAAAGCCATGCGGAAAGCCGAGGAGGATATTCTTTCTGCGTGCGGCATCACCCGTTTCACCACGGAAGGCGTTCTGGAGGCGCAGGAAGAAAATCATGACTGACGGCGAAAGGGAATGTCTTCTGGCCGCAGCCTTTGCGGCGGGAAGGAACAGCTATTCCCCGTACTCCCGCTATCCCGTGGGGGCAGCGGTGCTCTGCACGGACGGCACGGTTTACAGCGGCTGCAATGTGGAAAATGTTTCCTATCCGGCAGGCATCTGTGCGGAACGGAATGCCCTGGGAAGTGCCGTCGCGGCGGGAAAGCGTCATTTTAAGGCGCTGGCAGTATGCGGCAGCAAAGAGAGCTATACGATGCCCTGCGGCATCTGCCTGCAGTGGCTGGCGGAGTTCCGCATTCCGCTCATTTTCTCCGCGAGATCGGAGATAGATTATCAGGAATTTCGATTGGAAGAGCTTCTTCCCCATGCTTTTGCGGAAGAAGGATTGAAAGATAAAGGAAAAATATGAAAGAAACAGAAAAGTTCCATTCCGGGTTTGTAGCCCTTGTAGGCCGGCCCAATGTGGGAAAGTCCACTTTGATGAATGCTCTCTTGGGAGAGAAGATTTCCATTGTATCCGCCCATGCGCAGACGACGAGAAATAAAATCACCGGCGTATGGAACGGAGACGGCGCACAGGTGGTTTTCCTCGATACCCCGGGGATGCACAAGCCGCAGAGCAAGCTCGGCGAGGCCATCCGGCAGAGCACGATCGATGCGCTGGACGAGGTGGATGCCGTGGTCTTCCTCTGCTCCTGCGTGGACCCGCTGGGTGCGGGAGACCGGTATATCCTGTCTCTTCTGAAAGACAGGAAGGTGCCGATTATCCTGGGACTGTCCAAGACGGACCTGATCCGGAAAGAGGAAATCCTGAAGAAAATCGTGCAGTACAGCAAGATTCATGACTTTGCGGAAATCGTTCCTCTGTCGGCCAAGACGGGGGAAAACCTGGATGAGCTCATGAAGATTCTCGTGAAATACCTTCCGGAAGGACCGAAGTATTTCCCCGATGATATGGTAACGGATCAGCCGGAACGGAATATCGTACAGGAAATCGTCCGGGAAAAACTGCTGATCCGCACCCGGGAAGAGGTGCCGCATGCCATCGGCGTGTATACGGAGGAATTTTCCGAAAGAGAAAACGGAAAGGTATACATCCGCTGCACCATTTATGTGGAACGGGAATCCCAGAAGCGAATCATCATAGGAAAGAAAGGGTCCGTTCTCAAGGAGGCAGGCGCGGAGGCCCGGGAGGAAATCCAGAACCTGATCGGCGCTCCGGTTTTCCTCGACCTTTGGGTCAAGGTAGCCAAGGACTGGAAGAATAAGGATTATATTCTTCGGGAACTGGGATATAAGGAGCGGAAATAACGGACGCTCTTTTGCTTTCGGATGGGAGGAATGACCTATTTTTACGGAAATCGATCTGAGCAGTATCGTTTTTCTGCTCGTGATCGCACTTTTATCAGCTTTTCTGAATTATCGGAATACTCTGGTGAATTTTGCCTTTTCCCGAATGCGAAGGGAATATATCGAGAACAACGATGATCAGGACCCGGCGCTGATTGCAAAGGTGCTGCCTTACTATGAAAAAACCAGCCCGGTGCTGGCCGGAACGCAGATCGCCTTTGTGGTGAACGGGGCACTTTTCGGAATTTCCCTGGCAGGAATGGACGCAGTGCTGTACCGGATGTTTCTTCTGCTGGCAGAGGGATCGGGGATTTATATTCTCTGGGCTGTGCTGGCAGTATTCACTGTTCTGTCCGCGGCGGCGTACTGGATCTTTACAATCCTGATTCCCGGCTCTCATGCGCTGGTATCGGCACTGCCCATTCTGGCAGCCAATCTCTGGGTCATCCGGATGAATCGGTGGCTGTATGCACCGCTGATCCGGGCCGGGCTCTTCCTGACTAAAACGATTTTTGCCCGGAAAAATATCCCTCTGCGGAATGAGGTGGAATTTACCTACTCGGAGGATGAAATCCGGAGCATTGTGGAAGAAAGCCATCGGAGCGGCCGGCTCAATGCGCTGGAAAATACACTGATCAAGAATTCCTTTGATTTCTTTGATCTGATGGTGCGGGATGTCATGATTCCCCGCAATGAGATGATTGTTCTGGATCTGAATGAGAATCTGATAGAAATCAGCCGGACCATTTCCAAGGCCAATCACACCTGCTATCCGGTGTGCGTGGAAAACAAGGATGAAATCGTGGGCTTCGTCCATGTGAAGGATTTCCTGAAAAGTCTTCTCCGGGGGAAGGCAAACCTGCGGAAGAATATGCGGGAAATTCTGGTGGTGCCGGAAACAATGATGGCAGCCAATCTGCTGCAGCTCATGAAGAACCGCCGGACCTATATGGCTGTGGTGGCCGATGAATACGGCGGCACGGTGGGAATGGTCGCACTGAAGGATCTCGTGGAGGAACTGGTGGGAGAAATTCCGGAATTCCTGGACCAGACCCCGTATGAAATCCAGAAAAGGGAAGACGGCTCCGTCGAATTTGACGGGACGGTCATTCTTCAGGATGTTTCCGATACGCTTTCCATTGATCTGGACGGGGAAAACGGGGAAACCACCATCGGCGGCTTTGTCTTTTCCCATCTGGAGAGACTGCCGAAAATCGGGGATTCCGTGGAATTCTCCGGCTGGCGGTTCACCGTAATCCGGAAAGCAGGATTCCGCATCGTCCGCGTAAAAGCGGAACGGGTCAGTGAGGAGGAGCCGCATGAAACCGAAACTGAAAACGAGTGAGGGAATTCTTCTCCGGGTGAAAAAGGGCAATGAAGGGGGACGCAGGGTCTCCCTTTTTTCACGGGAGGAAGGGCTGATGCGGCTGTCCGTGCCGAGAGCGGTTCTTCAGCGGTGCGGAGCCGGCGTGATTGTGCCGTTTGCGCGGCTTCGGTTTACCGCGTCCTGTCTGGAGGAGACGGGCGTCCTTTGTCAGTATGAGGGGCAGCTTCTTTTTGATGCGACAGGCCTTTCCTACGAGGAGCTGTTTTACTGGTCCTACCTGATCGAGCTGGCGGAAAAGCTGCTTCCGCCCGGACAGCCGGACGGACAGGTGTGGTATACGCTCCTTTCCGCCGGAACAGCTGCGGGCTTCCGGAACCGGCGGGTTACGGCCTTTGCTGCTTCGGTGCAGCTGCTGGCTGCGGCGGGACTGGACCCGGCAGCGGAAGAAGCGGCAGCAGCGCTGTCCCTGCCGGAAGAAGGACGGAAGCTTCTCCGGGCTTTCCGGGACTACCGGTGGAATGAATCTTTTGCAGAACGGATTCCTGCGGCGGTTTTTTCGGAAGCTGCACAGTATCTGGACCGTTTCATTGAGAGGTACGGCGATATCCGGATGGTTACGAAAGGGGCTTTTGGACGGTGATCCGGAGCGGGTTTTCCGGCGCCGGACAGACATGGCCGAAGGGAACAAATGAGTCTGCGGGAAAATGTTAATTTCGGGAAGCCTGCTTTGCTTTTCAGGGGGGATTTGCTATAATTACAGTGACTTGTCAAGTCAGGCATACTGTAACCGGACAGGATGACTTATAAAAAGCAGGCTCTGTTTATGGGAGCCTGGTGGAGTATATCCTCAGGAACGGAAATTTGCTTTGCCCCGGAATTTCGTCCTCCGGTATGAATGCGCGGCTGAGACTTGATCGGTTATCATATTATTTTGCAGATTTTCTCGTGCCGGGATGATGCAGTGCTTTCCAGTCCGGATATTTCACATCGGTGAGCGGGCGGAAACGGAGCAGTTCATCTGCAGGGCGCAAAAGCCATTTTCATAGAGATTTTCCCGGCTCTGATGCTCATACGAGGGAACTTTCCCACGGCACTTTCTTCAAAAGTGAAGACGGCGGAGGCCGTCTTTTTGTGTATCCGGGGGGAAGACTTTGTGCGGGAGAGGATGATACGGAGAAAATGGTTCGGAAAGCGGGAACCGGGGAAGTTCCTGCTTTTCGGAGAGTATGACTGAATTTCAAAATGGGGATTTTTGTTCCAGAGGAGGACTCTTACTATGTTTAGATCGATTGCAGAGGCTCTGAAAAGAGTCGCGCTGATCAAGCAGATCGCGGTAGGTCTGGTGATCGGCATTCTTATTGCGGTATTTTTCCCGCCGGCGATTCCCGCCGTCAAGATTTTCGGGGATCTTTTCGTCAAGGCATTGAAGGGCGTAGCGCCGATCCTGGTATTTTTCCTGGTTATGAATGCGATGGCGCAGAGAAAGAAGGATGCGGACACAAGCATGAAGCCCATCATTGAGCTGTATGTGATCGGCACCTTCCTGGCTTCGCTGGTAGGCGTCACACTGTCTTTCCTTTTCCCGATCGATCTGCTTCTGCAGGTTGCTCCGGATACGAAGCTGGCTCCGCCTTCGGGCATTATACAGGTCCTGCACAACCTGATTCTGTCCGTGGTGGATAACCCTGTTTCCGCTCTGATGAATGCAAATTATATCGGAATTCTTGCGTGGGCAATTATTCTCGGCCTGGCTTTGAGGGGCTGCGCCAGCGGAACCACAAGAACCGGCCTGGAAGATATTGCAAAGGCCATCACCCGTGTTGTTACCTGGATCATTCACTTCGCACCGCTGGGCATTATGGGCCTGGTTGCTGATTCTGTGGGAACCTCCGGTCTGGAAGCGCTTCTGGGCTATGTAAAGCTTTTGGGCGTGCTGCTCGGCTCCTACTTCCTGGTGGCTCTTGTCATGAACCCGATCATTGTGTACCTCAAGGTGCATAAGAATCCGTATCCGCTGGTACTGACCACCCTTCGGGAAAGTGCGGCATATGCGTTCTTTACCAGAAGTTCCGCAGCCAATATTCCGGTCAATCTGTCTCTTTGCAAGCGTCTTCGCCTGAATCCGGATCTGTTCACGATTTCCATCCCGCTGGGAGCGACGATCAATATGGCCGGTGCTTCCATCACGATTTCCGTACTGGCATTGGCAGCAGCCAATACGCTGGGAATCCATGTGGATCTGCCGACGGCACTGCTTCTGTGCATTGTGTCCACGGTAGGGGCCTGCGGCGCATCGGGCGTGGCCGGCGGTTCCCTGCTCCTGATTCCGGTGGCATGTGCATCCTTCGGCATCGGCAATGATATTGCCATGCAGGTCGTGGGGATCGGCTTCATCATTTCCGTTCTGGAAGATGCGTGCGAAACGGCGCTCAATTCTTCCTCGGATGTGCTTTTCACCGCGACGGCGGAACTGGCTGCCCGCAGAAAGAACGGAGAAACCATTACTTCCGCAGATATGGTGCCTCATGATGAATGAGCCGGAATAAAAACAGAAAAAGCTCCGGAAAGAGACCGCTTTGAGCGGTCTTTTTTCTTGGCGGATCGGCAGTACGGGAACCGGCAGGAAATGAATGCGGATGGAAAACAGCGGATGCATCTGCCGGTATCTTTGGCTGCATGGAAACGAACCATCCTATGCTAAATACTCATACAATCATAATTGAATTGCAAGCATATGCTGCAGGGGGTATAATGTACACGTACTAAGTATGTAAAACGGACGGCGGTCCGGTATTTCATTGAGGAGGTTCTATTTTGATACACGCACTTAAGAATTTTGTGGCACATGTCGCTCTGATTAAACAGATTGCTGTCGGGCTTGTGATCGGCATCATTATTGCGCTGTTTTTCCCGCAGGCCATCCCTGCCGTCAAGATTTTCGGGGATTTGTTCGTTAAGGCCCTGAAGGGAGTCGCACCGATTCTGGTTTTCTTTCTGGTTATGAATGCTATGAGCCAGAATAAGAAAAGTGCTTCCGGAGGCATCCGTCCGATTGTCATTCTGTACATGATCGGTACTTTCTGTGCAGCTATCGTAGGCGTTGCCATGTCCTTCCTTTTCCCGACAACTCTCATGCTGGAAGTTGCTCCGGATATGCAGCTGACTCCTCCTTCCGGCATTATTCAGGTCGTTCATAATCTGATCCTGTCCATCGTGGACAATCCGGTCAGTGCTTTGATGAATGCAAACTACATCGGCATCCTTGCATGGGCAATTATCCTCGGGCTGGCATTCCGTACCGCTGCGAGCGGCACTACCCGCCAGAATCTGGAAGATATTGCAAAGGCTATCACCAAGGTGGTAAGCTGGGTCATCCATTTCGCACCGCTGGGCATCATGGGCCTGGTAGCTGACTCTGTAGGCTCTGCCGGCGTTTCCGCCTTGATCGGCTATGCTCATCTGCTCGGTGTCCTCATGATATCCTATGCGCTGGTTGCTTTCGTTATGAATCCGCTGATTGTTTTTGCCAAGACCCGCCGGAATCCGTATCCGCTGATCTGGGCTGCCATCCGGGAAAGTGCGGTTTATGCGTTCTTTACCAGAAGCTCCGCAGCCAATATCCCGGTAAATCTGGCGCTCTGCAAACGTTTGGGACTGGACCCGGATCTGTATACGATTTCCATTCCGCTGGGATGCACCGTCAATATGGCCGGGGCTTCGGTTACCATTTCCGTCATGGCTTTGGCAGCGGCTCATACCCTGGGCATTACGCTGGATCTTCCCACTGCCTTCCTGCTCTGCATTGTGTCGGCGCTGGGAGCATGCGGCACTTCCGGTGTAGCCGGCGGTTCCCTGCTTCTGATTCCCGTAGCCTGTGCTTCTTTCGGCATCGGCAATGACATTGCCATGCAGGTCGTAGGGATCGGCTTCATCATTTCCGTTCTGGAAGATGCGTGCGAAACCGCACTGAACTCCTCCTCCGACGTAGTATTCACCGCTACTGCGGAATATGCGGACAGAAGAGCCAAGGGAACTCTGGGACCGGATGATATGCGTCTTCACGATTGATTCTTGATCTTGCAACAACTTCAATAAAAAGAAGTCTGCAGAACATTCCTGCAGGCTTCTTTTTTTGCTGTCCGGGCTCAGGCAGGACGGAAAGACAGAGAGGCGGATGGAGCGATGCCCCGGAGAACCGGGGAAAGCGGCACGTCAAAGGTGACGGACTGCGGACAGATCATGCAATGAGGCCTGCCCCGGCTTACAGGGAACAGGCCTCATTGCGGATGGGTTTATTTTGATTTTGCCGATATCTTATTTCTGAATCAGAGCTTTTTCAGCATCTTCTGGAAATAGTAGGCGATGACTCCGTACATGGAAAGAATCAGGAAGTGGGCAAAGACAAAGGGAAAATAGCCGGACGGAAGGTTCGGGTTCTTGGGAACGGAAAGCATGAGAAGACGGCTTCCTATGCTGAAAAGATCAGAATAATAAGCACCGCCCGCCACGAGGAGGAGTGCAGCGGCTTTCATCAGAAAATCGGGGATCTTCGGCAGGAGCTTTTTGATTTTCGGAAGCATAAGCTGCCAGTGGAGGCCCACATGGAGGCCCAGGGCAATCAGCATGGAGTATCCGGCTGCTTTATGAACCGGATGGAGCCAACGCATACCCTCGCTCAGAACAGGGACCTGCTTGGAAATGAAAATCCCTATTCCGATGACGGAAATAAAAGATGCAATCAGGAAAAAGTCAACGGCCGCAGTCAGTATCCGCATTTTGTTCCAGCGTCCTCGGAAAAGAGAGGAGTACCATCTTCGGTTAAACCATGTATGAATCAGAAACAGGCAGAAGAAGACTGCAGCGAGAGATTCGTGTCCCCAGTTTCCCACATAGCGGTAGTTGATAAGAGAAAGGATGACGCCCAGCAAGGCGATTTCCAGAATGATTCTTTTATTCATGATGCCCTCCTTCATCAAGATAAACTTTGTAAATTTCTTTTAAACTTTGTAAAATTTATTTGCATTTATTCTACTGCGAAAGGCAGGCCCCGGTAAATGCATTCATCAATTGCTCCGGAACATTTCCTTTTATATAATGATGGTGAAAGAAGAGTTTGACGGTTATGAGGGAGGAATCATGTCTGTAAGGAATTTATGCAGGGAGAAAAATATTCTGTACTTGCTTTATGCGGTGCTTTTTGCGCTGCCTCTGCATCCGTTTGCTTTTTATGCGGTGCTGGTGCCGGCTGCTCTGGGCTGGGCGGTCCTGTGCCGTTTCGGGGGAAAGAAGTACTTTCGCCTGCCTCCGTTCTGGCAGCTGGGGACAGTCTTTCTGGGCTGTGCGCTTCTTTCCGGATTTGTTTCTCCGGATGTCGGATTTTCACTGGCCAATTGGGCATTTCAGCCCTTTCTGTACGGTGTTCTCTATGTGATGGTTTACTCTCTTGTTTCCACGGAAAAGGAAAAGGAAAGAGCGCTTTATGCCTTCCTTTTCGGGGCGGTGGCAGTGGCTCTGTACGGATTCTTTCAGTATGCGAATATATCGGAAATGACAGCAGACCTGACTGCGCAGAGCTGGGTGGACCCGGAACGTTTTCCCCTTTTGAAAAGACGGATGTATTCCACTCTGGAAAATCCGAATCTTTTCGGAGGATATCTCCTGATGATCATCAGCGTACTGGTTCCTTTTATATTGTCTGCCCGCAGATGGAAGGATAAGGTAATGTATGCTGTTCCCGGACTGGCTTTTTTCATCTGTCTTGTGCTGACTTATTCCCGGGGAGCCTGGCTTTCCCTGGGGGCTATTGTCCTCGGACTGACGCTGTTCTATGACAAACGGTTCGGATTTCTTTTTCTCCTGGCTCCGGCTGTCCTTCTTGTCTATCACGGGCAGGTTACGGAACGGTTCCTGTCTCTGTTTTCGGGAGAGGATACGAGTGTTTCGCTGCGGTTTGCCCTGTGGGAAAGCACGATGGCGATGATTGAGGAGCATCCTCTGCTCGGCGTGGGCTGGGGAAGTTATTTCCTGGCCTATCCGGACTACAACTTTTTCATTCAGGAGGAGAATGTCCTTATTTTTCATGCCCATAATCTTTATCTGAATATGCCGGCGGAAGTGGGGATTCCCGGCGGAATCTGCTATCTGGCCTTCTTCCTGGGGCAGGGCGTTCTTTCCTACAGAAATTACAGAGAGGGCAGGGGCATCACCAGGACGCTCGGATTATCCGGCATACTGATGGTGATGGCCATGGCTGTCATCGGCCTTTCGGATCATATTCTCTTTTCCCGGTGCATTTCCTTTATTTTCTGGAGCCTTTCCGCGCTGTGCGTATCCCGGATCAGAGAATAACAGGCAGAGCTCCGGCGTCGGAGTACGGCCGGGAGAAAAATTTAGGTATTTCAATATGTTTTAAAAGGATGTGCCTATTTTCCGTTTAATGCCGGCCTCCGGAGAAATGAGGGATTCCTTGAGAGGGAAGTTATGAATGGGAGAAAATATAATTTGTCCAATAGGAATTATTTATATCCCCCTTAAAGGAATTTGAAAAGCGAAAAGACTGTTTTCAGCGTTCAAATTTATTAAAATGTGTTATAATAATGAAGGTAAAGGAAAACTTTACGGGGCAGTCATGCTTAAATCTCGCAGAAGGAGGGTTTTCTTATGATTGTGATGGAATTTTATAATCTTAAGACAACCTCCATTTTAATAAGCGTCATTTAAGGGACTGCGTTTTTTATGGGTAAAAAGTGCTGCGGCTTGCATCAGCCTGAAAACTGAAGCCATGGCCTTTTGATATTATTTTTCATTTTTGGGAGGATGATAGTAATGATCGACACCAATGATAGTGAATTTCTGAGCAGAATTGAAGACAAAGATCTTCTGTCCAAAATCTGCGACGGAAAAACTGCTGCACAGATGTTCCAGCAGGGCGACATTATTGGTATTTCCGGATTTACACCCTGCGGCTATCCGAAAATCACCATGCATGAACTGGCTGAACGTATGAAAGAAACCCCGTTCCAGGTAGATATCTGGTCCGGCGCTTCCACAGGTTCCCAGATCGACTCTGAACTGGTTGCTGTCAACGGCATCAGAAACCGTATGCCTTATCAGACAAATTCCAACCTGAGAAAGGCTATCAACGCAGGCCAGATTAACTATTTCGATCTTCACCTGTCTCATGTAGCTCAGCAGATCCGCGCAGGCTTCTTCACCAACTATAAGGGTGAAAGAGTTTACGGCCCGGACTATGCAGTTGTAGAAGTCTGCAAGATCGGACCGAACGGGGAACTTTACCCGACCACCGCAATCGGCAACTCTCCGGTATTTGTTGACACTGCAAAGAAAGTTATTGTCGAAGTCAACACCACCCAGCCGCTGGAACTCGCAGGCATGGCTGATATTTACATGCGTAAGAATCCGCCTTTCTGCGAACCGATTCCGATCGTACATGCAGGCGACCGCGTAGGCACCCCGTACATCCCCTGCGATCCCGCAAAGATCGTTGCAGTAGTTCCGTGCGATCTCCCGGATGTAACCCGTGCACTGGCTCCGCTCGATGACGATGCTGAAGCAATGGGCAACAACCTGGTAGAATTCCTGACCAATGAAGTAAAGCACGGCAGACTTCCGGAAAACCTGCTCCCGCTGCAGTCCGGTGTAGGCAACGTAGCAAATGCTGTTATTCACGGCCTTGTTGAATCCAACTTCAAGAACCTTTCCGTATACACCGAAGTTATTCAGGACGGCATGTTCGACCTGATCGACAGAGATAAGATCGATATGATTTCCGGTACATCCCTGTCCCCGTCCCCGGAAGGACTGAAACGCTTCTATGCAAACATCGGCGAATACAGCAAGAAGATCGTTCTCCGTCCGCAGGAAATTTCCAACAACGGTGAAGTTGTCCGCCGCATCGGCGTTATCGGCATGAACACCGCTCTGGAAATGGATATCTACGGCCATGTAAACTCCACCCACGTTACCGGCACCAAACTGATGAACGGTATCGGCGGATCCGGCGACTTTGCCCGCAACGCATTCCTGTCCTGCTTCTTCTGCCACAGCACAACAAAGGGCGGCAAGATTTCTGCAGTAGTTCCGATGTGCTCTCATGTAGACCACACCGAACACGACACCCATGTATTCATCTCCGAACAGGGTGTTGCAGATGTCCGCGGCCTGTCCCCGAAGGAAAGAGCAAAGGTTATCATCAACAACGTTGCTCATCCGTCCTTCAGAGATCAGCTCATGGATTACTATGAAAGAGCACTCGCTAACTGCGGCCCGACCCAGACACCGCATATGCTGAAGGAAGCATTTGCTTTCCATGAAAGCCTTGCCGAAACCGGCGATATGCACTTCAAGAAATAATTTGTAAGGATTAAAGAAACCTTAAATACTTTACAAATAACCCAAATCAGATATAATAATTTATGGTGATAACTGCTCAGCAGTTTCATATACCAAAGCACTCCAACCGATGAAAGGCGCTGCAGGGCTTCTGCAGTGCCGGCCATCGATTAAGAGTTCTTAATAAGGAAGCAAATACCGGAAACGGTGAGAAGACCGGAAAGGCGCCGCCGATAATTTACGGGAGCTTCCGAAAAGTTACTTACTTTTTTAGGAGGAAGATGAACTCATGTCTAACGAATCCCTGAAAGCTAAACTTGATGCCTACAATGCAGAATATGCAAAACAGGTTGCTAAACATCCGGAAAGAATTGGGCTTGCACACAAGAACCTGTACACCCCTCTCGACCTGGAAGGCTTTGATTATGAAAGAGACCTCGGTTTCCCGGGTGAATATCCTTACACCCGCGGCGTACAGCCGACCATGTACCGCGGCAAACTCTGGACCATGCGTATGTACGCTGGCTTCGCTACCGCTGAAGAATCCAACAAGCGTTATCGTTACCTGATCGCTAACGGCGGATCCGGCCTCTCCTGCGCATTCGACCTTCCGACCCAGATCGGCTATGACTCCGATGACAAGATGGCTGAAGGCGAAGTTGGTAAGGTAGGCGTTGCTATCGATACCCTGAAAGATATGGAAATCCTCTTCGATCAGATCGATCTCGGCAAAGTTTCCACCTCCATGACCATCAACGCACCGGCTTCCGTACTGCTCGCTATGTACATCGCTGTTGCTGAAAAGCAGGGCGTACCGGCTGATCAGCTCCGCGGCACCATTCAGAACGATATTCTGAAGGAATACGCAGCACGCGGCACCTACATTTTCCCGGTTAAGCCGTCCATGCGTCTGATTACCAACATTTTCGAATACTGCTCCAAGAACGTACCGAAGTGGAACACCATCTCCATTTCCGGCTACCACATCCGTGAAGCTGGTTCCACCGCTGCTCAGGAAATCGCATTCACCATCGCTGATGGTATCGCATACATCGAAGCAGCTCTGAAAGCCGGCATGCACATCGATGACTTCGCAGGCCGTCTGTCCTTCTTCTGGAACGCTCACAACAATGTACTCGAAGAAGTAGCTAAGTTCCGTGCTTCCCGCCGTCTGTGGGCTACCATCCTCAAGGAAAGATTCCATGCTCAGAAGGATAAGTCCATGAAGCTGCGTTTCCACACCCAGACAGCAGGCTCCATGCTGACCGCTCAGCAGCCGAACAACAACATCATCCGTGTTGCTCTTCAGACCGCTGCAGCAGTTATGGGCGGAACCCAGTCCCTGCACACCAACTCCCGTGATGAAGCTCTGGCTCTGCCGACCACTGAATCCGTAACCATCGCTCTGCGTACCCAGCAGATCGTTGCATACGAATCCGGCCTGGCTGATGTAGTCGATCCGCTCGGCGGCTCCTACTATGTAGAAGCTCTGACCAACGCTATCGAAGCTGAAGCTAAGGAATACATCAGGAAGATTGATGAAATGGGCGGCGCTGTAGAAGCTATTGATAAAGGCTACATCCAGAAAGAAATTCAGGATTCTGCTTATGCTTGGCAGATGGCTGTTGAATCCGGCGAAAAGACCATCGTTGGCGTCAACAAGTTCACCATGGAAGAACCGCCGGTTGAAGGCCTGCTGAAGGTTGATGCATCCGCTGGTGAATTCCAGAAGAAGAAACTCGCTGAAGTTAAGGCAAACCGCGACAATGCAAAGGTTGCTGAAGAACTGAAGAAGCTGGAAGTTGCAGCTGCTGATGAATCCGTCAACCTGATGCCGGTTATCCTGGACTGCGTTCGTGCTTACTGCTCCCTCGGCGAAATCTGCGGAGTACTCCGTAAGGTATTCGGCGAATACAAGCCGCACAACACACTTTAATTAGATTATCGACATTCGATATCCATAATATTTCTGGAGGTAATTAACAATGGCAGAAAAACGTATCAGAGTACTCGTTGCAAAACCGGGTCTTGATGGACATGATCGTGGCGCAAAGGTTATCGCTCGCGCACTTCGTGATGCAGGCATGGAAGTAATTTACACCGGTCTTCGTCAGACCGTTGCTCAGATCGTTGAAGCAGCAGATGCAGAAGACGTTAACGTTGTAGCTCTGTCCCTGCTCTCCGGCGCTCACAACACCCTCTTCCCGGAAGTTGTAGAAGCACTGAAAGCTAAGGGAATGGGCGACGTTCTCGTAATCGGCGGCGGCGTAATTCCTGCTGGCGATATCCCCGGCCTGAAGGCTGCTGGCGTAAAGGAAATCTTCACACCTGGCACCCCGACCAAGAAAGTTATTGATTTCATCAACGAAAACGTAAAATAATTAGCTTTTAGACTGATTCGCAAGACAGTTTATTAGTGTAATTTAGCTGCTTCGGGGCTGGGTACACTCTCAGCCCCGTTGCGACTATATTATTTAATCCTGAAAAAACTCTTCGAAAAGGCGGTGTATCCATGGAATTTTCTATGCAAGATTTCTGGAATGGATCCAGACGTGCCTTAGCGAGAGCAATTACCATCGTGGAAGACGAACGGGATGGTTTTGAAGATATCATGAAAGATATCTATCATCATACCGGTCGTGCCCAGGTCATCGGTATTACTGGTGCGCCTGGTGCGGGTAAGAGCACACTGTCAGATGCCCTGATCAAGAAGTATCGTGCACAGGGAAAGACCGTCGGTATCGTTGCAGTTGATCCGACCAGTCCGTTCTCCGGCGGTGCAATCCTCGGCGATCGTATCAGAATGAACGACTTGACCCTGGATAAAGGTGTTTATATCCGTAGTATGGGTACACGCGGCAGTTTGGGCGGACTTTCCCGCAAAACAGCTGACGCTGTAAAATTGATGGATGCTTTCGGTCTCGATGTTATTTTTATCGAAACAGTAGGCGTAGGACAATCAGAAGTCGATATCGTCAAGAATGCGGATACAACTCTTGTTGTGCTCGTACCCGGACTCGGCGACGATATTCAGGCAATTAAAGCAGGTATCCTCGAAATCGGTGACGTATTCGTCATCAATAAATGTGATCGTGACGGCGCAGATCGTTTGAATGTAGAAATCGAAATGATGCTGGATCTGGGAGAAGCTCAGAACTGGCGTCCGCCGATTGAAAGAACGATTGCGAACAAGGATCAGGGTGTGGACGATGTAGTTGCATCCCTGAACGATCATCGCAAGTATTTGGAAGAATCCGGTCTCCTGGAAGAACGCAGAAGAGAACGGGCTAAGACCGAAATGCTTGAAATGATTCACGACCGCATTTCCCGTCATATTGAAGAACATATCTCCAATACGGGTGAATTCAGTGACTACGTGGATCAGGTCTTTGAACGGAAAAACGATCCGTTCACAGTCGTTGATACCATTGTGGGCAATATATTCAAATAATCCAAAGGAGGAGTTATTATGGCATTCAAAGTAGTATGTGTCGACCATGTAGGCGTAGCTGTTGGCGATCTTCAGGCGATTAAAGATCAGATGAAGAACATCCTCGGAATGGATCCGTCCCTTCCGGATGAAACCGTAGAAGATCAGCATGTAACCACAAGCTTCTTCAAACCGTCTGCTCAGACCGAAGCTTGCGAACTCGAATTCCTGGGTTCCACCACTCCGGACGGCCCGATCGCTCGTTACATCGCTAAAAACGGCGGCAAGAATGGCTTCCAGCATGTAGCTCTCCGTGTAGATGACATTGAATCTGCACTGGCTGATCTCCAGGCTAAAGAAGTTCCGCTCATCGACAAGAAATGGCGTGTCGGTGCTGGCGGATGCCACATCGCATTCTTGCATCCGAAAGCTACCGGCCTTCTGATTGAATTGACAGAACGCGCTGGCGGCCCTTCCTTCAAGGAATAATTCCTTAAGGAATGATAAGTGCTTCGCTCTCTTCGCAGAGTGAAGCATCCCCCTTGCGGGGGACCCTATAATTTTTGGAGGTGTAAGAATGGCAACTGTTGAAGAAAGAATTGAGCTTCTCCATAAGAACCTCGCTCATGTTGAGGCTATGGGTGGCGAAAAACGTGTTGAAAAACAGCATGCAAAGGGCAAGCTGACTGCTCGTGAAAGACTGGCTCTTCTGTTTGATGAAGGCACTTTCGTAGAAGTCAATGCTCTTGTAAAGTCCCGCTGCCACAACTTCGGCCAGGAAAAGAAAGATCTCCCTGGTGAAGGTGTAGTAACCGGCTACGGCACTGTTGACGGAAGACTGGTATTTGCATTCGCTCAGGACTTCACCGTTGAAGGCGGCTCCCTTGGTGAAATGCATGCTGCTAAGATTGTTCACGTAAATGAACTGGCTCTGAAAGTCGGTGCTCCCTGCGTAGGTCTGAACGATTCCGGCGGAGCTCGTATTCAGGAAGCAGTAGATGCTCTTTCCGGTTACGGCAAGATTTTCTGGTGCAACACCATCGCTTCCGGCGTTATTCCCCAGATTTCCGCAATCATGGGACCGTCCGCAGGCGGCGCTGTTTACTCCCCGGCTCTGACCGACTTCATTTACATGGTTAAGAAAACATCCCAGATGTTCCTGACCGGCCCGGCTGTAGTTGAATCTGTAACCGGCGAAAAGATTACCGCTGAAGCTCTCGGCGGCGCAATGACTCATAACCGTACATCCGGCGTAGCTCAGTTCGCAGCTGAAAACGACGAAGACTGCATTAAGCAGATCCGTTACCTCCTCAGCTTCCTGCCGAGCAACAACATGGAAGATGCACCGATTGTTGAAACCGGTGATGATCCCACAAGAACCGATCCGGCTCTTGATTCCATTATGCCGGAAAACTCCAACGCTCCCTACAACATGTATGATATTATCAAATCTGTTGTAGATAACGGCGAATACTATGATGTAGCTAAGGAATTCGCAAAGAATATCATCACCTGCTTCGCTCGTTTCGACGGACAGTCTGTTGGTATCATTGCTAACCAGCCGGCATTCATGGCAGGCTGCCTTGACTACAACGCATCTGATAAAGCAGCTCGTTTCATTCGTTTCTGCGACTGCTTCAATATTCCGGTTGTTAACATCGTCGATGTTCCTGGGTTCCTCCCGGGCAAACAGCAGGAATATGCCGGCGTAATTCGTCACGGCGCTAAGATGCTGTTCGCTTACTGCGAAGCTACCGTTCCGAAGATCACCATGATCCTCCGTAAAGCATACGGCGGCTCCTACATCGCTATGTGCTCCCGTGAACAGGGCGCTGACCAGGTATTTGCTTGGCCGACCGCTGAAATCGCTGTTATGGGACCTGCAGGCGCAGCTAACATCATCTTCAAGAAAGACCCGAACAAAGATCAGCGTACAAAGGAATATGTTGATGAATTCGCTACTCCTTACAAAGCTGCAGAACGCGGCTATGTAGACGCAGTTATCGATCCGAGAAATACTCGCCCGACAATTATCAATGCACTGAAGATGCTTGCTTCCAAGCACGAAGTACATCCGGCAAAGAAACACGGAAACATTCCGCTCTAATATTTGCCGCGTAAAAACTTTAATTGAAAGGATGGGTACAGATGGATAACAGTACAGTTATGTATATTGCGGTTTTTGCTGCTATCGTTGCAGTAATTGCCCTGATCATGATCTGGCAGGTACGTTCATCTCTCAATCAGTCCGCAGCACCGGCACCGGCAGCTCCCAAAAAGGCTGCAGCTCCTGCTAAGGCAGCTCCTGCTAAAGCAGACAATGGTGCAGTTGTAGCAGCTATCGCTGCTGCTATCGTTGCTATGGGTGGCGGCGAAATCGTCTCCATCCGCCCGGCAGCAAGAACTTCCTGGACCGCTGCAGCTCGTATTGCAGGCGTTTCCGGCAACCAGCAGTTCTAATTGAAAGTTGAAAGTACAATCATTTAGGAGGAAATACAATGAGAAAATTTACTGTAACAGTTAACGGCCAGGATTACGATGTAGTAGTTAAAGACGCTGGCGCAGTAGCAGCAGCTCCGGCAGCAGCAGCTCCGGCACCGGCTCCGGCTCCGGCACCGGCAGCAGCTCCGGCACCGGCAGCAGCTCCGGCTCCGGCACCGGCTCCGGCTCCGGCAGCAGCAGCTCCGGCAACCGGCGCAGGCGAATCTGTAGAAGCTCCGATGCCCGGCAAAGTTATCCGCATTGAAAAACATGTTGGTGACGCAGTAGCAGCTGGTGACGAAGTACTGGTTCTCGAAGCTATGAAGATGGGCAACCCGATCATGGCTCCGTGCGATGGCAAGGTTACTTCCATGGCAGTTTCCGAAGGCCAGTCCGTACAGGGCGGCGATCCGCTGTTCACCGTTGGCTAATAGCCGGCTGAAAAGCGCATAAAAAGCAGTGCTTCGGCACTGCTTTTTTATTGTCTGAGTGAAGGATGCAGTTCCTGCGGATGGAGGCCCTGCAGTACGGTGCTGTCCGGATTTTGTGAGAGGAATCGGAATCCGGTACCATCTGTTCTGCAGAAAGGAAAAGGATATGATTCGTATTCCTGCCGGATGAATTTCTTTAAGCGGAAAGGAGACGGTACGCTGTACGGAAATGGATTCCATCAATGGGAAAGATATCGGAAATCAGAGGGAGCAAAGCCGCTGCAGCGGTACACAGTCTGTTTTGAATACCGCGGCACGCTGACAGGAGACTGCAATGAGAAAAAGCTGCGCTTTGCGGAAAGGGCAGTGCAGGGAGATTCGCAGGAAAGCGGCTCTGATATTGACTGTACAGAGGGGAGGATACGGAAATCCTGGCCCGGAAAGTTCTGCTTCTCTTTCTGCTGGACAGACATTGAAGAGGAATAGAATGGCAGAAAGAGCGAGTCCATTCCCGGAAGGGAAATATCTCCCGGATCAAATCCCGGAAAGGGAACGTTATGGAACGGGCGGTGAGTGTAAAACCATCAGCAATGGCAGGTCATGAGAAACAGGCAATGCGGGACAGCATCGAAGGGCTGAAAGGAAACAGAGATCTGCAGGGCAGACTTTCGGGAATCTGCGGCAGGGATGACAGAACGGAAGGAAATCCTGCATAGCGGGTGAAGAGATACGGTATACAGCCCGGAGACAGGACATTGCTTCCGGACGGTTGCAGCTTGCAAATGGGTCTGTCGGTCCGAAAAAGGCCGGGCAGAGCGGAAGCGGTGATTATCAGAAAACGGTCAGACCTACGGCAGTGAAAGAAATTCTCATTATTTTCTCATATTGAAGGATGCAGAGAAGAAAAAAGACGGGGAAATCGGAGAAACAGGTCGGGAAAAGAGACCGATGTTCTTCTTTCAGAAGGTATGAAACGGAAGGAAAAGACAGAAAGAAGATAACTGAAAAGACGCAAAAAGAGAATATGATTAAGAAACTGTATACAAAAAATGAGAATAAAAAGAAAATAATATGATTCAGATTTATCTAAAGTTATATTGCGGTTAGGAATAGAGGAGGATCATTGACAGAGGCAAAGCCAGGTGCTATGCTTTTTATAACCGAATACGAGAGCAGGTGCCCGCAAGGGCTTAATAGGGAAGACCGAAGGAACAGGGAAGCCGAGTCAGGAGAACTGCCTGTTCGGATACCGCTTGACCCACGAGTGATGGGAAAGGTATGAACATTTCAGCTCTGCCTTTTTCCCGGATCGGCAGATTTTTTATTGCTCAATCATTTCTGCAGCAGGTTGAGGAGCCTGATACAGAATTTCTCTTGAGGATGGTGTCAGGGAACACCATTCTCCGCCGCACTTCGGTGCGGTTGAATTGGGTAAATACTCCTTTGGAGTTTTACATATATGGAATCGTCATGGTTCATTCTCCCACACAGGCGATGCGGAAAGCTTGCCATCGCCTTCCTTTTTCCAATAACCCGAAAGGGATTTCATACAGGCGGTTCAGAGAATCGCTTTCCTGTCCGGCACGGCCGGCAACCAAGGTAATGACTTCCTGCGGGAGGTTGTTATAGTTTCTCATGGGAGCTGTGCTCCCCCTCTCTTTGAAGCGGTGCATCCGCTTCTTTTTTTTGCCCTTTTTCGATCGGGATTGAACTCCCGGGTAAGGAAGGAACGGAAATTTTGCAAGGCCGGCATCATGAGAATTTTCTCCGTACTTCCGATAGGGAAAAAGACGGAACGGGATGTCTGCCGGATGCAAAAGGAATTTTTTCCGGAAAAACAGAATGCGCGCGGTTCAGCCGGAGAATGATTGCCTCTGCTGTTTTGCCTGTGGTACACTGTTACAAAGATAAGGAGGCGCTATGGAACGGAAATATTTTTTCTTTGATATCGACGGGACGCTGACAACGCCGCTTACAGCGGATTTTCCGGAAAGTACCCGGGAAGCGGTGCGGCTTTTGCAGGAAAAAGGACATTTTGTTTCCATTGCTACAGGGCGTATGCAGTGCGATGCCTGGTCGGTGGCACAGGCCTTCGGGATTTCCTCTGCGGTGTCGGACGGAGGAAATGCAGTGACACTGGACGGAAAGATTCTCTGCGAGGAGGGACTTCCGCTGGAGGCATGCTTCCGCACTCTGGGGGAAATCGATGGGGAAAAGCATCCCTGGGCGGCTGCACCGTACAATCGGAAGTTCCGCATTACTCCCTTTGCGGGATATCTGCAGAAGGTGAAGGATCGGTACTATGAAACGAAGGTGGATGATGCCTTTGATTACCGTTCCGTCTCCGCCATCCGGAAGATCTTCATTGCATGCACGAAGGAAGCGAAGGAGGAAATTCCGCTGTACACGCTGCCTCATGTGTGGTTTTCTCAGGACACGATGATCATTGAGCCGATTCACAAGGAGCGGGGCATTCTGAAAATTATGAAACACTACGGGGTGTCCGATCGGGACGTCGTGGTATTCGGAGACGGTATGAATGATCTCACCATGTTCCGGAAGGAATGGCTGTCGGTTGCTATGGGAAATGCAAAGCCTGCTCTGAAGGAGAAGGCAAAGTATATCACGGATCGGGCCGATGAGGACGGCATTTATAATGCCTGCCGCCATTTCGGATGGATTTGAAAATCAGTGCTTGCGGAGATTTTTCCCGGAAGCAGAAAATCAGCGGAGGTATCGGCCTGACAGAGGAAAAGAGTCGGTATTCCGGAAGATTTCTGCCGGCAGAAAGGTTGACGGTACCTGCTTTTTCTGATACCATAAAGCATCGATATATCGATATAATATTTAAAACCTGTGAAAGAGGGAATCATGGATAGGGAGAAAAACACCGGCGGAGAAATTCTTTTTGATATCCGCTGTGTGACACATACTTTTGAAACCGAGGACGGCAGGAAGTTTGATGCTCTTTGCGATGTGAGCGCGCAGATCCGAAAGGGATCGTTTACGGCAATCATCGGTACGAACGGGAGCGGAAAGTCGACATTGGCCCGCCATTTAAATGCACTGATGCTTCCTACATCGGGCGAGATTTATGTGGAAGGCATGAAGACGAGCGATATGGAACATCTCTGGGATATCCGCCAGAAGGTGGGAATGGTATTCCAGAATCCGGACAACCAGCTTGTAGCGGCGGTTGTGGAAGAGGATGTGGCTTTCGGTCCGGAAAATATCGGCGTTCCGCCGGAAGAAATCCGGGAGCGGGTGAATTCGGCCCTGGAGAGAGTGGGCATGACGGAGTACCGCAGCCGTTCTCCTTCCATGCTGTCCGGAGGCCAGAAGCAGCGTATCGCCATTGCAGGGGTGCTGGCTATGCAGCCGGACTGCATTGTGCTGGATGAACCGACGGCCATGCTGGATCCGAAGGGACGGAAAGAGGTCATGGATACGATTCATGATCTGAACCGGAAGGAAGGCATCACGATTGTCCTCATTACCCATTTCATGGAAGAGGCTGTCACCGCCGATCAGGTTCTGGTGGTGGACCGGAGCCGTCTGCAGATGGAAGGAACACCCCGGGAGGTATTTTCCCAGGTGGAACGGCTGAAGGAAATGGGACTTGATGTGCCGGTACAGGCAGATCTGGCAAACGGTCTGAGAGAAAACGGTTTCTCTCTGCCGGAGGAGTGTATGACAGACGAGGAGCTGGAAAAGGCATTATGGCCATATGTGTCGAAAATGTAAGCTACGTATACAGTAAGGGTTCTCCTTTTGAAAAAAAGGCTCTGTCCGATATCAATCTTACGATATCGGAAGGAGAGTTTATCGGTGTGGTTGGTCATACGGGAAGCGGGAAATCCACACTGATCCAGCATCTGAACGGGCTGATTCATCCTACGGAGGGAAAAGTAACCATCGACGGGGTGGATCTGGCAGGCAAGTCGAAGGAAGCACTGGCAAAGCGCCATTCCGTAGGCATGGTTTTCCAGTATCCGGAGCACCAGCTGTTTGAGGAAACCGTAGCAAAGGATATTGCCTTCGGACCGACGAATATGGGATACAGTGCGGAGGAAACGGAAGAGCGGGTAAGGAGCGCCATGAAATTTACCGGTCTGGATTATGAAAAATTTGCAGGCCGTTCGCCTTTTCGCCTGTCCGGCGGACAGCAGCGCCGCGTGGCCATTGCAGGAGTGATTGCCATGCATCCTGATTTCCTTGTACTGGATGAACCCTCGGCAGGACTGGACCCGATCGGGCGGCGGGAAATCTTTTCCCGGGTGTACAGCTGGTTTAAAAAAGGTGTTTTTTCCGTTATTCTTGTTTCTCACAACATGGATGATATTGCGCGGCTGGCTACTCGTATGCTCGTGATGGACAAGGGACATCTCATTCTGGACGGCGATCCCATGGATATTTTCCTTCATCACAGAGCGGAACTTCTGGAATGCGGGGTGGATGTGCCGCCGCTGACACAGACCCTTCTTGCTTTGAAGGGAAAGGGAATCCCCGTTCCGGAAGATGCAAGGACTGTGGAGGAAGCAGTCCGCCGTATGGCAAAGCTGTATGAGGAGGGGAGGAATCATCATGCTCAGTGATATTACATTGGGGCAGTATTACCCGGGGAATTCCTTCCTGCATCGGCTGGACCCGCGGACGAAGATTCTCTGCACCATGATTTTCATCGTGGCGATCTTTCTGGCCAATAACCCTGTTTCCTACGGGGCGGTGACTGTTTTTACCCTTCTCGCCATCGGAAATTCCGGGGTTCCCCTGAAATTCATCGGCAAGGCCATTAAACCGCTCTGGGTGATTCTGGTCTTTACCATGCTGATCCATATCTTTACCACGCCGGGAACGGAAATTTTTTCGTGGGGATTCATTCATATCAGCAGGGAAGGGATCACGCAGGGGCTGCTGATGACCCTGCGCCTGGTATTTCTCATTGCTTTTTCTTCTCTTCTGACTTATACAACGAGTCCGATTGTCCTGACGGACGGCATTGAGGCCCTTCTCATGCCCTTCCACCGTTTCGGCGTACCTGCTCATGAACTGGCCATGATGATGACCATTGCACTCCGCTTCATTCCTACTTTGCTGGAAGAAACGGACCGGATCATGAAAGCGCAGGCGTCAAGAGGTGCGGATTTCGTAAACGGAAATTTCTGGCAGAAGGCGAAAAATATGGTGCCGCTTCTGGTGCCGCTTTTCATCTCTGCTTTCCGCCGGGCAGACGATCTGGCAACGGCTATGGAAGCCCGGTGCTACCGGGGCGGAGAAGGCCGGACGAAGATGCGTCAGCTGGCATACACAGGGAGTGATGCGGCGGCATTCGGCGCTACCCTGTCTGTAACGGTGATTCTGACCGCTCTGTACATTTGGTTTAAGTAAGAAGCTGCGGCATTGGCCGCAGCTTTTTCATCATTTATTCTGTAAGGAAATTTTTATGCGCAATATCTGGTTTACCGTTTCCTATGAGGGAACGGACTACGGCGGTTTTCAGAAGCAGGAAAACCGGCTGACGGTTCAGGAGGTTCTGGAAAACTGCATTGAGGAACTCACCGGCAGCAGGACGACTGTGTATTTTGTGGCCCGTACCGATGCGGGGGTGCATGCCTTCGGGCAGGAATGCACATTCTATACCGATTCGACCATCCCCGGAGACCGGTTTATTTACGCGATGAATGCCAGGCTTCCCTATAATATCCGGGTGGTGCGGAGCACCGAGACCGAAGAAGATTTCTCTGTGCGGCGGAGAAATTTCGGGAAGACCTATGCGTATCTGATGACGGAGAGCCGGGAAACGTCGCCTTTTCTGAAACGGTATATCTGGCGGCTCGGGAAAAAGCTGGATCTGGAGAAGATGAGAGAGGCAGCCCGTGTTCTGGAAGGAACACACGATTTTACCTCCTTCCGGGGCAGCAATTCCGTCCCTTCCGACCCGGTGCGGAAAATCCATGAAGTCCGGGTGGAAAAGGAGGGCAGTCTGGTGCGGATCTTCGTCACCGGGGAAGGTTTCCTGTATCATATGGTGCGGAATATTGCCGGCGCCCTGGCGGATGTGGGAAGCGGCGCCATGAGCCGGGAAAGACTGGAGGAAATCCTGGAAGCCAGAGACAGAAAACTGCTCGGCATGACTGCACCGGCAGAGGGACTTTGTCTCCTGAAGGTATACTTTTCTCCTGTTACGAAAGAAAGTATAGAAGAAACGATCCATGGGCCTTATATTCCGTGGAGTCTGTAAAAGAGCCCGGGACTTCGGCAAAAGAGGCGAGATACCCGGAATGTCCGGAAACAGAATTCCGGGGATTCCGGCCTTTTTGTACGGTCTTCTGCGGAAAGAGGACTTGACAGAGAAATTCCCTGTGGATTAAAATGGACGTAATCCAATAAAAGCAATGACGGAAAAAGTACCTCAGTAATCGGCAGTTCAGAGAATCGGCGGTCGGTGTAAGCCGAAATGCAGAGCCGGGGGAAGTTCCTTCCCGAGCAGCCGGAGTGAACAAAGTAGTTCCGGACGGGCTGACCGACGTTACAGGGTCTTGAGATAATCTGATAAAGATTCAATGAGGGTGGTACCGCGGAATTCGTCCCTTGCGGTACCGCCTTTTTGTATTTTTTTCGGATAAATAGGGTGGTACCGCGATGTGTCCCGTCGCCCCTTGCCTTTTCGGCAGGGGGCATTTTTTATGGGAATCGGAGAGAAGAACAGCATGGGAGGAAGAAGAATGAACAGAAAGATGAAAGCAGTTTTGGCAGCAGCCATGGCAGGTCTTGTTTTCCTGGGAGCCGGATGCGGAGGAGACAGCGGAAAGAGCGGAGGCGCAGACGGCAAGCTGAAGATCGGTGTCGTACAGATTGTCCAGCACGGGTCTCTGGATGAGGCCAACCGGGGATTTGTGGACGGACTGAAAAAGCGGGGCTACGATGAAAGCAAAGTCGAGTTCGATCAGGAAAACGCCCAGGGCGATCAGTCGAACCTGAAAACCATTATTTCCCGCTTCAAGGGAGAAAAAATGAATCTGATCTGCGCCATTGCCACACCGGCGGCACAGGCAGCAGCCAATGAAATCCGGGATGTACCGATTGTGGGAACGGCCATTACGGATTATGTATCGGCCAAACTGGTGCAGAACAATGAGAAACCGGGCGGCAACCTGACCGGCGTTTCCGATCTGGCGCCCATGGAAAACCAGATGGAAATGGGCCTGGCACTGGTACCGCAGGCAAAGACGATCGGCCTCATTTACTGCTCCAGTGAAGTGAACAGCGAAATCCAGGCGAACATGATGAAGGACTACTGCAGCAAGCACGGTCTGGCGGTAGAGGAAAGAACCGTCAATAATGTCAATGATATTCAGCAGGTTGCAGAATCTCTGGTGGGGAAAGTGGATTTCATTTATGTTCCCACCGACAATACCCTTGCTTCTTCCATTCCGACGCTGATGAAGGTGACCGATGCGAATAAGATCCCCGTTATCGTCGGCGCAGACCTCATGGCGAAGGACGGCGCTCTGGCAGCCCTTTCCGTGGACTATTACAAGCTGGGTCTCCAGACAGGCGAGCTCGCAGCAGATATTCTGGACGGCAAAGTGAAGCCGGAATCCGCACCGATTCAGCACCAGAAGGAATTTACGATCGTCATCAATAAGCAGGATGCGGAGATTCTGGGCATCAAGATCCCTGACGAAATCGCAAAGAATGCCCAGATGGTCTGATCGGAAGAACATCAGCCGGAAGAGAAGGATAACAGGATAGGAGGAAATCGGGATGAAGAGAAGAATGAAAGCAGTTTTGGCAGCAGCATTGGCAGGCATTGTTTTTCTGGGGGCCGGATGCGGAGGAGACAGCGGGAAGAGCAGCGGTGAGGGAGGAAAGCTGAAAATCGGGGTCGTGCAGATCATGCAGCATGGTTCTCTGGATGAGGCCAACCGGGGATTTGTAGACGGACTGAAGAAACGGGGCTACGATGAAAGCAAAGTTGAGTTTGATCAGGAAAATGCCCAGGGCGATCAGGCAAATCTGAAGACCATCGTTTCCCAGTTCAAGGGAGGAAAACTGGATCTGATCTGTGCCATTACAACACCGGCGGCACAGGCGGCAGCCAATGAAATCAAGGATGTGCCCATTGTAGGAACAGCCATTACCGATTATGTTTCGTCCAAGCTGGCAGAGAGCAATGAAAAGCCGGGCGGCAATGTGACCGGTGTATCCAATCTGACGCCCATTGACCGGCAGATGGAGCTGGGACTGGCGCTGGTGCCGCAGGCAAAGACGATCGGTCTCATTTACTGCTCCAGCGAAGCAAACAGTGAAATTCAGGCCAATATCATGAAGGATTACTGCAGCACGCACGGTCTGGCCGTGGAAGAGCGGACAATTCACAGTGTGAATGACATCCAGCAGGCAGCAGAATCCCTGGTCGGAAAGGTGGATTTCATCTATGTTCCGACGGACAACACCGTAGCATCGGCGGTCCCCACACTGGTGAAGGTGACCGATGCGAATAAGATTCCCGTTATTGTCGGCGCGGATATTATGGCCAAGGACGGCGCTTTGGCATCGCTTTCCGTGGATTACTATACGCTGGGTCTCCAGACCGGTGAGCTGGCCGCAGATATCCTGGACGGAAAAGTGAAGCCGGAGTCGGCACCGATTCAGCACCAGAAGGAGTTCACGACCGTCATCAATAAACAGGATGCGGAAATCCTGGGCATCAGGATTCCCGAGGACATTGCAAAGAAGGCAAAAATGGTATAAGGAAACGGTTCCGCAGGGAGCAGGGAGGCATGGGCGCCACTCTGCTTCTTTTGCGTTTCCGCAGAGTCCGGATGTGCAGCAGGAGAGGGCAGGTCAATTTTTTTCGGCAGGGGAGGATTTGTTTTTTCGGGGAAAAAGCAGGCTCCTTCCCGCCGCCGGTCCGGGAGAAAACGGCCTTTTCCGTTCGGTTCTGCGGCGGGGTTCTTTTCCTCTCCGGCAGGCCGGAGAAAGACGCGGAAAAACAGCACAGGGACGGAGAAAAGAACGGAGAGATAATTTTCGGCGAGGGGGAATTTCCGGGGATTTTATCTATTATTTCATGACTTCGGTGTGCTATAATACTTAAAGGAATATCCCGAAACGGGTAGACCGAATATTTTGCAGGGAAGGCGTGCTATGTCGGACATTCAGGAGCGTTTGGCAGAGGTGCAGGAACGCATACGAAAGGCAGCGGAAAAATCTCCGTATCACCAGAAAGTCACTTTAGTGGCGGTCACAAAATTCCATCCCCTGGCGGACATGGAAGAAGTGCTTCGTCTCGGTGTAAAAGAGGTGGGCGAGAACCGCGTGCAGGAAATGGAAGAAAAGTATAAAGAACTGACTCTTCCGGCTGTATGGAACCTGCAGGGCCATTTGCAAAAAAATAAAGTCAAGAAAGCGGTTGCTATGGCCGATTTGATCCAGTCCGTGGATTCTCCGGAAATTCTCCGGGAAATCAGCAAAAGGGCGGGAGAAATCGGAAAAGTACAGGATATTCTTCTGGAATTCAATATTTCCGGGGAAGAATCCAAGACGGGACTGCCTCCGGAATCCCTGGCAGACATCATCGGGGAAACGGAGAAATGTTCTTCCGTCCGGGTGCGGGGGCTCATGTGCATGGCCCCGGCCTATGAGGATCCGGAAATGACCAGACCTGTTTTCCGCAGGGCCCATGAAATGTGGGAAATCATGAAATCAAAATATCCGCAGGGTCAGATTGATATTTTATCAATGGGGATGACCCATGATTTTGAGCAGGCTATTGAAGAAGGGGCGACGATGGTCCGTGTAGGGACAGCTATATTCGGACCCCGAATCTATCGTTGAGAGGAGAAAAAGATGAGCTTACTGGACAAGTTCAAGGAACAGTTTGTAGATCGTGATGAAGAGGAAGAAGTAAGAGACGAGGAAATGGAAGAAGAACAGCAGCCGGCGGTCAATCCTGCAGCTGCCGTTCCTCCGAAGGCATCTGTCTCCCGGAATATCGGGCATATGGCGGCTCCCCGTCAGATGGCAAAGCCGTATACCATGGTTGTCGTGAATCCGAAGACGTTTAAGGATGCGGAAAAGATCGGCGATCATCTGAAGGCACAGCGTCCGGTAGTTATGAACATGGAAAAGACCGATGCGGATGAAGCACAGCGCATCGTTGATTTTGTACAGGGCATCATGTATGCACTGGACGGACGGATTGATCCGATTTCCGAAAGCATTTATCTCTGCGCGCCGAATAATATGAGCGTATCAAGAGAGAACTTTGCCGCTGCCTATCAGGGCGATGCCCAGCAGGCTCCGGCAGCTCCCTCCTGGAATGCGCAGGCTCCCCAGGGGCCGATCGGTCGGTAAGGAATGTCTGCCTTTTCGAATTTCCTGAAATGGATGAAAGTCCGGTTTGAGGAATCGGAAGACGATTATGAGGAGCCCGAGGCAGAGGAGAACAGCGCAATTCCCGGGCCTGGCGCGGTGCCCGCAAGAAGCGCTCATCCTCTGGAGGTTGTCATCATGACGCCTACCTCTTACGGCGATGCGCGGAACGGCATCGATGCCCTGGCCAAGGGGCTCGTGGTGCTGGTAGTATTGGGGGACAATGTAGACGATGAAACAGCCAGCCGCTTTGTGGACTTCATGAGCGGTGCGGTGTATCTGGCTCACGGAAGCATCCGTCTGCTGAATGATAATGTACTCATCGTGGCGCCGTCTGCGGTGGAAATCGATGAGGACCGCCTCATTCCCGTATCGGGAATCCCTCTTTGGAAAGGACCGGGAATATGAAGAAAATCGTATTGATCGGCTGCGGTGCCATGGGAGGCGCTATCCTTTCCGGCTGCCTGAAAGCAGGCGTCTGGAAGAAGGAAGAGGTCTTCCTGAAGGAACATTCCCCGGAAGCCGGGGCGGAGAAGGCAGCGCGGTACGGTGTGCAGACCGCATCGGAACAGGATATAGCGGAAGCATCCATGGTCATTCTGGCCGTAAAGCCGAATATCATTCCTTCCGTGCTGAAGGAAATCAGTCCGCTGCAGCCGCGGCGGGTGCTGTCCATTGCGGCGGCGGTGACTCTGGCGGATCTGGAAGGCAGTCTTCCGGCCGGAACGGAGGTCATTCGGGTCATGCCGAATACCCCCGCTGCAGTGAGTGAGGGAATGGCTGCCATTGCTCCCGGTTCCTGCGCATCTGCAGATTTTGCGGAAGAAGCAGAAACTATTTTCCGGGCGCTCGGCAGAGAAGCCGTTGTGACGGAGAGACAGCTCGATGAGCTGGGGGCTCTTTCCGGAGCCGGTCCGGGATATGCTTTTGTCATCATCGACGCACTGGCTGATGCAGGCGTCCTGATCGGGCTTCCGCGGAAGCTGGCTATAGAGGCGGCGGCGCAGACCCTGTACGGAGCGGCCAAGATGGTCCTGGAAACGGGAAAGCATCCTGCAGAGCTCCGCGATCAGGTGACCAGTCCCGGAGGCACCACCATCGCAGGAATCCATGCGATGGAGCAGAAGGGAATCAGGGCGGCTCTTATGGACGGCGTGAAAGCCTGTCTGGCAAAGTCCGATGAAATGGCAGGGAAATAAGAACTGATCGGGCTGCAGCGGAAAAGGAAATCCGGCACGGAAAACCGGAACCCTTTCCGGCTGCAGTCCTTCTTTTATGCTCGGAGGCTTTTATGAAAGATAAGGAAAAAATTCTCCGCTTCTTTGCGGCAGGCGGAGAGGAAGCAAAGGAGATGGCTGTCCGCCTGACAGATCTGGCGGAGTCCGTAGACCGGGGCCGGCCCTTTGCGGTGGGGCCCTTCATGTCCCCTTATGCGGCGCAGATCGCATCCACGATTGCAGGCCATATGAAGACAATCACCGCCCAGGCGGAAGGGGGCTATCATGAGGCGGAGCGAATCCGCATTATTTTCCGGCGGAACGATTATGAGGGACCGGCAGACCCGGAAATTGCTCTTCTTTCCGTGACCTGGGACGGACGGTACCGGCTGATCGGCCACCGGGACGTACTGGGCTCTCTCATGGGGCTCGGCATTGACCGGTCGGTCCTGGGAGATATCCTGATGCAGGGCGCGGGCTGTCAGGTGATCTGCGACCGGAATATGGTTTCCTGGCTGAAGGACAATTTCACCAAGGTGGCCATGGTCCGTGTGGAGGTTGAGGAAATTCCTCTGTCGGAGCTGGTGCCGCCGCAGAAGACGGCCAAGGAAATCCGGGCGACTGTAGCTTCCTTTCGCCTGGATGCAGTCGGTGCGGCAGGCTTCGGGATTTCCCGCAGCAAGATGGTGCAGGCTGTGGAAGGGGAGAGAACAGAGGTTAACTGGCAGCCCGCAAAGAGTGCATCGCAGGCGGTGAAGATCGGGGATGTCATTTCCGTCCGCGGAAAGGGCCGTATTGAGATTAAGGAACAGACCGGGACAAGCCGCAAGGGCCGGATCGGTCTGCTGATAGACCGGTATAAGTAAAAGGAAAAAAGCCGTGCCTTTTGGGAATTGGCACGAAGGATGAAAAAGGAATATAATGAGACCGTAAACCCTGAGAGGATGGGAACTGATTCCTGAAAATACTTTGGGAGATTCCCGCTTTTCCGTGAGGAGGAAATACCTATGATTACACCGATGGATATCCACAATAAAACGTTTTCCCGGCAGCTTCGCGGATTTTCCGCCGAAGAAGTGAACAGCTTCCTGGAAGAACTGGCCGGCGATTATGAAAAGATTTATCGTGAGCATCGAGAAATGGAAGAAGAAATCGATGCAATCCGCACCAAGCTGAGAGGCTATGAAAAAATGGAGCAAACCATGAGCGGTACGCTGATCATGGCCCAGGAAACAGCAGACAACGTAAAAAGAAATGCGGTAAAGGAAGCAGAGCTTTCCATGAAGGAAGCTCATGCAGAAGCCAAGAAAATCATGATTCAGGCAGAAGAAAAACGGCGCAGAATCAATGAAGAACTGCTGAAAACGGAAGGCAGCATGAATCTGTACCTGGAAAAACTGATGTCCAATTTCAAGACGGCCTATTCCCTGATTGAAGCCGCCAAGAATGTGAAGGCTCCTTCTCCGATTGAAGAAGTGAAGAGAGCGGAACAGCCTGCCCCGGCGTCCGCAGCTGCTCCTGCAGCAGAGGAAGAACCGGCAGAAAAACAGGGAGAAAATGCAGGAGGCGATCTTTTTGCTTCCGCTGCGGCAGATATCAAAGCTGCTTCTCAGAAGGAGTGATGGATATGGATCAGTATGTGACCGAATGGGCGAACCCGAATGTGGGGCTTTCCCTGAAAATCACAAAAGTGCTTCATGAAGAAACGACCCCTTTCCAGCATATCCAGATCGCGGAAACAGAGCAGTACGGACGCCTTCTGATTCTTGACGGGGTATTCCAGACCTCTGTCAGAGATGAATGGACCTACCATGAAATGATTGCCCATGTGCCGATTATGATGCACCCCCATCCGGAGAGAGTCCTGATTATCGGCGGCGGCGACGGCGGTGTGGCCCGGGAAGTCTGCCGGCATGACTGCGTGAAGCAGGTGGACCTCTGTGATATCGACGGCCGGGTCATCGACCTTTCGAAAGAATATTTTCCCACCATTGCGGCGGCGCTCCTGAACCCTCCGGAAAAGCTTCATGTCCATGTGGGAGACGGCATTGCTTTTGCGGGATCGGTCAAAAATTTCTATGATCTGATTATCATAGACTGCTCGGACCCGATCGGGCCGGGAGAGGGACTGTTTACCCGGGAATTCTATAAAAGTGCAAGGGAAGCTCTTCGGGAAGACGGGCTCATTGTACAGCAGTCGGAATCCCCCATTGTGCAGCAGCAGACCGTACATGATGTATTCCGGGCTATGGGAGATGTATTCCCCATCGTGCGGATGTACTATTCCCATGTGCCGATCTATCCGGAATGCCTCCATTCCTTCATGATAGCCTCGAAAAAATATGATCCGCTCCGTGCGGAAATCTGCCATCCCTGCCCGCCCTCTCTGCGCTATTACAATGAAGGAATTCAGAAGAGCTGCTTTGTTCTTCCGAATTTCATCAAAGAGCTGCTTTACGAGGGCAGGAAGAGTTTCTGAGAAATTTTGCAGACGGAGAAATCCCAGCATACAGACAGCACCTTCACCAGGAGGTGCTGTTTTTGCGTGGGAAAATGGCTTTTTTGCGGACATGCAGAAAATTCTCTGCATAATCTGCATATTGTGAATACGGAAATTTCCCCGTACTGTCGGACAAAACAGGATTCCTCAGGGAAACAATAAAAATAAATCGGAAAAATTCTCAAAAAAAATGTTGCAGATTTATGCAGATGGTTGTATAATTATCACATCGTTGAAAAAGCCCCTGTGAAGGGCGTAAATGTCTATACCAAAAGAGAAAGGCGGCATCATTATGTTGGATGTAAAAAATGTAAAAAAAGTAGTTCTTGCTTATTCCGGCGGACTGGATACCTCTGTTATTATTCCGTGGCTGAAAGAAAATTACGGCTGTGAAGTCATTGCGTGCACTGTCAACCTGGGCCAGCCGGAAGATTTTGATGCGATTCACAAGAAAGCACTGGCTTCCGGTGCTACCTATGCGGAAACGCTGGATGTACGCAAGGAATTCATTGAAGAATATGCTTACAATGTACTGAAGGCTGACGGAATTTATGAAGGCAAGTACCTCCTGGGAACCTCCTTCGCCCGTCCGCTGATCGGCAAGTGCCTGGTCGATATGGCCAAGAAATACGGCGCTGATGCCATCTGCCACGGTGCGACCGGCAAGGGCAACGATCAGGTTCGTTTCGAACTGACCATCAAGGCACTGGCTCCGCATATGAAGATCATCGCTCCCTGGAGAATCTGGGACATGAAATCCAGAGAAGATGAAATGGCTTATGCAGAAGCACACGGTGTGCCGATCGACAAGTATGATGAAAAGCAGACCGAAGAAGAAAAAGCAGCTCAGAAATATCCGTATTCCATGGACTGGAATATGTGGCATCTGTCCCACGAAGGGGATGACCTGGAAGATCCGGCCAATGCACCGCACAAGGATATGTACCTGGTTACCTGCGATCCGGAAGATGCTCCCGACAAGCCGGAATTCGTTACCATTGATTTCGAAAAGGGCGTACCGGTTGCTGTCAACGGCACGAAGATGGACGGTGTGGAACTGGTAAATACTCTGAATGCTATCGGCGCGAGAAACGGAATCGGCATTGATGACCTGGTAGAAAACAGACTGGTCGGCATGAAGTCCAGAGGCGTTTATGAAAACCCCTGCGGCTCCATCCTGTTCTATGCACATACCGAACTGGAAAGACTGTGCCTTGACCGGGCAACCTTCCACTTCAAGCAGTCTGCCGCCATCAAGTACAGCGAACTGGTTTACGACGGCATGTGGTTTGCTCCGCTGAGAGAAGCGCTCCAGGCTTTTGCCGATAAGACCAGCGAAACCGTTACCGGCAAGGTAACCCTCCGTCTCTACAAGGGCAATATTATGTCCCACGGCGCAGAAAGCCCGTATTCCCTGTACAATGAAGAATTCGTTACCTTCGGCGAAGACGATGTATACAACCAGGCCGATGCAGAAGGATTCATCAATCTCTTCGGACTTCCGCTCACCATCCGGGCTCTGATGATGGAGAAAAATGAAAAATGAGCGACATGATGTGGGGCGGCCGGTTTGCCAAGGCTGAGGAAAAGACGGCACTGGACTTCAATGCATCCATCGGCTATGACTGGCGGATGTACAGAGAAGACATTGCAGGCTCCCTGGCTCATGCAAAGATGCTGGCCGATCGGGGAATTATCTCCGAAGAGGACTGCCAAAAAATTACGGAAGGCCTGAAGGCCATCAAAAAACAGATCGATGAAGGAAATTTTGATTTCAAAATCGAGCTGGAAGATATCCATATGAATGTGGAGAAGCGCCTCACCGATGATATCGGCGATGCCGGCGCCCGCCTCCATACGGCAAGGAGCAGAAACGACCAGTGTGCGCTGGATCTTCATATGTACATGAAGCGGAATATCGGTCTGCTGGCCGATAAGCTGATTGCACTCGAGGAAGCACTTCTGGATGCATCTGTGAAGTACAGCGATGTGATCATTCCTGGCTATACCCATATGCAGCGGGCGCAGCCGGTCCTGTTCAGCCATCATATGCTTTGCTATTTCGCCATGCTGGAAAGAGATTTCCGGCGTCTGGAGGAATGCTGGGAAATGGCGGATATGTCTCCTATCGGGGCCTGTGCCCTGGCAGGGACGACCTATCCCACGAACCCGGAACAGGAAGCGGAAGCCCTGCACTTTTCCTCCGTGTACGGAAACAGTCTGGATGCTGTATCCGATCGGGATTACCTGCTGCAGTTCCTGTCTTTTGCTTCCATCTGTGCGATGCATCTGTCCCGTCTGTCGGAGGAATTTGTTTACTGGAGCACCAGTGAATTCTCCTTTATCGAACTGGACGACAGCTATTCCACGGGAAGCTCGATCATGCCGCAGAAGAAAAATCCGGATATGTGCGAGCTGATCCGCGGAAAGACAGGCCGCATCTACGGTCACCTCATGGGACTTCTGACCGTGATGAAGGGACTTCCCCTGGCGTATGACAAGGATATGCAGGAGGATAAGGAAGGCGTATTTGATACACTGGATAACCTTTCCATGGCTCTGGACCTCTATGCAGGGATGATCCGCACCATGAAGGTGAACGGCGACCATGCCAGAGAAGTTCTGGAGCACGATTTCTCCAATGCAACCGATATGGCCGACTATCTGGCAAAAAAAGGACTTCCTTTCCGGAAGGCCCATGCAGTGGTAGGCTCCGCCGTATACTACTGCATCAGAAACGGCAAGGTGCTGCATGACCTGACCATGGAAGAATTCCGGAATTTCTCGCCTCTCTTTGAGGAAGATATCCTGGATGCACTGAAAATAGAAAACTGCGTCAAAAACAGAGAAAGCTACGGCGGCACCGGTCCGAAATCGGTGGCCCGGCAGCAGGCTCACGGAAAGGATGCAGTCGAAAAGATGAAGAAAATATCCGGAGAATGGAAGGAAACCATGTCCTTCCTTGGATAAGATGCCGCGGCGCACTGCGCCTGGTATAGACAAATTCACACGGAAAGAGCTCTGCTTCGGCAGAGCTTTTTTCGTGCGGCTTTCTTTTCGGAAATACATGATACAGACGGAGAAAATGGTATATAATAAAAAAGATATCAAACGTACGGCATCCGGCAGTTTCCGGGTGCAGGTGTACGGAAGAAACAGAAAAAGAAACGGGCGTTCTGTCGGCTGATTTCTGAAAGGGGAATTTTATGAACATTCATGAGTACCAGAGCAAGCAGGTCATGAAGGAGTACGGAATCCATGTGCCGGAGGGCTATCCGGTCTTTACGGTGGATGAGGCCATCGAAAGTGCACGCCGTCTGGGAACGGACGTGGTCGTGGTCAAGGCACAGATTCATTCCGGCGGCCGCGGAGAAGCGGGAGGTGTCAAGCTGGCTCATTCTCCGAAGGAAGCAGGGGAGTTTGCCAAGGAACTCCTGGGAAAAACACTGGTGACCCGCCAGACCGGGCCGCAGGGGAAAAAGGTAAACCGGCTTCTGATCGAATCTGGCTGCCGGATCAAGAAGGAATACTACCTGTCGTTCCTGGTGGACAGACAGTCGGAATGCGTGGTCATGATGGGTTCGGAATCGGGCGGTATGTCCATTGAAGATGTAGCGGCGGAGCACCCGGAAAAAATCATCAAGGAATACATCGATCCGGTCATCGGCCTGGCAGATTTCCAGGCCATCCGCATGGCGTATGCGCTTCATATGGAACAGGCCGTGATCCGCAAGGCGTCCACCTTTATGAAGTACCTGTACCGGGTATTCATTGAGAAGGACTGCACGCTGGCGGAAGTCAACCCCATGGTGGTCACCGATGAGAATGATGTGATTGCCCTGGATGCAAAGCTGAACTTTGATGACAGCACGCTTCCCCGTCATCCGGAAATCGTGGCGCTCCGCGATATTTCCGAGGAAGATCCCAAGGAAAGGGAAGCGGCCAAGGAAGGTCTGAATTATGTCAATCTCGGCGGAGATGTGGCATGCATGGTCAACGGTGCGGGACTGGCCATGGCCACCGTGGACATTATCAAGGAAAACGGCGGAAGCCCGGCGAATTTCCTGGATGTAGGCGGGGATTCTACGCCGGAAAAGATTGTGGCAGCTTTCCGGATTATGACGGAGGACAATCAGGCGCACGGTATTTTCATCAATATTTTCGGCGGAATCAACCGGTGCGATGTTATTGCCGACGGAGTGGTGAAATCGGCAGCCATGCTGTCCGGCGGGAAGAATGAATTCCCGATTCCGGTGGTAGTCCGTCTGGAAGGAAGAAAGGTAGAGGAAGGCCGGAAAATCCTTCGGGAGGCGCAGGTCAGGAACCTGTACCCTGCAGAAGATATGGATCAGGGAGCCAAGCTGATTATTTCCCTGGCGAAAAAGCTGACCGAAGGAGGACTTGAAAAATGAGCATTTTAATACATAAGGATACAAAGGTCATTGTCCAGGGCATTACGGGAAGTGCGGCTCGTTTCCATACATCACTGATGCAGCAGTACGGTACGCAGATCGTAGGCGGCACCTCTCCGGGAAAAGCGGGCCAGCTCTGCTGCGGCGTGCCGGTCTTCAATACCGTCCGGGATGCTGTCACGGCTACGGGTGCGACGGCTTCCGTTATTTTTGTTCCCGCTTTTTTTGCGGCGGATGCCATCATGGAAGCGGTGGAAGCCAAGCTGGAGCTGGTGGTATGCATTACGGAGCATATCCCGGTGGAGGACATGGTGCGGGTGCATCGCTATATGGAGGGCAAGCGGACGGTTCTCATCGGACCGAACTGCCCGGGCATCATCAGTGTGGATGAATGCAATATCGGCATCATCCCGGGAGAAATTTTCCGGAAGGGCCATGTGGGCGTGATTTCCCGCTCGGGAACACTGACATATGAAGCAACCTACCAGCTGACCCAGGCAGGCATCGGCCAGACCGGTGCGGTGGGCATCGGCGGCGATCCCATCAAGGGAACGGATTTCATTGATGCATTGAAGCTGTATAATGAAGATCCCGATACCTATGCCGTACTGATGATCGGGGAAATCGGCGGTCATGCGGAAGAGGAAGCCGCCAAGTGGATTTCCGTGAATATGAAGAAGCCCGTAGCAGGCTTCATTGCGGGACGCCAGGCGCCTCCCGGAAAGAGAATGGGCCATGCAGGCGCCATCATTTCCGGAGGAAAAGGAACTGCGGCGGAAAAGATTGCGGCTCTCAATGCGGTGGGAATTCCCGTGGCAAAGACGGTGGCTCACATCGGCGATACCATGATTGAGCTGCTGAAGAAACACGGTCTTTACGATCGGTGTCATACCTGCTGAGATTCTGCGGCAAAATCTTGATATTCTGTTTTGCTCCGGTCCCGGAGCATTCCCCTGTCCGGAGGAGTTATGGCAAAAAATTTTCAGGATGCCCTTCTTGTACTGGTTTTCTTTTATTCCCTGTTCCGGGTGTACCAGGAAGGCGCTACCACTGTTAACCTGTTCATCGTTCTTTGTGCCTGCGTGGCGCTTCTTTCCATGATTTTTTCCCGCTGCGGCGTTTTTGACAAGGCCCGTAAGAAAAAAGAAGAAGCTATGAGGCGGCAGGAAGAAGAAAAGGAAAAAGAAAAATAATTAAAGTCAAAAAACGCTGTGAAGAGAAATCTCTTCCACAGCGTTTTTTTGATGAAATCGTGATGGGCCGTTTTTGTGCCGTTTTTGTCAAAGCATTCCGACTATGTTAAAATTATGGATATAACAGAGGTTCCTTCGGCCTGACCGGAGGATATGCTTTTTGATCTGCGGGGTGATGATATGGATCTCGATCTGGAAGCGGTGAAAAGGCTCAACGGGTTGGCCGGCAGGGTACGGCCGCTGGACCTGATGATGGATCTGATGGCCCGGTACGGCCATTGGGCTTTCCTGATTTACGGATTGATTCTCTGGTTTGCACCGGGAGACAGGAAAGAGGAACGCCGTTTCTGCTGCGTGATTACCTTTGCGGCGGTGTGTGCGGCCTCCCTGATTTCCTTTGCGGCAGGAAAGCTCTGGAACCGTCCCCGTCCCTTTGTGAAGGACTGGAAAGTATGGAATTTTACCGGCCATAAGGCGAATGCTTCCTTTCCGAGCAACCACACCATGAACGGTGCCGTAGTGGCCATGCAGCTGCTGCGGATGCACATGCCCGGCTCCCGTCTGATGACGGTTCTGGCAGGGCTGCTTGCTTTTTCCCGGGTGTTTGCAGGCGTGCATTATCCGACGGATTTGTTGGGCGGCATCACCATCGCAGGCCTGGTCCACACAGTGATGAATGCTGCTCCGGTGAAAGGACTGCTGGTGCCGGCGGCATCGCTTTGCTCCTGTCTGTCCGATTGGCTCTTCCGGAGCCGGGGGAAATGACGGATGGCGGCCGGTGAAGGCGCAGGCAAGCTGTCCATTGTGCGCATTATTCAGATCCTGCTTCGGGAATCGGATGCGGACCATCCGATGACGCAGCAGGAAATCGTTTCACAGCTGGAAGAAAAATACGGTATGACGGTGAACCGGAAGTCGGTAGGACGGAATCTGAACCGGCTGAGGGATGCAGGGCTTCCCGTAAATTGCCGGGAGGTGACCCGGATGATGAACGGAAAGCAGGTGCCGCTTTCCCTGGACTGGTACTGGGATCATGCCATGAATACAGAGGAGCTGACGCTCCTTTCCGACCTTCTTTATTTTTCTCATCTTCCGCAGTCTGCGGTGCGGCAGCTTTCGGAAAAGCTGCGCCGTCTCCACAGCCGGTCCTTTGATGACGGGAAAGGCAACATCCGGAATCTTCCTGCTCCGATGAAGGCGGCCAAGCCGGAGGCGCTGCTTTCTGTGATCGGGACGGCTCTTTCCAAAAAGAAGAAAATCGCTTTCTATTACGACCACTATGAGGCCGACGGGAAACGCCATCATGACCGGACCCCGTCGGGGGAGGACCGGCGGTATATCCTTTCTCCCTTTGCCGTGGTTGCTTCCGATGACCGCTACATCCTTCTGGGGAATCCTGAGGGAAGCATTTCTCTGGCGGCATACTTTATCGACCGCATCAGCGAAGAGGAAATTCTGGAGGAAGCAGCGGTGCAGCAGAAGGACGTTCCTCTGGCGGCAGGGGAAAAGCTCGTTGATTATCTGTATCGGCAAAGTGCGGTTTATACGGGATTTCCGGAAATCTGCTCCTTTGAGGCGGACAGCCGTCTTCTTTCGGAAATTATGACGGATTTCGGCAAATCGGCGCATCTGGTTTCTGCGCAGCAGGACCGGGTGACGGTAGAGGTGATGTGTCCCTGCTCGGCCATGAAGGCGTGGGCACTGGCCCGGGCGCCGCTGGTGAAAATCCTTTCCCCGGCATATCTGGTCAAGGAAAGCAAGGAGGCGGCCGATGAACTGAGCCGCCTGTATGACGGCCTATGACGGACGCGGTGATAACGGTCCTTTACGGGGCACTGCTCCTGCTTCTCGGGGTGCTTGTCTTCCTGTTCCTGCTCCTTCTTGTGCCGGTGCGGTATTCCTTCACGGCGGACCGGAAGGGGATCACCGCAGAGGTTTCCCTCTTTTTCGGCCTTCTGGGAAAGAAGAAAACCTTTCCTGACAGAGAGGAAGAAAAACAGGAGGAGAAACCGGACCGGCCGGTGAAAAATAGCAGCACATCCCCTCCGGCAGAGGGAAAGCAGGAAGAAAAATCGGAAACGGCGGAACGGCCGGCTGCTCCGGAAACACCGATACCTCCGGAAATCTCTGCCGAAGCCGGAAAAGACGGAGCGCCGGAAAAGGATGAAGGGGAAATCTCCTCCCGGGAAGCGCAGCAGGAGCTGGACCAGATCCTGGATGCATACGACCGGGCACTGGATGAGGAAAGAGAAGCCGGAAGGGAGACAGAACTGCCGGAAACAGAAGAAGCCGTCCGCCCGTCCCTGTGGGCGCAGCTCCGGTTTGCTGTCCGGAACGGACTGGCAGAGAAGGCATTCTCTGCGGCAAGCGCGCTTCTCCGGCACAGTTTCCCCGGAAGATGGGAAGCAAGGGGAGAATTCGGCACCTCCGACCCGATGCATACAGGGGTTCTCTGCGGACTCACACGGGCTTTTTTCTGCAGGGAAACGAAGGATATAGTCTGGAATTACGTCGAACCGAAAACGGATCTGACGATTTCCGCAGGGGGAAGGATTCTTCCTCTCTATGCGGTATATATTGTGCTCCGCCTGATCCTGTCAAAGCAGGCGCGGGAATTTTATCATTTCAGAAAGGGAAGAAAAGGAAAATGGACGAAGAACTGAGAAAGAAGATTTTTGAGGACTTCAAGAATATGATTACCACGGAATCGGTCGTAGGGAAGCCGATTTACCTGGGAGATGCGACCATCGTTCCCTTTGTGGATGTTTCCTTCGGCTTCGGCACGGGAACACACGGCTCTGCTGCGGCGGGCGGTGCCGGCGGAGGAAAGATGACGCCCACAGCGGTGCTGATCATGAAAGGGGAAAGAGTAGAGCTCTTTTCCATCAAGAATGCCGCCTCCAATACGGCAATGGACCGGATCATCAATCTGGTGCCGGAAGTCATCAGCCATTTCGGAAAGAAAAAAGAGAAACGGGATGAGGTGCGGGAAGCTGCTCTGAAGGAAGCCAAGCAGGCCATGGCAGAGGAAGCGGAAACCGCTGCGCTGGAAGCCAAGGGCGGAAAAGAAAAGTAAGTATTCTTTTCTTTTAAACAATTTATAAACCGCATTGTATTTTGACTGATGTCGATTGACACCGGCTGATTCTCAGATTATTATAAACTTATATTGATTCTCCCGTATGACGGGAGTGTTAACAGGAGGATAATATCATGAAAATGAAAAAAACGGCAGCTGTTGTTGCAGCAGGTCTGATTTCCTTAGGCGCTATGGTTCCGGCATTCGCAGCAGGAATCGGTTATGTAAATTCCAATGCTCTTCTCCAGGCACATCCGAAAATGCAGAAGGCACAGCTCGATATGAGAACCGCTGCTCAGAAGGCACAGGATAACTTCAAGAGCCGCAGCGCAGGCAAGACCGACCAGGAAAAGCAGGAAATCGCTATGGAAATCCAGAAGGATCTGGATGCCAAGGAAAAATCCACCATGCAGCCGATTCTGAATGACATCATGAAAGCCATTCAGCAGGTACGTCAGGAAAAGGGCCTCGACATCATTCTGGAACAGGGTGCTGTAGTTGACGGCGGCGAAGATGTAACCGCTGCAGTTGCTCAGAAACTGGCAAAATAAGATTTATCAGAAAGAGGACGATGCGGAGGGGGCTCCGTATCGTTTTTTGTTTTTCAGAGGAGAAGTTTATGGAACAGTTGCGCAGACTTTGCGAGGCTATGATTGAGTATGATAAGGGGGATCCGAAGCGGATCCATCATTTCCTGAAGGTGCATGCCTTTGCCCGGCTGATCGGGGAGGAGGAAAAGCTTCCGGAACATACACTTTTCCTGCTGGAAGCAGCGGCTTATGTCCATGATATCGGGATTCATGAGGGGGAACGGCGCTTCGGACGGAACGATGGCCAGATCCAGCAGGAACTGGGGCCCGATGAAGCCCGGCCGATGCTGGAGAAGCTGGCCTTTGCTCCGGAGGATACGGAACGCATACTCTGGCTGATTGCCCATCATCATTCCTACGGTTCCATTGACGGACCGGATGCGCAGATTCTGGCCGAAGCGGATATGCTGGTCAATCAGTATGAGGACGGAGCGGAAAGGAAGCAGAATGAAGCCCTTTACCGCCGTCTGTACAAGACAGAAACGGGAAAACGCCTTTTCCGTGAGCTGTATCTGGAGACCTATCATGCGTGATACGTCTCTGGTATATCCGGTAAGAGCAGACGGAAAGATTCTGCTCGGCCGGAAGCGGAGAGGAATGGGCTTCGGAAAATGGAACGGCTTCGGCGGAAAGATTGAGGCGGGAGAAACGATGCGGGAATGTGCGGCCCGGGAGCTTTTTGAGGAGTCCTCTCTGCGGATCCGTCCGGAAGCGCTGATTCCGGCAGGCGATTTGTATTTTCATCAGCCCAGCGATCCCCAGTGGTCTCATGCCGGTGTGGTATATTTTGCCCGGGACTGGGAAGGCACGCCGCACCTTTCCGAGGAGATGGAGCCCCGATGGTTTTCCCCGGCAGAATTTCCGTATGAGGAAATGTGGATGGCGGATCGGATCTGGCTTCCGATGATCCTTTCCGGGAAGAAAATCCGGGGAACGATTTATTTTGCCGAAGACGGGGAAACCGTGTATGATTACGAATTTACGGAGATGGAATGATGGCGCAGGACCTGGCATCGCTGCTGCTGGACTGGTTTGAAACCCACCGGCGGGAGCTTCCCTGGCGGGAGGATAAACCGCGGAATCCCTATCATGTGTGGATTTCCGAAATCATGCTGCAGCAGACCCGGACGGAGGCTGTGAAGGGATATTTTTCCGCCTGGATGGACCGTTTCCCCACCGTGGAGGCTCTGGCAGAGGCAAGTGAGGCAGAGGTTCTCCATGCCTGGCAGGGGCTGGGCTACTATTCCAGAGCGAGGAATATCCACAAAGCTGCCGGAGAGATTGCTGCTGCATACGGAGGCCGTTTTCCCCGGGAGGAAAAGGAAATCCGGAGCCTGCCCGGCATCGGCGACTACACGGCAGGGGCTATCCTTTCCCTGGCTTACGGGAAGAAGGTGCCTGCCATTGACGGCAATGTGCTTCGTGTGTATGCCCGGCTGTATGATGTGGAAGAGGATATCACCCGTACAAAGGGAAAAAAGGAGATCCGGGCTCTGGTGGAAAAGACGCTGCCGGAAAGAGCGGGAGATTTCAACGAAGCGCTGATGGATCTGGGTTCGGAAATCTGTATTCCCCGCCGTCCCCGCTGCGGAGAATGTCCGCTGGCTTCTCTCTGCGAGGCCTTTCGGAAAGGGAAAACGGAATCGCTTCCCGTAAGAGCGCCGAAAAAGAAACAGAAGGAATACAATGCTTTCTGTGCGGTATGGATCAGGGACGGCAAAGTGCTCCTGCATAAAAGGGGAAGGACAGGCATGCTGGCTTCCATGTGGGAATTTCCCATGGTTCTTTCTGAGACGGAAAATGATATCTCCGCAGGAAGAAAGGAACTGGAGCAGAGGCTGGACGGAAAGGCGGAGGAGCTGGTCTGGTCCTATACGCATGTCTTTACCCATCGGATCTGGCATATGAAGGCCTATCTTTTTGAGACGGGGCAGGTGCCGGAAGGGGAATACCGATGGTTTTCCCCCGAGGAATATCAAAGGATTCCGCTGGCCGGGCCTCATGCGAAACTGGCTGCACTGGCAGAAAAGTATGTATAGGAAAAAACGGTATTGCGGCGGACTGCGGAAGGGAGGTTCTTATGGGCTGGGTATTTCTGATTAACGGAATCTTTACGACCGCAGGTCTTTTGAACGGACTGCTCTGGGCTTTGCTGCACGGCGGGCGGAGAATCGGCCGCTGTCTTTTCCTGGGATGGCTCTGTGCCGTTATTCCCGCATGGTACTACCTGTGGTATGCCAAGGGGTACAGTCTGCTTCCCGACTGGACGATCTGGCCGGCATATATCCTGTGCGGCCTGATGGTGGCCAATCTGATTTTTTTGCTGCCTGCGCTGTGTCTGGCCGTTCTGTCCATTCCGAAAAAGCTTCGGCCGGTGACGGAAAAGCTGAGCGGGGCAGTCCTGGTGCTGGCTGCTCTGATCGGGATTTACGGTGCTGTTGACGGAAATCTCCGGGAGCAGACTGAATATATCGATATCTGGTCCGACCGGATTCCTGCCGGGTTTGAAGGATATCGGATCGCGCAGATGACGGATACGCACATCGGTCCCTATTTCCGGTATACGGATCTGCCGGGAGAAATAGAAAGAGCACGGAAAGCGGGAGCCAAAACGCTCTTCTTTACGGGGGATCTGATCGATGATGTAAAATTCATGCCGGAAACGGCGGAAATCCTTGCCCGGTCTGTTTCTCTTTTTCCGGACGGCATCATTTATTCCTGGGGAAATCATGAATTTTACCGGGGAAAAGAATACATCCGGAGCGAGCTGAAGAAAACACCGGTGGTTCTTCTGGAAAATCAGCATACGGTCCTGCACCGGGGCGGAGACACACTCTATGTGGCCGGGGTGGATTTTCCCTTCTCCCGGGGAGAAGCAGAGGTACGGGAACGAAAAGAATGGATGGATCAGGCGTACGAGGGAGTTCCCGGCGGAGCGCCTTCTCTTCTCCTGTCTCACTGTACGGACTTCATTGATGACGGCTTTGCACGGGGCGTCATCCTGACCATGACGGGGCATACCCACGGCACACAGATCGGCCTTCTGGGGAAACCGATTCTGACGCCGTTCCCGTATACCCGGGGAATGTACAGCGACGGGACCCATTACGGGTATGTGTCCAGAGGCAGCGCCGGCTGGTTTCCGTTCCGGTTCGGCTGTCCCCGGGAACTGGTGATTTTCACTCTGCACAGCGGAAAGAAACCGGAAAGCGTCTGACCGGATTCTCCGGAGCTTTCAAAGCGGCATATAAAAAAGCCCTCCCTTGCCGATGGGATGACTGCATCGGCAAGGGAGGGCTTTTGTGTGCGGGAAATGATAAAGATCCTCCGGCAGGACCGCATGAAAGCGGAATGGAGCCGTACCGGTCAGCTCCTGGAGGCTGACAATGTAGTATCGATCTTATTTTCCGGCTTCTGCGAGGTCTTTACGATTTCGCTCCGGATATTTTCCATCTGTTCATTATTGGCCTCCGTCAGGGATTCCAGAACCACCGGGTCTCCGTTTTCGTGGGTCAGAGGCGTTTCAATGGTTTTGGAAACGGTATGGTAGGAAAAGACTTTATCCCGCCCGCCGTCCTTTGGTGTGACAATCAGGCGGCCTCCGTCAATCTTTCCTGTGCCGGAAAGGCTGCCTTCGATTTCCTTGCTTCCGTTCTGGACGCGGTGTACTACAGTAATGGTATTGTCTTCATTTTTTGTAAAGGTGACGGTTTCCAGATTGCGGATATGGTCGCCGGACCAGTTGACGCCTGCTTCCTGGACGCCCCACCAGGTACCCTGCCAGGGGGTTCCTGCGACGAAGTGATAGATGGTATAAATCCCGCCTCCCAGAAGGAGAATCAGGACAATGATGGCCGGAATGATATATTTTTTCATAGGATTTCCTTATTTCTTCATGCAAACTGAGTTATATTTCATTATACTATAAAGAAAGAAATGAAAAAAGCGGAATTTCCCGATAAAATCCCCGCAGGGGGCATTGCAGAAGCCAGGGGGGATTTATTAAACGGGATAATTGCTTTTGTATAATTATTGCAGAAAATGGTGAAAAAACGCTTTAAATGGCTTTGGAAGCGTTTTTATGGTAAAATAAGAAAAGCGAAGGGGGAGGCTTCCGCCTCCTTTTTATTATGTAATACAGGGAAAGGAGTCTTTATGGACTGGAAAGAAGGAAAAATCATCAATACCCCTCTGGAAGGGCAGATGAAAAATTCCTATATTGATTATGCCATGAGTGTTATCGTGACCCGTGCACTTCCCGATGTGCGGGACGGTCTGAAGCCGGTTCACCGCCGCATCCTTTATGCAATGAGCGAAGCAGGCATGCTGCCGGGAAAGGCGTATAAAAAGTCTGCCCGCATCGTCGGCGATGTCTTGGGTAAATATCATCCGCACGGAGATATTGCCGTGTATGAATCGGCAGTCCGCATGGCACAGGATTTTTCCACCCGTTATCCGCTGGTGGACGGCCACGGCAACTTCGGCAGTGTGGACGGTGACTCTGCGGCGGCCATGCGTTATACGGAAATGCGTATGGCAAAGATCACTGTGGAAATGCTGAGAGATATTGATAAGAATACAGTGGATTTCATGCCGAACTACGACGGTTCTCTTCAGGAACCGCTGGTTCTTCCTTCCCGTATTCCGAACCTTCTGGTCAACGGCTCCTACGGGATTGCCGTCGGCATGGCCACAAATATTCCGCCGCACAACCTGACAGAGGTCATTGACGGACTTTGTGCCATGATCGACCGTCCGGACATCACCATTCCGGAACTGATGCAGTATATCAAAGGGCCGGATTTCCCGACTGCCGGAATTATCGTAGGCAGAAAGGGCATCGAAGATACGTACCGCACCGGCCGGGGAAGCATCACGGTCCGGGCAAAGACGGATATCGAGGAAATGGAAAGAGGAAAGAGCCGCATTGTTGTGACGGAAATTCCTTATCAGGTCAACAAAGCGCGTCTGATCGAATCCATTGCCGATCTTTCCCGTCAGAAGGTACTGGACGGTATTACGGCGCTGCGGGATGAATCGGACCGGAGCGGCATGCGGATCGCCATCGAGCTCCGGGCGGATGTCAATCCGGAAATCATGCTGAACAATCTGTTCAAGCATACCCAGATGCAGATTAATTTCGGCGCAATCATGCTGGCTCTGGTGGACGGCCACCCGCGGATCCTGGATCTGAAACAGATTCTGTACTATTACCTGCAGCATCAGGAAGAGGTCATTACCCGGAGAAGCCGGTATGAGCTGGATAAAGCCAGAGCCAAGGCGCATATTCTGGAAGGTCTGCTGATTGCTCTGGATCATATCGACGAAGTTATCCGGACCATCCGGGAATCCCGTACCGATGAAATTGCCAAGGCGGCACTGATTGAAAAATTCGGCCTTTCCGAAAAGCAGGCCATTGCCATTCTGGATATGCGTCTCCGCCGTCTGACCGGACTGGAAAGAGACAAGCTGGAAGCAGACTATAAGGACGTGAAGGAGACCATTGCTTACCTGGAAGATCTGCTTTCTTCCAGAGAAAAGATCATGCAGGTTGTCAAGGAAGAACTGGAAGAAGAAAAGAAGAGCTTCGGCGATGACCGCCGCACGGAAATTACCGATGCAGCAGATGATTTTGAAATCACCGATCTGATTCCGGATGAACCCATGACGATTACGCTCACGAAGCAGAATTATATCAAGCGCATGGATTCCGGCGATATCCGCGTACAGAGAAAGGGCGGCCGCGGCGTGTCGGGCATGAAGATGAAGGACGACGATTATGTATGGAAGCTGCTCAATACCTCCACCCATAACCGCATTCTCTTCTTTACCAATAAGGGCAAGGTTTATATGAAGACCGCCGTTGAGCTGCCAAAGTCGAGCCGCACCGCAAGAGGCAGCGCACTCATTAACTTCATCCCCAGCCTGGCGCCGGATGAAAGAGTGACGGAGCTTCTTGATGTGGATGCAGCCGGGGAAGATACGAAGTACCTCCTCATGGTAACGGCCAACGGATATGTGAAGAAGACCGAGCTTTCCGAATACAAGAATATCAACCGGAAGGGCCTCATTGCGGTTCGTCTGAATGAAGGAGACAGCCTGGTTACGGTCCTGTCCATCCGGGGTGATGAAGATGTTATCCTCGGAACCCGGTTCGGCATGGCCATCCGCTTCTCCGTATCGGATGATGTGGTGAGAAATATGGGCCGCGGCGCAGCAGGTGTTCATGGCATCCGTCTTACCGAAACGGACGGCGTTCCCGATGAAGTAGTCGGTGCGGTTATTGCAGGAGATAAGGATATCTTCACCATTTCCGCGGACGGCAATGCAAAGAGAAATAAATCTTCCGCCTATCACCTGCAGGGCCGGAACGGTCAGGGCGTGCGGAATTTCAAGAAGGGCTATGAGGTTGTGGCTCTTGTAGCGGCCGATGACCAGGATGAGCTGGTCGGTGTTTCCGAACAGGGAATTACCATCAAGACAAAGGCCAGCCAGATTTCCAGCAAAAAGGCCAAGGCAGGCCAGGGCGTTATTCTCCAGAGACTGGAGGAAGGCGACCGGATCGCTTCTATTGATGTTCTGACCGGTGACGGCGAAGAAGATCAGGACTGATTGATTTAGACAGAAATCCCGAAAGTGACTGTATTTTCGGGATTTCTTGTTTTCCGGAAGCTTTTCCGGAGTCATGTATGGCAGCAGCGGATTTTCCGGAGGAAATGCTGCTTCCGATAAAGAAACAGGCAGACAAAAGCTCCGCCGTGCGGTTCGGGCGTACGGCGGAGCTTTTTCTGTCCGGCTTTTCTATTTTTAGTTATTCTTTCATTTTATCAAAATCCTGATTGAGCCGGTTTTCTGCAGAGGCAAGCTTGTTTCTGGCGGTCCGGGTCCATTCCTCGTTCTGAGCCAGAGTCTTTTTGGCCATGGAAATCATCTTTTCCAGCTCAGCCGGCTGCGGCCCGCCCTTGACGGCGCGGTGGCGGACGATGGCGGCAGGGTCTTTGGAATCATTCCATTCCTGTTCACTCATGGGGAAGACCTTCGGCAGGTTCGGGTCGGTCTTTGTCAGAGTATCATACACGGATTTCGCCTGCTCGTAGGTGAAGTTCATCGGCGTGATCTGATGGGCTCTGGCATAGGTGACAATCTCCGAAGCGAAGTGGTGGCCTTCCCGGAAGGGGATGCCGTGGTTCTTCATGAGGCGGTCGGCGATTTCCTGGGAGCAGGTCCAGTCCAGATCCAGCTCTTCCAGAGAGCGGTTCTTATCAATGACCAGGCTGTTCAGAATTTTATCAAATTTCCCCAGCATGGCTGCGGCGGGGACCATCGTATCATTGGAGCCGCTGAGCCGTCCGTCGGGCATTCCGGCGGGGATGTTATGGGCACGGAAGACGGCACCGGCTGCATCGCCCAGGAGCGTGCCTGCATCGGCACGGGTGCTGTTCAGAAGACCGGGATTCCGTTTCTGGGGCATGGCAGAGGAAACGTAGGTGGTGTCGGCGCCTTCCCGCAGGAGAATCCACGGACGGGGCTGGGCATACTGCTGCATGATTTCTTCAATGAAGCCTGTGGTGTGGATGGCAATGGCGCTGACAATGCCGGCTGTTTCTATGGGGGCTTCCTGCGTGAAGACCTGGCCCGCATCGTAGGTGTTGTAGGCAATGGAATCAAAGCCCAGATAGGAGGCCATGCCGTCCCGGTCCAGCGGCCAGCCGGTGCCGTTCAGTACGGTGGCGCCCATGGGAGAACGGTTGAGCCGTGCATAGTACTGCTGCAGCCGTTCGCTGTCTCTGGCATAGGCATTGGCGTAGGCAATCAGGTAATGGGCAAGACTGTTCGGCTGAGCGGCTACGCCGTTGGTGTAATTCGGAATCAGCGTATCCTTATTTTCCTCAGCGAGACGGATCAGATCCTTCTGGACCTGATTCAGCCGGTCGGAAAGAACGAGAAGATGGTCCCGCTGTTCCATGATGGAGGTGGTGGACAGCATATCCTGTGAGGAACGGCCTGCATGGATTTTGGTAATGTCCGGTCCGCCTTCTTTGATCAGGTAGGGCTCATAGGTGATGACGAGACGGGGACGGCTGCCGTCCGGGGAATTTCCCTGGTCGATCACCTTCTGGATAGCACGGGCGAAATCCCGGCCTTCGGCGGGGGTAAGCAGTCCGTCCCGTGTATTGAGGATGTCCGATGCCTTATTGATCTGGGAAAGATAGTAGAAATTGTCCCGCGGTTCCTCCCGGGCGAAAGCGGCGCCGGAGGAAAGAAGAGCGGATAAAAGAAACAGAACAGCAGTTTTTTTCATCATAGCCTCCTGTGATCATAAAATGCAGACGGCCGGGGATGTCCGGAAAATCTGCCTGTATTATAAGGAATATCCGGAATTATTATATGCCCGGACGGGCCTGGAAAGAAAGAGATGCAGGGAAAGAAGATGTAAAGGGAAAATGCTTGACAGAAGAAATATCCTTCTGTATAATGGTTAGCGTTATGGTGATCGTATGTTTATAGAAGACATTGTACAAAAAGGAGAACTCCTGGACTGCTACGGAGCGCTCCTGACAAAGCGGCAGAAGGAATGCCTGGATCTGTATTACAATGAAAATCTGACTCTTGCGGAAATTGCGGAGCATTTTCATATTTCCCGGCAGGCTGTACATGATGCGATGCGCCACGGGGAAGAGCAGCTGGCCGATTACGAAAAGGCGCTGTCCCTGGCTTCGGAAAAAAGAAAGCGCCGGGAAGCGGCTGCGGCGCTGGAAGCGCTTCTTCCGGAGACAAAAAAGGAAGAAGCCAGACCGTTTTTAGATATTTTGACAGAATGAGGTGACCCGATGCCTTTTGAAAATTTAGGAGATAAGCTGCAGAATGCCTTCAAGGATCTCCGGGGCAAGGGCAAGCTGTCCGAAAGTGATATTGACGGAGCCCTCCGGGAAGTACGGCGGGCGCTTCTGGAAGCGGATGTCAACTTCAAGGTGGCCAAGGATTTTATCGCCCATGTGCGGGAAAAAGCCATGGGGGAAGAGGTCTTCGGCAGCCTGAAGCCGGATCAGACCGTTATCAAGATTGTACGGGATGAGCTGACCGCACTTCTCGGGGGTACGCAGAGCAAGATTACCCTTTCCTCCAAGGGCATGACGGTGATCATGCTGGTAGGGCTGCAGGGGGCCGGCAAGACTACGACTGCGGGCAAGCTGGGGCTGATGTTCAAGAAAAAAGGACATCGTCCGCTGCTGGCAGCATGCGACGTTTACCGTCCTGCTGCTATCAAACAGCTGGAAGTCCTGGGGCAGCAGACCGACATTCCGGTGTACCGCATGCCTCCCAATGTGGATCCGGTGCACATCGCGGAATATGCGGTGGATACGGCAAAGGCCTACAACCGGGATATCGTGATTCTCGATACCGCAGGCCGTCTGACCATCGATGAAAAGCTCATGGCAGAGCTGCGGAATATCAAGGATACCGTTCATCCCCATGAGATTCTCCTGGTGCTGGACTCCATGACCGGCCAGGATGCCGTAACTACGGCAAAGGCATTTGACGAAAGCCTGGGCATCGACGGGACCATCCTGACAAAGCTGGACGGCGATGCCCGCGGCGGTGCGGCTCTTTCCATCAAGACCGTTACCGGGAAACCCATCAAGATGATCGGCGTTTCCGAAAAGCTGGATGGAGGGCTGGAAGATTTCCATCCCGACCGTATGGCAGGCCGAATCCTGGACCTGGGCGATCTGGAAACATTGATTGAGACAGCCCAGCGCAACCTGGACGAGGAGTCCATGAAGGATGCGGCAGGAAAGCTCAGAAAGGGCGAATTCACCCTGGACGATTTCCTGAAGCAGCTGAAGCAGATCCGCAAGCTCGGTTCCTTCCAGTCCATCCTCGGGATGATTCCCGGCATGGGTAAATTCAAGGAACAGCTGAAGGATGTAGACCTGGACGGAAAGGCCATCAAGCACATTGAGGCCATTATCCTTTCCATGACCCCTGCAGAAAGGGCCAATGTGAAGATTCTGAACGGCAGCCGGAGAAAGCGCATCGCCGACGGCGCCGGCGTACCGATACAGGATGTGAACCGCATGATGAAGCAGTTCACAGAAATGCAGAAAACCATGAAAAAGATGCGCGGCAAAAAAATCAATCCATCCAAGCTGGGGAACTTAGGGAACCTGAGCGGGATGTTCCGCAAATAATCGAGACTATTTCAAGGAGGTGAAATTATGTTAAAAATTCGTCTGACCCGTCTTGGTGCAAAGAAGAGCCCTTTCTACAGAATTGTTGTTATTGATGCAAGAGCAGCAAGAAGCGGCGCTCCGGTTGAAACTCTCGGCTGGTATGATCCGGCAAAGAAGGATGCTCCGGTAAAGATCGAGGAAGAAAAGACCCTGTCCTGGCTGAGCAAGGGTGCACAGCCCACCGACACTGTTCGTTCCATCCTGAGAAAGAACGGAATCCTTGCCAAGTTTGCAGAAGCAAAGAAATAATGGGGGCCGTATATGAAAGAATTGGTGGAAACACTTGTTAAGGCTCTTGTCAGGAATCCCGATGCCGTAACGGTAGATATCGTTCGGAAGGGAAACCTGGAAATCTACCGGGTGCATGTCGCTCCGGAAGATATGGGTAAGGTTATCGGCAGAAAGGGACGCATTGCCAATGCGGTCCGCACCGTCGTCAAGGCGGGCGCTTTGCGGGAAAACCGCAAGGTTGCTGTCGATATTATTTAAGAGGTGTCACAATGGATGAAATACAAGTCCTGATCCCTGTAGCGGTAAAATCCAGGCTGACAGAAAACCTGAAAGCCAATCTGCTTGCTGAAATCGGCCAGAATCTTTCCCGTGTCGAACATGATATGGCACAGCTGGAATTTGAAGCCAACGGAAAGCTTGCGGAACAGGCAAAAATCAACCTGCAGGCAGTAGCTCCTCTCCGTGCGCAGTATGATGCGCAGAGAGCGCGTATGCAGCAGGTGAAGGAAAAGCTGGAAGCCGATAAGGCGCATCTGGAAAAGCTGGCTATCGGTGCAGAAATCAACCGTGCACCTATGAACCGTCTCGTAACTCTTCATGTCGGTGATGATATGAATGCTGCAGTAGGCGGGGAAATCCTGGTTGAAGACGGAAAGATCGTTGCTTTCCGTGATTAATATGAAATCCGATGAAATGATCGTCATCGGCCGAATCGTTGCCCCGCATGGTGTGCGGGGTGATTTGCGTATTCTTCCCGATATCGAACGGCCGGAGATCTTAAAGAAGCTGAAAAGGCTTTTTATCGGAGGGAAGTCATATCCCATCCTTTCTGCGCGTCCTCATAAGAATGTATATATTCTTCATGTGGAAGGCGTGGAGGACAGAAATACGGCAGAAACTCTTGTTTCCGGGACGGCAGAGATTCCCCTTGCGGAAATTCCCCCCTGCCCGAAAGGCACTTACTATTATTTCCAGCTGCTCGGACTGACGGTAGTCTCCGATGCAGGGGAAAAGGTCGGCACACTTTCGGAAATCCTGGAGACAGGGGCCAATAATGTTTATGCTGTCAGGCAGGAGAACGGAAAGGAAATTTACCTTCCCGCCATTCCTTCCTGCATTCTTTCCGTGGATCTGAACAAAAAGGAAATGACGGTTCATCTGCCGGAATGGGAATGATAAAAGCTTTTCCCGTAAGGGAAATAATTTTCAAAAGCTTCCTCAGTTTAGGAGGCAGGAAATGAAGATTGATATATTATCCCTATTTCCCGAATTCATAGAGGCTTTTTTTCATCAGAGCATGATCAAAAGAGCACTGGAAGCGGGACTTATGGAAATGGCTGTGACAAATCCGCGGGACTTCACCCTGAAGAAGCATCGTCAGGTGGATGATACCATCTACGGAGGCGGTGCGGGTATGCTGATGATGTGCCAGCCTCTTTTTGATGCAGCCAGACATGTGCTTCCGGAAAAAGGACCGAGGGATCGGGTGATATTTCTTTCCCCTGCGGGAAAACCTTTTACGCAGGATAAGGCAAAGGAGCTTTACGCAGATTACGACCATCTGGTGCTGATCTGCGGCCATTATGAGGGCGTGGACCATCGCGTGGAGCAGTATCTGGCAGATGAACTCATCTCCATAGGAGACTATGTCCTGACCGGCGGAGAGCTGGGAGCCATGGTGATCAGCGATGCTGTGGCCAGGATGGTGCCGGGAGTCCTTGGCGATTCCGGAAGCGCTGCCTCAGACTCCTTCTACGAGCCTATCCTGGAATATCCGCAGTATACCAAACCGGCTGATTACAACGGCTGGAAGGTGCCGGAGGTGCTTCTTTCCGGCCATCATGCCAATATTGCGAAATGGCGGCGGAAGGAAGCACTGCGCCGCACCCTTCACTGCAGGCCGGATCTTCTGGAGAGAGGAACCCTTTCTCCGGCGGATCTTTCCATGCTGGAGGAAATCAAAAAGGAAGACAAGGAGGGCTGAACATGGCAAAAGTATATATAGGGCTGATCCATTACCCTATTTATAACAAGCACATGGAAGTAGTGACTACAGCTCTGACCAACTACGATCTGCACGACATCGCCAGAACGGCAAAGACTTATGATGTAGCCCGGTACTTTATCATTCATCCCGTGGAAGCACAGCGGGAAATGGCTGCAAAAATCATGAATCACTGGAAAACCGGCGGCGGTGTCCATTACAATGCGAACCGGAAGGAAGCCTTCGAGGAAACGGAACTGGTTTCCAGCCTGGAAGAAGCTCTGCAGCAGATTGAAAAAGAAACGGGCATGAAGCCGGCGGTGGTCACAACGGATGCCCGGGTTTATCCGAATACAGTGACCTATCAATGGCTGAGGAATAAGATTCATCAAGAAGAACAGCCGATTTTCATCCTCTTCGGGACAGGCTTCGGCATGACCAAAGAGATGATGAAGCAATTCGACTATATAGTAGAACCTGTCTACGGTGCGGGCACGTACAACCATCTGTGCGTGCGGAGCGCTGTAGCCATCATCCTCGACCGCCTTTTAGGCGAACCCTGGTGGAATAAAAAGGAGGAATAATACTATGTCAGGACATTCCAAGTGGGAAAACATTAAGCGCAAGAAGGGCAAGACCGATGCCATCCGTGCGCGGATTACCACAAAGATTTCCAAGGAAATTACCATTGCTGCCCGCATGGGCGGCGGAGATCCTGTCGGCAACATGCGTCTGAAGCTGGCTCTGACCAAAGCAAAGCAGAACAATGTACCGAAGGAAAATATTCAGAGAGCCATTGCCAAGGGTGTCGGTGCGGCATCCGGCGCAGGCTTCGATGAAGTCACTTACGAAGGCTACGGCCCCGGCGGCGCTGCAGTCATTGTGGAATGCAACACCGACAACAGAAACAGAGCAGCGGCAGACATCCGCCACGCATTTACCCATCACGGCGGCTCCGTAGGAACCCCGGGCTGCGTATCCTGGATGTTCAAGAAGAAGGGCTCCATCGTTGTGGATAAGACCGCAGCCGATGAAGACACTGTCATGATGGCAGCTCTCGATGCAGGTGCGGAAGACGTAGCATCCAATGAAGATACCTACGAAATTACCACCACACCGGAAGACTTCCTCAGTGTTTCCGAAGCTCTGGAAGCTGCCGGCATTCCGGTTACTGCTTCAGAAGTTGCTATGGTTCCGGACAACTATGTCAAGCTCGAAGGCGATGCTGCTCAGACCATGAGCCACCTCACCGCAGAACTGGAAGAACTGGATGATGTACAGGAAGTGTACACCAACGCAGAACTTCCGGAAGACATGGAATAAGATTGATTCCGGATTCGGTTCCCCCGCAGGAAAAACTGTGCAGACAAAAAGTCAGCATGGTTCCTCCTTTCGGGGGATTTCTTTTTATGAAAAGGAAACACGGTTTTCCTCCGGACAGTCCGGTTGACCGAAGGGATTTTCTCCTTTATAATTGAAAAGGTCTGTTCATGCGAGCGTGGCGGAATTGGTAGACGCACAGGATTTAGGATCCTGCGCCTTGTGCATAAGGGTTCGAGTCCCTTCGCTCGCACCAGGAAAGAGAGTCCGCCGGAAGGCGGATTTTTTTATATGGTCCTTCTCCGCGGGGCTATGCTATAATAGGGGCAGGAATGAAGACATCCGCTTATTAAAAAAGGGAGGAACTGAAATGAAGAAATATGTTTGCAAAGTTTGCGGCTGGATTTATGATGAAGCTCTCGGTGATCCGGATAACGGAATTGCACCGGGAACCAAGTTTGAAGATCTTCCTGCTGATTTCGTCTGCCCGCTGTGCGGCGTAGGCAAGGAAGAATTCGAAGTAGTGGAAGACTGAAACCGCAGAAAAGAGGCGCAGTGCAGGCGCCTCTTTTTCAGTGGAAACAATAATTGTTAATTATAGAGACGAATAAAACTTGACAATTATTTTCTTATCGGTTATGATGAAACCGTAAACAGAAGGAACCGGATCGGCCGGTTCGGTTCACTCATTGCCATTTCTTTCTTACATCTCTTCAAAAGCCTCCCCTCGGGGAGGCTTTTGTATTGTCTGCGGTCTGCGGTATCGGGAGACAGGGGAGAACTCCCGGAAAGGAACAGAATACTTTTCCCGGCAGACCGCAATCTCCGTCGATGGCGGCAGTGCATCATTTCCGCCTGCGAAGAAAAGGCGGTAGTTTATAGAAATATTGATTTTTAAATCAGCGAATAAGCATAGAATGATAAATATAA
>UPXR01000004.1 GCA_900557365.1 uncultured Dialister sp. | reverse complement strand
TGGGCGTTAAGGGCGAATTCAATCATACGGTGCGGGAATGGGCACAGGAAAGTTCTCTTACAGAAAGAACAAAGCTGCTGCTTACCTGCCTGGTGAAGCTGTAATTTAATGAAGAGGAATTGAATGCAATGGAAGAAAATAAGGAAAAAGTTACATGGAAAGGCTGGATTTCCCTTTTAATCCTGATTGTTTCCTTCTCCGGCCTGTGTGCAGGGCAGGATAATTTTATGAGAGCTTTTGACCTCAATGCGCTGATCGGTCAGTTCGGTCATGCGGAAGGTGCTAAAGTGGCCATTCAGGGGACCGGCGGCGCAGGTGCCAGAGAAGGCTTTATTGTAGCGCTGACATTGATTCCGACTATTATGCTGGCACAGGGACTCATTGAGGTTTGTGAGAATATGGGAGCACTTCAGGCAGCAGCCAAGCTGTTTCATCCGCTTCTTCATCCGCTTATGGGGCTGCCCGGTGTAACGGGGCTGGCTTTTGTATCCAGCTTCACCAGTTCCGATGTAGGCGCCTTCATGACAAAGGATATGTATGAAGGCGGCTTGATTACCGATGATCAGCGAACTGTCTTTGCCGCATATCAGTATGCCGGGTCTGCTGTGGTAAGCAATACCATTGCCGCAGGAGCGCCGCTTGTGCCGATTGCTGTTTTGCCTGTCGGTGCGGTTATCGGAGTTATTTTCATCGTGAAGGTGATGGGCGCAAATATCATTCGGATTTATCTGAAGCATTATCATCGAAAGCATGGAGAAATGGGGGAAAGCGCATAATGGCAGATAAAGCAAAAGCAGAGCCGGAGAAGAAATTATCCATACCGGAATATTTTATGCGCGGTGCGAAAAAAGGATTTTACATCGGCGTGGAACTGATTGCTCCGGCCATGGTTATGGCATATACTTTGATTGCGTTCCTTCGGTTATCCGGAATCATGCCGCTGATTGGTACGGCACTTGGGCCGGTTATGGGATTATTTGGGCTGCCCGGAGAATCCTCTGTTGTACTGCTGGCCGCATTCTTTGCCAAGGCGGCGGGGGCAGCAGCAGCAGCTTCGCTGTATGCAGCAGGAACTATTACGGCTGCACAGGCAACCATCCTTTTCCCCGCATGCATTACCATGGGGACACTCATCGGTCATTTTGCCCGGGTCGTGCTGGTGTGCCGCGTACGGGCACTTTATTATCCGGTCCTCCTGGCTACGCCGCTTATTGATGCAGCAGTAGCTATGCTGCTGACTCGTGCAATTCTTGTATTTATGGGATTGATGTAATACGAATTACCGGACTGCGTTCTTTTCGGAGAACGCAGTTTTTATATTGGGAAAAGTTTTCGTACACAGGGGGACAAGCGGTTATGGGGATTTGTAATAAGTATATTTTCTGGTCTGCTTTTTATAAGAATCATGAAAAATTTTCCCTGAAATACTTGCATTTCTTTGGGAAGTTATGTATCATAGGAAATGTAAGTTAGCACTCGGACTTAATGAGTGCTAATAGTTAAAGGAGGAATAGAAATGTTAAAACCGTTAGCAGATCGTGTTCTTGTTAAAGTTGATGAAGAAGAAACAAAGACCAAGGGCGGCATTCTGCTCCCTGATACAGCGCAGAAGAAATCCCAGAAGGGCACCGTAGTAGCCATCGGTTCCGGCAAGGTTCTGGACAACGGCACACGCCTCGGCTTCGAAGTCAAGGTCGGTGATCATGTTCTTTTTGCAAAATATTCCGGCGTGGATATCGAAGAAGAAGGAGAAAAATACCTGCTTCTGTCCGAAAGAGATATCCTGGCTGTTCTTTAATTTGAGTTTGTATTGTAGGAGTGATTATAAATGGCAAAGAAAGTTCTTTATAATGAAGAAGCCCGCGCAGCTCTTTTAAAGGGCGTTGATCAGCTGGCTAACGCAGTAAAAATTACTTTGGGACCGAAAGGCCGTAATGTTGTTCTGGACAAGAAATTCGGCGCTCCGAACATTGTCAATGACGGTGTATCCATTGCCCGTGAAATCGAACTGAAAGATCCCTTTGAAAACATGGGCGCTCAGCTCGTAAAGGAAGTTGCAACAAAGACCAATGACGTAGCAGGCGACGGCACCACCACCGCAACTCTGCTTGCCCAGTCCATGATTCATGAAGGCATGAGAAACGTAGCAGCCGGTGCAAACCCGATGGTCCTGAAGAAGGGCATTGAAGAAGCTGTCAGCGTTCTTGTCAAGGAAATCAAAAGCAAAGCTGTTCCGGTTAACACCAAGGAAGCCATTGCACAGGTTGCTTCCATTTCCTCTGCGGATAAGCAGATCGGCGGACTCATTGCAGACGCTATGGAAAAGGTAGGAAATGACGGCGTTATCACTGTAGAAGACTCCAAGACCATGGGCACGAGCCTGAAGGTTGTAGAAGGCATGCAGTTTGACCGCGGATACCTTTCCCCGTACATGGTAACCGATCCGGACAAGATGGAATGTGTCATCGATAATCCGCTGATCCTGATCACAGACAAGAAGATCAATATGCTTCAGGATATGCTCCAGCTCCTCGAACAGGTTGCCCGCAGCGGCAAGGAACTGCTGATCATTGCAGAAGACGTAGAAGGCGAAGCTCTGGCAACTCTCGTAGTGAACAGACTCCGCGGTACTCTGAAATGCGCAGCTGTCAAGGCTCCGGGATTCGGTGACCGCCGTAAGGCTATGCTGGAAGACATCGCTATTCTGACCGGCGGCCATGTCATCTCCGAAGATATGGGCAGAAAACTGGAAAGCGCTACCCTGGATGATCTCGGCACCGCTCATCAGGTTCGCATTACCAAGGACAACACGACCATCGTAGGCGGCAACGGCGATAAGGAAGAAATCAAACACCGCGTTGACCAGATCCGTGAACAGTACAAAGAAGCAACCTCTCAGTTTGATAAAGACAAGCTGCAGGAACGTCTGGCAAAGATGAGCGGCGGTATCGCTGTCATCGAAGTCGGCGCAGCAACCGAAGTAGAAATGAAGGATAAGAGACTCCGCATCGAAGATGCTCTGAATGCTACCAGAGCAGCTGTAGAAGAAGGCATTGTTGCCGGCGGCGGCACGACCTTCCTCGATATCCAGAACAGCCTGGATTCCATTGAAGCAGAAGGCGATGTAAAGACAGGCGTCAACCTCGTTCGTCATGCCATCGAAGCTCCGGTTCGCCAGATTGCAAGCAATGCAGGCTTGGAAGGCGCTATCGTTGCCGAAAAGGTAAAGGAAGCAGGCGCAGGCATCGGCTACAATGCAGCAGATGACAAATACGAAGATATGATGAAGGCAGGCATTGTGGATCCGGCAAAGGTTACCCGCACCGCTCTCCAGAACGCAGCTTCCATCGCTTCCCTGGTTCTGACCACCGAAGCTATCGTAGGTGAACTTCCGGAAGAAAAGCCGGCTATGCCTCCGATGCCGAACCCGGGAATGATGTAATACCGGCGGAAAAATAATATTTTCTCCTAAGAAGAAAGGACTGCACCGAAAGGTGCGGCCCTTTTTTTCTGCAGAAAAAGAAACACTCCGGAAAATGCAGGCAGCAGAGAATTTTTCTGCTGTTCTGTCTCGTTGCTGCTCTGTCTCTTATGGTACAATAAGAAAAATTTCTGATTCAGCAGAGGAGAGAAAATGGAGAACTTACAGACAATCATCATCAGCAAAAGAGCGGAGCTTGCCGTTAAGGGCGGGCACCCCTGGGTATACGGAAGCGAAATCAAAAGCACAGAGGAGGGAATCTGTCCGGGGGACATTGTAAAGGTACTGTCCTCCAAGGGAAAATTCCTGGGGAGCGCTTTCTATAATCCCCATTCGAAGATTGCGCTTCGCATTTTTTCTGTCAATGCCAATGACCGCTTTGACAAACCGTTCTGGAAGCGCCGTATGGCATATGCAGTGGATTACCGCCTGCAGGTCATGCGGGAAGAGGATCGGGACTGCTGCCGTCTTGTATTCGGCGAAGCAGATCAGCTGCCGGGGCTGACGGTGGATCGGTTCGGTACGGTTCTTTCCGTCCAGATCCTTTCTCTGGGCATCGAACGCCGCCGGGATATGATTCTGGACTCTCTCATTGAAGTGCTGCGGGAGAGAGAGCTTCCTGTTTCCTGCGTTTACCTCCGGAACGACGTCAAAATCCGCGAACTGGAGGGAATGGAGGAAGAAAAGGGATTTTATGATTCTCCCCTGCTGGATGCATCGGAACGGAAGACGCTTTCGGAAATCCGGGAAAACGGCATCCTTTATGAAGTGGATGTGGAAAACGGACAGAAAACCGGTTTCTTCCTGGATCAGAAATTCAACCGTCTGGCTGCCGCATCAATCGCACGGGGACGTCATGTGCTGGACTGCTTCACCCATACCGGCGCATTTGCACTGAATGCAGCCCGGGGCGGTGCTGCATCGGTGACCGCTGTCGATATATCCCAGGAAGCAGTGGATATGACCGCGCTCAATGCAGAGAAAAACGGACTGGACATCAAGGCCGTCAAAGCGGATGTCTTTGAGTACCTGACCGAGCTGGACCGGACGAAGAATCATGATTACGACTACATTATCTTGGACCCGCCGGCGTTTACCAAGTCCGGAAGTACCGTGCATGCTGCTTTCCGGGGCTACAAGGAAATCAATTACCGGGCAATGAAGATTCTCCCGAGAGGCGGATATCTGGCTACCTGCTCGTGCTCTCATTTCATGGGAGAAGAGCTATTCATCAAGATGCTGAAAGAAGCTGCTCATGATGCAGGCGTGACACTTCGTCTGATTGAAATGCGCCGCCAGTCCCCGGACCATCCGATCCTGATGACGGTGCCGGAAACCTACTATCTGAAATTCTTCCTGTTCCAGATCATCTGAGACGGACGGGGCGCACCATAAACCAATTTACAATCCCCGAAGGCAGAGACTTTCGGGGATTTTGCTGAGCGGGAAAACCGCGGAAAGAAGGAGCCATGATCATCGAAGCACCGTGCGGAAAAATGGAAGGAAGAGAAAAAGGAGATACACTGCAATTTCTGGGGATTCCCTATGCCTGTCCGCCTGTAGGCAAGCTGCGGTTTCGTCCTCCCGTGACGCTTCCTCCGTGGGAAGGCGTACGGGACTGCAGCAAACCGGGGCGTGCTGCGCCGCAGACAGCCGTGGCGGGGCTGGCGCACCTGACGAAAAACGAAAGGATGGATGAAGACTGCCTGTATCTGAATGTGACGGTGCCGAAAGGCTGCCGCCGCGCACCGGTTCTTTTCTGGATTCACGGAGGGGCTTTCGTGAAGGGCTCCGGCATGCTTGGCATTCGTCCTGAATCCTTTACAAAGGAAGGCTTTGCGGTGGTGAGCTGCAATTACCGTCTGGGAGCGCTGGGATTCCTGGATGTTTCCGGGCGGCTGGGGGACAGCTACCGTCAGTCGGGGAACAGCGGTCTTCTCGATGTGATGCAGGCCCTGCGGTGGACGCAGGAAAATATTGCTTCTTTCGGCGGAGATCCGGATAATGTATCGATCATGGGGCAGAGCGCGGGCGCCAAGCTTTGCGGAGCGCTTACGATTGCCAGGGAGGCAAAGGGCCTTTTCCGCCGGGCGGTTCTCTGCAGCGGTGCCGTGCAGTGCATCCGGAGTCAGCATACAGCGCAGCGTGTCGCGGAAAAGTTTTTTGAGAATGCAGGATTGACGGAAGGAGAAGAGGAAAAACTCCTGACAATGCCCTGGCAGGACATCCTTCACGCGCAGAAACCGTTTTTTGCAGGACTTAATCTTCATGCGGCGGGACCGGTCTTTGACGGAGAAACATTCGAGGGGGATGATGCGCTGGCGCTGCTTCGCCGAAGCGGAGACCGGAATATAGATTTCCTTCTCGGTACGAATCGGGATGAAATGGAACTGTATCGGCAGATATACGGGGTGGAAGAACTGACGCCGGAGCTGGCGGAACATCTGTTCGGAAATCGGGCGGCCATTGTACAGAAAGCCTGCGAAAGGATTCCCCGGGGAGACCGTTTCGAGGAGAATCTGATTCATGTTCTGACAGAATATATTTATCGGGCGGGCACCGTGGGGATGGCAGAGGCGGCAGCTGCTGCGGGCCATGCGGTGTATCTGTACCGTCTGGACTGGGACCGTCAGGCTTTTCGGGCGTGCCATGCATCGGAAACACAGTTTCTTATGGGAATGGGTCTGGTCATCCGGGATGTGGATCATTCGCCGGAGCATGAACGGCTGGCAGGGGCCATGCGGGGCTCCTTCTGCTCTTTCATGAAGACAGGCTGTCCCGAAGCGGAAGCACTTCCGAAGTGGCCCCGCTTTGAAGAGATGGACCGGCAGATAATGATTTTTGATGCAGAAAGCCGCATCGCCGCGGCACCGCCGAAGGAAACGGACCCGGAGATGCCTTATGCGGTCTTTGAAGTGGACTGACTTTTTTTCGGGCTGTCCGGAAGGAACCATCATGGGATAGAAAAACGGAGGAATTACAAATGAAAACAGAAGAAGAAATATTTCAGATCATTGACCGGGCAAAGCCGGCCATGATGGAAACCTGGAAGTCGCTGGTCAATCGGGACTGCGGATCGGAAAACAAAGCAGGCGTGGACAGTGTGGGACAGGATATCCGGCGCTTCCTGGAACCGCTCGGATTTAAAGTCCGCTTCCATGAGTATGAAAAGGCCGGCAATATGCTGGTCGCCGAATACGGCGACATGACGAAGCCCTTTGTCATCCTGACCGGACATATGGATACCGTTTTCGCAGACGGGACCGCAGCCGCCCGTCCCTTTGCCGTCAAAGACGGAAAGGTGACAGGTCCGGGTGTGCTGGATATGAAAGGCGGCATTGCCGTTATGCTGTATACGATAAAGACCCTTCTGGAAAACGGATGGAACCGGTATCCCTTGAAAATCATTCTGGCAGGAGATGAAGAAACAGGGCACGGCTGGTCGGACGGAGCAAAGGATTATGCAGAGGAATCCAAAGGGGCTCTGATGGCCTTCAATTATGAAACCGGTTTCATTGATAACAGTATCGTACTGGAAAGAAAAGGCTGCGCGCAGTACCGTTTTGATTTCCACGGCGTGGGCGCTCATGCAGGAAATAATCCGGAAGACGGCCGAAGTGCGGTGAAGGAACTCTGCCATAAAGCTCTCGACATGGAAGCCCTTACGGATTTTGATGAGGGCACTACGGTCAACGTCGGCGTGATTGTCGGCGGGACTGTGCCGAATGCGATTCCGGAGGATGCATGGTGCAGAGTGGATGTGCGGTTCCGCACCATGGCTGGAATGGAAAGGGTGGAAAAAGCTTTTCGGGAAATTGCAGACCGTGTGTACATTGACGGTGTAAAAACGGAATGCTGCTGCGAACTCAAAATGACTGCTATGGAAAGACTGGCCTCTTCGGAAGATCTCTTTGCAAAAGCACAGAAAATCGCCGGGGATGCAGGACTTCCGGAAATGAAGGCTATCGCAGTCGGCGGCGGAAGCGATTCTGCCTATATCACTGCGGCGGGAGTACCGACCTTGTGCGCAATGGGCGTTAAGGGGCAGTTCAATCACACGGTAAGAGAATGGGCAGAGGAAAGTTCTCTGACAGAACGGGCAAAGCTTTCGGCAGTGCTGCTTATGAATCTGTAAGGATTAGAGAAGTCGGAAAAAGGAAAAGAGGCAAACCCATCAGGGGGTTGCCTCTTTTTGCTGCTCTTTAGATTTTATTTTGATGCGGATTCTCTTTCCTTCAGATAATCCTTCAGGTTGAGGACACGGGTGGCCGTCCAGTTTCCGTTTACGTCCTTTTCAAGCTGGACCTGCCAGGTGAAATCCTTATCGAGCTTTTTGTCATGGAGCCGGATGCTGACGACGGCTTTGCCGTCCTTTTCTTCCACATTCAGGATGTCGGTAAGCATCAGCGCTTCGGAGCCGATGTATGCGGTAATTTTTTTCGCCGGCTCATCGAAGAAGGATTTTTCTGTTTCGGTACCCCGGAATTTTCTTTCCGTGTACTGTTCCAGAGCTCCTACGGCTTCCTTTTTCAGCCCTTTCAGGAGAGCGGCGGCGATGCGGTGGTCGGGTTTCCCATCTTCCCGGAGGTAGTCGGCAATATCATCTACAGCATATCCGTAAACCTTGTCCATATCGACTCTTTCCCGGAAGAGCTGATAATCCTTCTTTTGGACAGCCTGCTGGATTTCTCCGGCGGCATAGGCGGGCGTCTTTTCCCAGTACAGGAAGTACCAGCCGGCAGCGCCGAGAAGGATGACGGCGAGGAGAGCAATTATTTTTTTGATCATAGGAGCTCCTTTCTTAATGGTTTTATTATACCAAAAGGAAAGACACACTAAAAGCAGAGGGGTCTCCTCTGCTTTACAGTCTGCGGGCGGAATTTATTTTCCTGTATCAAAGAGCGCTTTCTGCTGGGTAAATTCCAGCATGCCGTAGATGCCGCCTTCCCGGCCGATGCCGCTTTCCTTGTAGCCGCCGAAGGGAGCGGCGCAGTCTCTGGGGCTGGCATTGATGTATACATTGCCGGACTGGATGCGGCGGGCGATTTCCACAGCCTTATCCTTCGGCCCGTAGACGCCGGCATTCAGGCCGTAGCGGGTGTCATTGGCAATGGCAACGGCTTCATCTTCGTTTTCATAGGCAATGACGCACAGGACCGGCCCGAAAATTTCATCCTGTGCAATGGACATGGTATTCTTCACGTCCGTAAAGATAACGGGCGGGATATAGTAGCCGCAGTCCGGTGCGGGCGGAAGACCTCCCGCAAGGAATTTGGCCCCCTCATCGGCACCTTCCCGGATATAGCCCAGGATCTTTTCGTACTGCGCCATGGAAGCGACCGGTCCGAGCTTTACATTCGGGTCGGTGGGATCGCCTACGGTATATTCCTTCACAATTTTGACGAGCTGCTTCTCAATGATTTCCTTTTCTTCTTTCGGGATGAGCAGGCGGGAAAAGGCGGTGCAGGTCTGCCCGGTATTCAGGAAAATGGAATTGAAGCAGAGATGAATCGGTTCCGTATAATCATGGTCTTCCTTTTTCAGGATGACATAGGGGGATTTTCCGCCCAGCTCCAGGGAAATATGCTTTACGCTTTCCAGTGCTTTCTGTCCTACCCGGATGCCGCCGGAAGTGGAGCCGGTGAAGGAAATCATGCCCACGAGCGGATGGACGGAGAGGGCATTGCCTACTTCGCCGCCGCGGCCGGGAACAAGGTTGAAGACGCCTTTCGGGAAACCGGCCTGATCAAAGGCTTCTGCCAGGAAGTAGGCGGAAAGAGGCGTATGCTGACTGGGTTTCAGGACGACCGTATTGCCCATGAGCAGCGCGGGAACGATTTTCTGGATGACCTGCCCCAGCGGATAGTTCCAGGGAGTGATGCAGCCGATGACGCCGATCGGTTCCCGGTATACTGTGGAGGCAGCGGTCTTTTCGATGAGAGGTACTTCCGGTGCCAGGTCGATATAATTTCTTGTGCGGGTATACTGATATTCCACCTGCGATGTTTTGGTGAAGGAACGGGGAGAGCCCAATTCCTTAATGATGATATCAATGAGCGCCTCTTCCTGTGAGCGGAAGATTTCCAGGAATTTTTCCATGAGCCGGATGCGTTCCGGAAGCGGCAGAGCAGCCCAGACAGGGAAAGCCCGGTGGGCAGCGCGGACGGCTTTGTCCACATCCTCTGCATTTCCCCGGGGAACCCGGGCAAATATTTTTTCAGTGGCGGGGTTCTCTACGTCGATAAAGGCACCGGATGATCCGGAAACCCATTCCCCGTCAATATAGAGCTTTTCGTAATCCATGAGAAAACCTCCTTTTTCGGAAATGAAAGCGAAACACCGATCCGCCGGGCGGACTGGTCTGTTTTTATTATATTCTTTTCCGTTCGCGTATAAAAGGAGCCGTTCCGGGCTGTTTTTCTTTCCGGTTCAGAGAAGCAAAATTTCCTGAAATCTGAAAGGTACAGCGGCAGAGAGGGGCGGTTCATCCCTTATGATATAATGAGGGAGTATAAGTTTCCCTGAAATTTAATTTACAGGAGGTTATATGGGTTTACTGGATGAAACCTTGAATCATATTGAGCCCTTGAACAGGGAGGTCATGGAAGAGGCGGCCGGACGCTGGAAGAACCTGTACCTGGGGATGGGTGATCTGGGACAGCTGGAAGAAATGGCAGTCCGTTTTTCCGGGGTAACGGGAGAAGTCATTCCCGATATTCCCAAATCGGTCATGGTGGTAGCCTGTGCCGATCACGGCGTCTATAAGCAGGGCGTATCTGCTTACCCGCAGTCTACCACGGTAGGGATGACGAAATCCTATGTGGAAGTGAAAGGCGCCTCTGCCAATGCCATGGCATATTATGCCGGGCAGGATATGGTCGTAGTCGATATGGGAATCAATGCGGATATGAGCGGCGTGAAAGGGCTCCTGGACCGCAAGATTGCCTGGGGGACAAAGGATATTTCCGAAGGACCGGCAATGACGCGGGCGGAAGCTATCCGTTCCGTGGAAGCGGGCATTGAAATTGCCCGGGAAAAAGTAAAGGAAGGAGTCAGGCTCTTTACCATCGGGGAAATGGGGATTGCCAATACCACTTCCTCTGCGTGCATTTTGGGCGCATTTAATCACTGGAATGCGGCGGAAGTCACGGGAAGGGGTACAAATATTTCCGATGAACGGCTCCTTCATAAAGTGGAAGTGGTGCAGAAGGCACTGGATATCAACCGGCCCGATCCGGAGGACGGTCTGGATGTGCTGGCCAAGGTGGGCGGCTTTGAATTCGGCTGCATGACCGGTGTCATCCTGGGAGCCGCCGCTCATCATGCCATGACCGTCATTGACGGCTTCAACAGTACGGCTGCGGCATTTATTGCAAAGAAGCTTTGCCCGGAATCGGTGGAATATCTTCTGGGCTCTCATTTGTCTCTGGAGCAGGCACACCGGAAATCGCTGGAGGCGATCGGACTCAAGAGCTATATTGATATGGACTTCCGTCTGGGGGAATCCATCGGGGCATCGATTCAGGTAAAGATGCTCGATATGGCGCTTGCCGTATATAAAGAATGCGTGACCAGGGAAGAAGCGGGGGTGTAAGGATGAGTTCTATTCCGAAACTGAATCAGAAAATCATGGAAGAGTGTCAGCTGTATGTGGACAATCTGATCAAACCGATCCATTCCCTGGGACAGCTGGAAAATTTTGCCGTCCATATTGCAGGCGTTACAGGCGAAAAGAAGCCTTCTCACCTGGAAAAGGCAATCGTTATTTTTGCGGGAGATACCGCGGTGGACGGAGAAAATAAAACACAGGGGAATCTGTCTCATGCAGAGGCCAAGCTTGTCGCGCAGGGAGGAGCTCCGGTGAATGTCCTGGCCCGCCAGCTGGGAGCGCCGGTATATCTGATTGATGTGGGCCTGCAGAAAAATACATCCGATATCGAAGGCGTGCTCTCCCAGAAAGTCGTTCACGGCACACATCAGGGACATCCTGCCATGGAGGATGAAGCCGTGCAGGGCGCTATTGCTGTCGGAATGTCCGTAGCCAAGACACTGGCGTCGCAGGGAATCAAGGCGGCTGCCGTGGGAAATATCGGAGAAAGAGCGATGCTTTCCGCTCTGGCAGTGACGACGGCCATTCTCAAGGAAGATCTGCAGAAGGCCAGCGCATCCGGCGGATACCGGCTGCATCTGACCGATGTGGGGGGCTTTGCGGAAGATCCCATCGGGAACCTGGCGCAGGTTGGCTCAGCGGAAATTGCGGCCATTTTCGGCTTCATCGTGGAAGCTGCCCGCCTTTCCATGATTACCGTGTTTGACAATGCGGTTACCGGTGCGGCGGCCCTGGCTGCGGTGACGGTATATCCGGAAATCCGGGATTATATTTATCCTTCCGCTGCCTATGAGGAGCCGGTTCATCAGATGCAGCTGAAAAAACTGGGAATGAAAGCGTTCCTTCACTATGATTTTACGGAAGCGGAAGGCTTCGGCGCTGCGATGGGGCTTTCGCTCCTGGATGCATCTATTGATATGCTGAATCAGATGAAAACCTTCGGCACGGCACAGGTGGATGTAGCGGAGGACGGGCCGGGAAAAGGCCGGCAGAGAGAAGAGGTCAGATAAATGAATCATCGGAAAGCGGTTTTTCTCAAATGCTACGGAGTGCTGACTCCGGATATGATGGTAGGCGGACTGATCGATATGGGCGTACCCCCGGTTTATCTTTCCTCCTGCCTGAAAGAAGCGGGCCGGACGGAAACCTTTATCGAACAGGCCAATCCGAAGGCACAGATATCGGCTCACTATTTCCGGATTCCCAAGGCGGAAGGCAGTTTCCGGTCCAAAGAAGACCTGCTCCGTCTGTGGCAGTCCCTCACGGAGAAAAAGCAGAATGACTGGACGGAAAAGGGGATGAAGGTCTTTTCCGCTCTCTTTGCGGCTCTGCCGGAGGGAAAGGAGCCGGGAGATTATGGAATCGGCGGAGAAGATGTGCTTTCTCTTTACCTTTTCCTGGCTGCTCTGGATTATCTGGATGCAGAGGTTTTCTTTACCGTACCCTTTGAGAAGGGGGAAGGAAGTACACTGCCGGGGAAACTTTCCGCAGAGATTCTGCAGGATGCGGTATCCACGCAGGGAAATCCTGTTCCCGCTGACGGCATAGCTCCCTTTGCGGCGGCAATGCTGGAAGGCCTCTCCGAGGAGTTCCTGCCCATGGACGGCCGTTTCCTTGTGGATAAGACGGCTTACGGCAGTGCCAGTGTGGAAAAGCCTGACGGCGAGAATACTGCCGCAGAATATCTGGGGTATTTCCATGAAAAGGAAACCTCCATACTGGGAAAGCGGATCCGGATTTTCGGAGAAGATACGGATCTGTTCTGAAAACAGAAAATATAGGAAGAAAGACAGCCCTTTCCTGCATTCCTGCGGGAAGGGGCTTTTTCCTTTCGGGGAACGTTTCCTGATTGGAAAACCGGGATGGAAAAGAATTTGCAAAAAGTTGAAAAAAGGGGTTGCGCAATTCAGGAAAGTAAGCTATAATTACTTTCGTTGTGACACGACATCACAGCTTTTGAAAAACAGCAAAAATAATTTGTTGACAGGATAAAGCAAATGTGATAAAATCTTAATCACGACATCACGAGTCAAGAAAACAATTTCAAAATTGAGACTTGACAAATGATAAAGTAATGATATAATAATTATCGTTACGATATGCGGAAGTAGCTCAGTGGTAGAGCACAACCTTGCCAAGGTTGGGGTCGCGGGTTCGAGTCCCGTTTTCCGCTCCATTGACAATATCCCAGTAGAAATACTGGGTTTTTTGTTATATAAAATCAGAAAAATCGGCAGAGCGGATATCCTTTTTCTCCGGTATCCGATGCAGTCAGGACAGGAAGGCAGCGAGTCATGAAACCATTCATTCCCGAATTCATTGCAGGCGCATTTTTGGTCGCCGTTTTAGGGATCATCACGGCAGGCGGGCTGGAGAATTTGCATGATGTACAGGAAATTACCGCAGGAATCATTTTGCTGGCCACTCTGATTGTATTCACCCTGGGGAAGAGTCCGGTATTCCGGGTGGACCGGGCAGGGATGTCCATTATAGGCGCCTCGCTTATGACAGCCTTCGGTATTCTGAGCATTGAGGAAGCCGTGCAGTCTATCGACGCACAGACCATTGTGGTGCTGTTTTCTCTTATGGTGATTGTGAGCAATCTGAAGCTGGCCGGATTCTTTGCCTATGTCGGCCGTCTGATCTTTGTGCATATCCATTCCGGGAAAATGCTGCTGCTGTCGGTTATTGCCATAGCCGGGCTTTTATCTTCCGTTGTCATTAATGATATCGTATGTCTGCTCTTTACACCGATCGTTATCATGATCTGCCTCCAGGTCAAAGTAAATCCCGTACCGTACCTGCTGGCAGTGGCGATGTCCTCCAATATCGGCAGCGCCTGCACCTTTATCGGAAATCCGCAGAATGTTCTCATCGGCAGTCTGTCTCAGGTTCCCGCAGGAGAGTATTTTGCGGCGGCGGCGCCGCTGTCCTTCCTGGGACTGGCGCTGCTGTACCTGGCACTTCGGCTGGTATACCGCCGTGATCTGGAGGTGCGCTTTGACTATGTGAACGGAGAAAATAAGAACATTCATACTTATCTGCTGGCGCGGACACTGATTGTTCTGGCACTGGTTATCATTTTCTATCTGCTCGGAGTAGATCTGGCTGTTACGGCAAGCTTCGGCGCAGCCTTCCTGCTGATCAACAGCCGCATCAAACCGGAGCGCGTGTATGAGGATATCGACTTCAATCTGCTGATCATGTTCATCGGACTTTTTGTCATTATTGCCGGAGTGGATAAAAGCGGACTGCTGGTACTCATCAACAGCTTTCTGCCGCCGGAATACATGGAGCAGATTCCTCTGTTCTCTCTGACAGCCATTGCTTTATCCAATATTGTCAGCAATGTACCTGCCGTATTGCTTCTGCGCTACTATATTCCTGCCGACGGCCAGGTTTTATGGCAGGCTCTGGCACTGATGTCCACCATAGCAGGCAATCTGACTGTTTTCGGCTCCATTGCCAATCTGATTGTACTGGAAATTGCAAAGAAACAGGGGATCCGGATTTCTTCCGGAGAGTATCTGAAAATCGGTTTTCCTCTGACAATTGTCCTGTCCGTCATCAGCATTGTCTGGTTCAGTGCAATCCGGTGATTTTGCAAATAAAAAAACAGTTGACTTTTTTAACCATATAAATTACAATAAGTTACGTTGTTGAAACAATTGCGGAAGTAGCTCAGTGGTAGAGCACAACCTTGCCAAGGTTGGGGTCGCGGGTTCGAGTCCCGTTTTCCGCTCCATATGGCGGCATAGCCAAGCGGTAAGGCAGAGGTCTGCAAAACCTTTATCCCCAGTTCGATTCTGGGTGCCGCCTCCATATTTTTAACTTCCTGCCGGGGTGGCGGAACTGGCAGACGCAAGGGACTTAAAATCCCTCGAATCGTGAGATTCGTACCGGTTCGATTCCGGTCCTCGGCACCAAGACGGATGCCCGGCTGAAACGTGTGTTTCAGCCTTTTTTTATTTTATCGGAAAAAGAAACAGGTGGCGGACATGTCCAAAAAAGAAAAAAAGACAAATGTGATGCGCATTCTGGATAAAGCAAAAATTTCCTATGAGACGAAGTCTTACGAATATGATGAAGAAAATCTTTCCGGGGTTCATGCAGCGGAGGAGCTCGGCTATGATCCGGATATGGTTTTCAAGACAATTGTCACGACGGGAGACAAGACGGGGCCGGTTGTATTCTGTCTGCCTTCGGAAAAGGAAATCGATCTGAAGGCAGCAGCCCGGGTCAGCGGAAATAAGAGTGTGAATATGCTTCATGTGAAAGATTTGCCGGATCTGACCGGCTATATCCGGGGAGGATGCTCGCCCATCGGTATGAAAAAACAGTTCCCGACTTTCATTGATGAATCCTGCGGGAATCATGAGAAAATTTCTGTCAGTGCCGGTCAGCGGGGGAAACAGGTTGTTCTTGCTCCGGAAGATCTGCTGAAGCTGATCGGAGCACAGGTCGCAAAACTGACGCGGGAATAAGAATTTTCCGGGATGTTTTTTCTGCGGATTCGGGATATAATAGAAATAATTTAACAGTGATTGATTGCTGGGGGAGTCTTCGGACTGAGAGGAATTTTTCCGACCCTTTGAACTTGATGCGGTTTATACCGCCGTAAGGAAGCAGGATTCTTTTAATCTGTCCTTGCGGACAGATTTTTTTATTAGGAGGATATATGACACAGCTGGAAGCGGCCCGTCAGGGCATAGTTACGAAAGAAATGAAAATTGCCGCAAAGGAAGAGGGCGTTTCGGAAGAATTCCTGCGTGAAGGCATTGCAGAAGGTACTATTGTCATCCCTGCCAATATTTATCATACGTCGCTTCATCCCTATGCGATCGGCAAGGGTCTGCGTACGAAGATGAATGTAAATCTGGGGATTTCTTCCGATGTCTGCAATTATGAGACGGAAAAAAAGAAGGCGGAACTTTCCTGGAATATGAAAGCCGAGGCCATCATGGATCTTTCCTGCTACGGGGAGACAGCGCCTTTTCGGGAATGGCTGGTTGCTCATTCCCCCTCTGCCATCGGTACGGTTCCTATGTACGATGTAAAGGGAGTCCTGCATAAGGGACTGAAGGATATGACCGCTGATGACCTGTTCCGTGTAGTGGAACGTCATGCGAAAGACGGCGTGGATTTCATGACCATCCATGCGGGAATCAACCGGGAAACGGCAGGGCATATCATGCGGAACAGACGCATCACGAACCTGGTCTCCCGCGGCGGGTCCATCCTGTTTGCCTGGATGTATATGCACGGCAAGGAAAATCCTTTCTATGAACAGTATGACCGTCTGCTGGAGCTTCTGCGGAAATATGATGTTACCCTTTCTCTGGGCGATGCGTGCCGCAGCGGAAGCGGACATGATTCTACGGATGCAGTGCAGATTTCCGAACTGATCAATTTGGGCGAGCTGGTGCTTCGTGCCAGGGAAGCAGGCGTACAGGTCATGGTGGAAGGACCGGGCCATATGCCGATTAATGATATCCGCATGAATGTGGAAGTGGCCAAGAAACTGACCCACGGTGCGCCGCTCTATGTATTGGGGCCGATTGTAACGGATGTAGCGGCCGGCTATGATCATATTACGGCAGCCATCGGAGGAGCGCTTTCCGCTTCCTGCGGAGCGGATTTCCTCTGCTATGTGACTCCTGCAGAGCATCTCCGACTGCCGGATCTGGATGATGTCCACGAAGGAATCATAGCCTCCAAGATTGCCTGCCATGCAGCAGATATTGCCAAAGGCGTCCCGGGGGCCAAGGAATGGGATGAGAAGATGAGCTGGGCAAGAAGAAAAGTAGACTTCTCCCGGATGATTCCGCTGGCTATTGATCCGGAAAAGGCGAAAAAATACAGAGAAAGCAGCAGGCCGGAGGAAGAAAATACATGCACAATGTGCGGTGAGCTTTGCCCGATCCATATGCTGGACAAGATTCTGAACCGGAAGAATCCGGAGCAGGGTCCGGCAGAGGACGAAAGTAAATAAAAGATCAAGAAAATGAAAAAGACCGGATGGGAAATGAAAATATTTCTTCATCCGGTTTTTGCAATTTTCCTTAAAAGGAAAGGCGGAAATTGATATAATAAAAAGGAAAGGAGGGGACCTATGTATATTTCGGAAATGGATGTAGAAAATTACCGAACCTTTCGAAAATTGCATCTGTGCTTTGACAGCCGGGGCAATTATATTGTAGGGGATAATAACATCGGGAAAAGTAATCTGCTCAGTTTGCTGAGAACGATGACACACGGCTACGGCTTCATGGAACGGGATTTTATGAATCCGGATCATCCCATCCGTATCTGCCTTACCCTGTCTGCGGCGGATGAGGGGACGGAGAATACTGCGCACATCTGCCTGACCCAGCATGTGAGGGAGGTTGTGCCCCATCTGACGAACGGAGATACGGGGCAGACTCTTCCGCTGGAATATTTGCGGTGTCTTTTTTACATAGGATTTCCTCTTGAAAATGTTCCCCGGAAAATGCTGAATGAGGGAAAGGCTCAGGAAATTCTGACACTGTATCATCAGTTTTTCTGCGCTGTACCCGATTTTTGCGAAAAAGTGGAAAAGCTTCTTTCTCGGATGGGAATGACCATTTCCTTTCCTGAGGATCCGAAGGATGCGGCTCTGATGTTTTTTCATGAAATTTTCGGGGATGATCCCCGGGAAATGTCCTATGATAATACCATTAAATTCATGATTGCCGTAGGCTCTCTCCTGCTGGTCAAGATGGCGGCAAAGAAAAACAGCCGGGCGATTTCCTTTGAGGACATGGTGGTGACGAACAGCAGGGGGAAACGATATCTGCCGATTATCATCAGCATTGATGAGCCGGAGCTGCATCTTCATCCGTACATGCAGCGGGCAGTACTGGCTTTCTTTTCATCGGTTCTGAATAATGAGGAGCCGCTGTTTCTGGAATTTTTACAGCGGGTTCTTGGTATTGACGGACTGGACGGACAGCTTTTCGTAGTAACCCATTCCACGGATTCCCTGATCAATGATTACCGGCAGATTATCCGCATGTACTGGGATGAAACGAAAATGGTGCAGGCAGCATGCGGAGCAGCATTCCGGTTTGATAAGGAAGTGGAAAAGCACCTGATCATGCACTTCCCGGAGGTGAAGGAAGCACTCTACTCCCGTTGTACGATCCTGGTAGAGGGGGAAACGGAATTCGGTTCCTTCGGTTATTTTGCGAAGACAATGGGGATTCATTTTGATTCCTACGGGATTTGTCTCATCAATGCAAGAGGTGAAAGCTCCATCAAAAAGATTTTTCATCTGCTCCGGCGTTTTCATATCCCCGCAGTCTGTCTGTATGACCGGGATGTTATTGAGGAGCACGCAGAATCGCCGCATGTATTTTATACAGATTATGTCTGCTATGAAATGGATGTGGTCAAGGCCTGCCTGGCACAGAAGGACCGGAAGGCGCTGGACCGGGTCATTGCGGAAACAGAAAACATGAGCGACGCCATCAATTCCAGCCTGATCAAAAAGGCAGGAGCCAAGCTGGGGCTGCCCAAGGGATTCTATCCGCCGGTGAAATTGAAGAATATTCAATCCCGCAATGAAAAGGCCCTGGAATTTTATTATTTTGCCTGGCTTTACGGCAATAAGGGCGTTATCGTCGGCCGCGCTCTGGGAGAGCACCTGTCCGCAGCGGATATTCCGCCGGCATTTTCCCGGGTGATTCTGGCGGCAGTTCGGTACTCTTCCTCCAAGTAGGCATAAAGAGGCGTTCAGGCCGAATTTTCCGGGATATTTTTTCCGGAAACGGAGTATCTTCGGCCCGGGCTCCGGTATATAAATCCGAATGGATTATTTAGAGCTTTACCTATTGAAAAAAAGGGAATTTTCCATTATTATCAATAAGATAGGCTTTTTTAGAAAAGTAAGGAGGACACATGAGCAGTATTTCATTGCAGGGCCGTTCCGTACTCTGTCTGGCTGATTTCACGGCAGAGGAAATCGAACGTATCCTTCAGGTAGCAGCACAGATGAAAAAGATTGTGCTATCAGACAATAAGAAAAAAGATTTTCTCAAAGGGAAATCCATTGTGACCGTGTTTTCCGAAGCGTCCACGAGGACACGGAGTTCCTTCGAATTGGCAGGAAAATATCTGGGCGCAGATGTAATCAATATTACGAAGAGTGGCAGCTCGATGACGAAAGGTGAAAGCCTGCGCGATACATTGCTTACTGTTTCCGCTATGGGAGTAGATGCAGTGGTTATTCGTGATTCGTCAGAGGGGGCCTCTCTTTTTGCATCCAAGGTAATGAGCCCGAAAGTAAAGGTTCCGGTCGTATTGAATGCCGGTGACGGAGCGCATGCTCATCCGTCTCAGACACTGCTGGAACTTCTGACGATGCGGGAAGCAGGGAAGACCATCAAGGGGATGAAGTATGTCATCATCGGGGATATCCTTCACTCCAGAGTGGCCCGCAGTGATATCGTGGGCTTTACCAAGCTGGGCGCAGAGGTTCATCTGGTAGGACCGCGTACCCTGGTTCCGAAAGAACTGGAATCCATGGGATGCATCGTGGATGACGATCTGGAAACGGCACTGAAGGATGCCGATGCCATCAACATTCTTCGCATTCAGCTGGAAAGAGCAGCGGCAGGATTCATTCCGACCACCAGAGAATACGCACGGCTTTTCGGAATCAATAAGAAACGGCTGGCGCTCTGCAAGCCCGATGTAGCCGTTATTCATCCGGGACCCATGAATCGGGGCATTGAAATCGGCTATGATGTGGCTTATGACGAATCTTCCTGGATTCAGGAGGAAGTCAGAAACGGTGTGGCGGTACGCATGGCTTTGGAATATTTAACGCTGACGGAGGGAAAAGACATTGAAGCTGGTCATTAAAAACGGCACCATCATCAACCCGGCAAAAAAGCAGCATGAAACGGGCGATGTGGTGATCGAAAACGGAAAAATCATTTCCCTGGGCGGCAAGGCAGATACGGCCGGCGCTCGGGTCTTTGATGCCGAAGGGATGTTTGTGACACCCGGTCTTATTGATATGCATGTCCATCTCCGTGAACCGGGACAGGAAGCAAAGGAAGATATCCATACCGGCACACAGGCGGCTGCTGCCGGCGGAATCACCCGGGTGGCTACGATGGCCAATACGAATCCGGTCATTGACAACCTGGCAGTTCTTGAGAATGTCAAGAGAAGAGTGGCGGAATCAGGGGTCGTTAAGGTCAGCATCATCGGTGCTGTTTCCAAGAACTTGGAAGGCAAGCAGCTTTCTGAAATGGGCGATATGGCTGCTGTGGGAGCTGCAGCTTTCTCCGATGACGGCCATTATGTGGAAAGTGCCAATTTCATGCGGCGTGCTATGGAATACGCGGATATGCTGGGAAAAATGGTCATCGATCATGCAGAGGATATGACTATGTGCGCACAGGGCTTTATGAATGAAGGCAAAAATTCCTATGCCATGGGTGTGACCGGAAGACCGGCAGTCGGAGAAGATATTGCGGTAGCAAGAGATCTTCTTCTGTCGGAGCTGACCGGCTGCCACATTCATATTGCTCATGTAAGCAGCGGAAAGGCTGTGGATCTGATCCGGCAGGCAAAGGCAAAAGGCGTCAACTGCTCCACAGAAGTTACGGCACAGCATCTTTATTTCACGGATGACTGGCTGAAACATTATGAATCTGCTTTCAAGATGGCTCCGCCGATCCGTACAGAGGAAGACCGGAAGGCACTGATTGAAGGTCTGCGGGACGGAACCATCGATGCAATCATTACAGACCATGCACCGCACTGCAACGAAGAGAAGGATGTTCCTTTCAACTGCGCGCCCAACGGAATCGCCGGGTTGGAAACCTCTCTTTCCGCAGCACTGACGGTCCTGTACCGGCAGGAAGGCTTCACAATCGATCAGATCGTGGAATTCATGAGTGTCAATCCGGCAAAACTCCTGGGTGTTTCCGGCGGTGTGTTGGAAGAAGGGGAAGCTGCAGATGTGACGGTCATTGATCCGGAAAAAGAATGGACGGTTCATGGCAAAGATTTGTATACAAAGTCCCTCTTTACTCCTTTTGAGGGAATTACCCTGAAGGGCAAAGCAGTTCTTACCGTAGTGGACGGTGAAATAGTAATGGAAGAAGGGAAGGTACTCAAATGAAAGGGCTTTTGGTTTTGGAAAACGGCGCCCGTTTTGAAGGCGACCTTCTGGGCTCCGTGGAAGGCCTGGGGGAGCTCGTATTCAATACCGGGATGACCGGATATCAGGAATGCTTTACGGATCCTTCCTATGAGGGACAGATCCTGACCCTGACCTATCCGCTGATCGGGAATTACGGGGCAAATGATTTGTTCATGCAGAACAGAAAGCCTGCTGCAGCGGGTTTTGTGCTGGACCAGATTACGGAATACCCCAGCAACTGGGAATGCAAGGAGAGAATCATTGATTTTATCGAAAGATACCATGTTCCCTGCCTGTATAACATTGATACCCGTGCAGTGACCCGCATGGTCCGTACACAGGGTGTCATGAAGGCAGTCATTGTCAGCGCAGACAGAAGTAATGAATTCATTCAGGCTGAACTGGCAAAGCCGCTGCACAGAGATCAGGTGGAACGGGTAACAACTGCGTTCCCCTATACCTACGGAAACGGGAAATACAAGGTATCCCTTCTGGACTGCGGGCTGAAGAAGAATATTCTTGTCAGTCTGGCAGCGAATGACTGCACGGTTCATGTATTCCCGGCGCACACTTCCGCAGAAGAGCTGATGGCAGGAAATCCGGACGGTATTTTCCTCTCTCCCGGACCGGGGGATCCGCAGGATGTTCCCTTTGTAGTGGAAACCGTGAAAAAGCTGATCGGACAGCGTCCGATTTTCGGTATCTGCCTGGGCATTCAGATGCTGGCTACGGCACTGGAAGCACATACCTTTAAGCTGCCGTTCGGACACAGAGGCGCCAACCATCCGGTGAAGGATCTTCGTACGGGCAGAGTGTACATCACCAGCCAGAACCACGGCTATGCTGTTTCCGATGACGGTCTTCCGGACTGCATCGAAGTCACTCATCGGAGCGTGAACGACGGCACCATCGAAGGAATCCGCCATAAGACCCTTCCCATCCAGGCAGTACAGTACCATCCGGAAGCCTGCCCGGGACCGAAGGACAATTTCTATCTCTTTGAAGAATTTGTAAAGGCCATGGAGGATTTCAGGAAATGATCAATCAGGACGTAAAAAAAGTACTTGTTATCGGGTCCGGGCCTATTGTCATCGGACAGGCCGCAGAATTTGACTATGCCGGTACACAGGCTTGCCGTTCTCTGCGGGAAGAAGGCGTAGAGGTTGTACTGGTCAACAGCAACCCGTCTACGATTATGACGGACGTGGATATTGCAGACCGTGTTTATATCGAACCGATTACACTTCCTTTTGTGACGGAAGTGATTAAAAAGGAAAGACCGGATGCTCTTCTGGCAACCCTGGGCGGACAGGTCGGCCTGAATATGGCTGTTCAGCTGTCCGATGCAGGCATCCTGGAAAAATACAATGTGAAGCTTCTGGGGTCCTCTCTCCATGCCATTAAGCATGCGGAAGACCGTGAGCTTTTCAAAGAAGCCATGAAGGAAATCCATCAGCCTGTACCGGAATCGGATATTTTTGAAGAACTGGAACCGGCGATCCGCTTTGCAGACAGCATCGGCTATCCGGTTATCATTCGTCCGGCCTACACACTGGGCGGCACCGGCGGCGGCATTGCTCATGACCGGTATGAAATGGAAGAAATTGCCAACCGCGGGCTCAAACTTTCCCCGATCAACCAGATCCTGGTAGAAAGAAGCATTGCCGGCTGGAAGGAAATCGAATTCGAAGTGATGCGCGACAGTGCAGACAACTGCATCATCGTCTGCGCGATGGAAAATATTGATCCGGTCGGCGTACATACCGGGGACTCTATCGTTGTGGCTCCGACCCAGACATTGACCGATTCCCAGTACCAGATGATGCGTACTGCATCTCTGGATATTATCCGCTATCTCCAGATTGAAGGCGGATGCAACGTACAGTACGGACTGGATCCGAAATCCAACCAGTACTATGTTATCGAAGTAAATCCCCGTGTAAGCCGTTCTTCCGCTCTGGCATCCAAGGCAACCGGCTATCCGATTGCAAAGGTAGCAGCAAAGATTGCTCTCGGCATGCATCTGGATGAAATTACCAATGCCATTACCGGAAATACAAAGGCCTGCTTTGAACCGTCCATCGACTATGTAGTCTGCAAGTTCCCCCGCTGGCCGTTTGAAAAATTCACTCTGGCAGACCGGGAAATCGGCACCCAGATGAAAGCAACCGGAGAAGTCATGGCACTGGACCGCACTCTGGAAGGTTCTATTCTGAAGGCACTGCGTTCCCTGGAAGTCGGAGAAGGATATCTGCATCTGAAGAAGCTGGACGGACAGTCTCTGTATGACATCCGCTGCCTGCTCCGCCGTACTGATAATGAACGGCTCTTCGTTGTGGCAGAAGCACTTCGCCGGGGCATTGAACCGGAAGAAATCAACCGTATTACCAAGATTGATCTCTTCTTCATCTACAAGCTCCAGAACATTATTAAGATGGAACGCCGTCTGATGAGAGAAGGGCTGACGGAAGAAACGCTGAAAGCAGCAAAACGGATTCAGATGCCCGATGCAGCCATTGCCCATTTTGCAGAAGTTACGGAAAAAGATGTAGAAAATCTCAAGAAGAAACTTGATTTCCATCCGGACTTCAAGATGGTTGATACCTGTGCTGCCGAATTTGAAGCACACACACCGTATTATTACTCCACCTACGGCTCTGAGGATGAAGTAAGACCGCAGGGCAGCAATTCCGTAGTTGTATTCGGCTCCGGTCCGATCCGTATCGGCCAGGGAATTGAATTCGATTACTGCTCCGTACATGCTTCCTGGGCCCTTCGCAAGGCAGGCAAGAAATCCATCGTTATCAACAACAACCCGGAAACGGTATCCACCGACTTCGATACCTCTGATTCCCTGTACTTTGAACCGCTGACCGAAGAGGATGTACTGGAAGTCATCGATAAGGAAAAGCCGGAAGGGGTTATCTGCCAGTTCGGCGGACAGACGGCCATCAATCTGGCTACTCCGATGGCCAAGAGGGGCATCCGTATCATCGGCTCCTCCAATGAATCCATCGATATGGCGGAGGACCGGGAACGGTTTGATACACTGATGGGCCAGCTGGGCATTGCACGTCCGAAGGGCTGCCTGGTGGAAAGCGTGGAAGAAGCGATGCGGAAGACAGAAGAGCTTTCCTATCCGCTTATCGTTCGTCCGAGCTATGTATTGGGCGGCAGAGCCATGCAGATCGTTTATGACCAGGCTGAACTTCGCCAGTACCTGAAGGAAGCCGTTGTTGCTTCTCACGAACATCCTGTCCTGATTGACCAGTACATGGTCGGCCGGGAAGTGGAAATCGATGCGATTTCCGACGGCATCGATGTATGCGTACCGGGTATCATGGAACAGATTGAACGTTCCGGCGTTCATTCCGGGGACTCCATTGCCGTTTATCCGCCGCAGCACCTGTCTCAGGAAATCATTGATACGCTGACCGACTATACGAAGCGGATTGCTCAGGCCATGAATGTCAAGGGCCTGGTCAATATCCAGTTCATTGTCGTAAAGGACAAGGTTTATGTCATCGAAGTAAATCCGAGAGCCAGCCGTACGGTGCCGTTCATGAGCAAGATCACCGGCATCAATATGGTGGAATATGCAACCCGCGTTGCTCTGGGTGAAGCCCTGAAGGATACAGGCCTCCCGCTGGGACTGGTTCCGCCGAAGAACTATGTAGCCGTTAAGGCACCGGTCTTCTCCTTCTCCAAGCTGGGACTTGTGGAAATCAAACTGGGACCGGAAATGAAATCCACCGGTGAAGTTATGGGAATCGGCCGTACCTACCAGGAAGCACTGTACAAGGCTGTCGTAGCAGCTCATCTGATGGTTCCTGCAGGAGCAAATGTACTGATTACCGTAAGCGACCGGGATAAGCCGGAAACAGCAGAACTGGCAAAGGGATTTGTAAAACTTGGCTATCATCTGATTTGTACCTCCGGGACAGGCGCATATTTCAACAGCCTGGGCATCCCCGTGGAAATCATCAAGAAGATCCATGAAAAAGGAGAAAACTGCGAAAAGTATCTGAAGTCCGGCAAGGTGGACATGGTGCTGAATACCATTTCCTACGGCAGTCAGATTGAACAGGAAGGCTATGATCTCCGCCGTATCGCAGTAGAACTGGCTATTCCGTGCATTACCTCTCTGGACACTGCCCGGGAAGTTCTTCGCGTCATGGCAGAAAAGGGCGAAGAAGTCCATGTGGAAGCCATTCAGGATTATGTGAAGGAGACAGAATAAGGCATGGCAGGTTATGTAGAGCAAGGGATCATCCGCCGTCATGAAAAGGTGGGCCCGTCCATTTATCTGATGGATCTGGAGCTGCCGAAGATTGCAAAGGATGCACAGGTCGGTCAGTTCATCCACATCCGTATCAATGATGAACGGTATATTCTCCGGCGTCCGATTTCCATTGCCGGTGCAGATCCGGAAAAAGGAATTGTGCAGATCATTTACCGTATTGTAGGTGTGGGCACGGAAGCAATGGCTTCCCTGAAAGCAGGAGATACGCTGGACTGCCTGGGACCGCTCGGAACGTCCTTCTCCATGGATAAGGAACATATTGTCGGCGTCGGCGGCGGCGTCGGCATTGCTCCGATCCTTTTCATGGCAAGACGGGCAAAGCCCGGACAGGTAACTGTTGTCATCGGCGGGCGGAACGAAGAAGAGGTCTTCTGGAAAGATCTGTTTCCGGATACGGTCCGCCGGCTGATTGTAACCACTGATGACGGTTCCTACGGCATCAAAGGCTTTTCCGTATCCGTTCTTCCCGAACTGATGAAGAACGAGAAGGTAGATGAAGTGGCGGTATGCGGACCGGGCATCATGATGCGGACGGCAGCCAATATGGCTAAGGAAGCCGGCGTATACTGCGAGGTTTCCATGGAACGGCGGATGGGCTGCGGCATCGGCACCTGTCTGGGATGTGTCTGCGACCGCAGGGACGGAAAAGGGCACTATAAGGTCTGCAAGGACGGTCCTGTATTTAATGCTGAGGAGGTGGTTTTATGAGCCGCCTTTCAATGAATTATCTCGGCATGTCCATGAAGAATCCGATCATCGGTGCATCCGGTACGGTCGGCTACGGACTGGAGCTTGCCGAGTACATTGATATGAATCAGGTCGGTGCCATTTCCGGGAAAGGGCTGGCTCCCACACCGTGGAAGGGAAATGACGGTGTCCGTATTGCGGAAACCGTTTCCGGCATGCTGAACTGCATCGGTCTGGAAAATCCCGGTGTTCCTTATTTCCGGGACAACATCCTGCCGAAGGTAAAGGAACTTCCCGTTCCCTTTATTGCCAATATGGTGGGAAAGTCCGTGGAAGAATATGGGGAATGTGCGGAAATGCTTACGCTTCCCGGTGTATCTGCTCTGGAAGTGAATATCTCCTGCCCGAATGTAAAGGAAGGCGGGGTTGCTTTCGGTACGGACTGGAAGCAGGCTGCCGCGGTGACACGCTGTGTGAAGGAACATACCAATCTGCCGATTATTGTCAAGCTTTCTCCTAATGTTGCGGATATTGTTACGATTGCCAAGGCGGTAGAAGACGCAGGTGCGGACAGTATCTCTGTCATCAATACACTGCTGGGAATGGCTGTAGATGTACGGACAAGAAAACCGATTCTTGGCAATGTGACCGGCGGTCTGTCCGGTCCGGCTATTAAACCGGTGGCTCTGCGGATGGTCTGGCAGTGCTACCAGGCTGTGAAAATTCCGATCAGCGGTCTGGGCGGCATCATGAACGGCAGGGATGCCATCGAATTTATGATGGCCGGGGCACAGACAGTACAGGTAGGAACCGCCAATCTGGCAGATCCTACAGCAATGCCGCGGATTGCCGCAGAAATGGATGAATGGTGCGAGGCAAACGGCGTGAAGGATATATCCGAAATTGTCGGCTGCCTTAAGGATTGATTTGGACATAAAAAAACTGTGAGAAAGGGAAAAACTTTCTCACAGTTTTTTTGTCCGATACCCGGAAACATTCAATGGATCTTTCCATAAAATAGAAAATCAGACTTTACTTTTTCTCTTTAGAGTGATAATGTATAATCACAGCAAAATGAGGAGGAAAAAATGGATGATTTGAAAATGATTCATGAAGAAGAAATGAAAGATTACGACCGCATAGAGAATGCAGTTGTTTCCGTTATGCGGCGTCATGGATGCAAAATCGTTCAGACGCCGACCTTTGCGGATTATGATACATACAGCAAAATCTTTCCCCGACTGAAGAAGGAGATGATCAAAACCATTGCTTCTTCGGGAGAGGTTCTGGTTTTAAGGCCGGATATGACGGTTTCCCTGCTGCAGACCATTTCAAAGGAATATCCGGATCCCCGGCAGCTGCTGAAACTCGGTTATGTTTCCGTAGTATTCCGAAACTATTACGGGAGGTCAACCCACGGCAATTATTTTCTGCAGAGCGGTGTGGAAGTATTGGGAGATGAAACCGCGGAATGCGACGGGGAAATCATTACGATGGCGGCAGAATTTCTGGAGAGTCTGGGAATCAGAGACCGGCGCATTGATATAGGAACCGTAGCTTATATGGATGCACTTTTTGAGGAAATGGCTCTTTCTGAAAAAGAACTGTCCCGGCTCAGAGAATATCTGGAGAAGCGGGACCTTGTTTCTTTTGAGGCGCTGGCAGATTCTCTGAAAATCACGAAAATTCAGCGGGATGTTCTTCTTACGCTTCCGTCTCTTTTCGGAGATTATGAGGAGACACTGAAGAGGGCGGAAGGTCTTTGCCTGAATCGGAAAATGAAGAAATCTCTGGAACGGCTCCGGGAAATTTACGACTATCTCAGAATGGCTGGATTTGCGGATGAAATCCAGCTGGATTTCGGGTTTACCTCACATATGGGGTATTACACCGATATGGTTTTCAAGGTTTATGCGGAAGGGGCACTCTATTCTCTGATTAACGGAGGTCGTTATGATTCTCTGGCTTCGGAATTTTTCGTTTCCCGTCCGGCATGCGGATTCGGCATGAATATAAATCTTCTGTACGAGTTGATGTCGGAAAAGGAATTGACCGGAAAAATGGGGCCGGGATGTGATCTGGCGGTTGTTTACGAGAAGAGTGACAGGGAGCTGGTCCGGACTCTGGTACGATGGAGGGAAAAAGGATTTTCCGTGATGGGGATTTCCGGAGGAAATACCATTTCCGAGGAAGACTATAAAAGAATTGCCTATTACAAGGGCAATGGTTTTCTGATGGAAGAAAAGCTTTTGACAGCAGAGGAAGTGGAAGCATTGTTGGGAGGCGGAACAGATGATTCATGCGGCATTGGCTAAGGGACGGATTGCTAAGGCAGTCATGAAGACATTGATGCAGAGAGGATTTGATTTTCCTGATTATTCGGACGAAAGCAGGAAGCTCATTTTCACCGATGCAAAAAAACAAATCCGCATTACCCTGGTGAAATCGCCGGATGTCTCCGTGTATGTCCGCCGCGGTGCAGCGGATCTGGGAATTGTGGGCAAGGATGTGCTTACGGAAGACGGCGAAGAGGATGTTTATGAAGTCATGGATCTGGGAATCGGACGCTGCCGGATGGCGGTAGCAGGGATTCGGGGAAACCAGAAGGTCATGAAAAAACGGATTCTGACAGTGGCTTCCAAGTATCCGAAGATTGCAGGAAAGTATTTCCGGGACAGATTTCAGCCGATTGATTTGATCAAGCTGAACGGTTCGGTAGAACTGGCGCCCCTGGTAGGGCTTTCCGATGTGATTGTGGATATTGTGGAAACAGGAACGACACTTAAAGAAAACGGCCTGGAGGTGTATGATTATTTCATGGACTTTTCGGCCCGTGTCATTTGCAATAAGGTCTCTTATAAAATGAAACAGGAAGAAACAAAGAGATTCCTTGAAATGATTCGGCAGGACCGCGGGGAATCACTTGGGAGAAAGGAAGGATAGTATGGAATGGATTAAGGTACCCGATGAAGGATTTTCCTTGAGAAAAGTCAGGGAACTGACCAATAGAAACAACAATCTGTCAGCAGAGGTGGAGGCCTCTGTTTCTGCTATTCTGAAGCAGGTCAGAGAGGGCGGTGATGAAGCTGTCCGGGCACTGACCAAAAAATTTGACGGTGCCGATCTTCAGAACTTCCGCGTGACCGAGGAGGAAATCCGGGAAGCGCTGGAGCAGGTGAGTCCGGATTTTCTTGCGGTGCTGCAGGAAGCAAAAGCGAATATTGAAGCTTTTCACCGGGAGCAGGTCCGCAGCTCATGGATGAAGAATTTTCGGGACGGAGTAGAGCTGGGCGAGCGTTTCCTTCCCATCCAGCGGGTGGGGGTCTATGTTCCCGGCGGACTGGCAGCCTATCCTTCCACGGTTTTGATGGATACAGTACCGGCTATGGTGGCAGGCTGTCCTTCCGTTGTGATGACTACACCTCCCGGGAAGGACGGCAGGGTCAATCCCAATATTCTTGCAGCAGCTTATGTGGCCGGAGTGAAGGAAATTTACAAAGTAGGCGGTGCCCAGGGCATTGCTATGCTGGCATACGGCACAGAAACCGTGGAGCCGGTCTTCAAGATTGTGGGACCGGGCAATGCCTTCGTGGCAATGGCAAAGCGCCTTGTTTTCGGCACCGTGGGAATTGATATGATTGCAGGTCCCTCTGAGGTTTGCTGCGTGGCAGACGGGACGGCAAATCCGGACTGGATTGCAGCGGATCTCCTGTCTCAGGCGGAACATGACCGGAGAGCAGCGGTATTCCTCATTACTACGGATGAAGAATTTGGACGAAAAGTACAGGAAGCCATGGACAGGACCATGAAAAAACTGTCCCGCCGGGAAATCATGGAAAGCTCTGTAGGAGATTATGCCAGGGCATTTCTTTGCCGGGATCTGGCACAGTGCTTTGATATCGTCAATAAAATCGCTCCGGAACACCTGGAAATCGAGGTGGAAAATCCGAAAGACTGCCTTTCTATGGTTTACAATGCAGGAGCCATTTTCCTCGGCAGATATACGTCCGAGCCTATCGGGGATTATATGGCCGGTCCGAATCATACGCTTCCCACGTCGGGGACTGCAGCGTTCTCATCGCCGCTGGGGGTTTATGATTTTGTGAAACACAGCAGCGTCGAATGCTATTCCAAAGAGGCATTCCGAAATATTTCGAAAAAGGTACAGCTCTTTGCAAAAGCAGAAGGGCTTACCGCACATGCATATGCAATGGAGGTTCGCGATAAAGATGAATAATAATGATGTTCTGGTCAGAAAAACCATTCAGGATTTCAAGCCGTATTATGCAGTTCCCGATAAGGAAAAATACACCATCAATCTGAATGAAAATTATTTGAACGTTTTGTCTATCCCCTCCGTAAAGGAGGATTTGCTGAAGGCATTGGATTCCTTCACCCCGCAGAAATACCCGAGTGCCATGGCAGACGGACTGCGGAAGGAACTGGCTGATTACCTCGGCGTGAAATTTACCAATATCATGTGCGGCAACGGCGGGGATGAAATGATTACTTATCTGCTTCAGACCTACCTGAATCCGGGGGATATTCTTCTGGAACACAGCCCGACTTTTGATATGTATGAGCTGACAGCCCAGACACTGGATGCAAAGGTCATCAAGATTAAGGACCTGCCGGGATTCCGGAGAGACCGGGAAGGCCTGCTGGAGGCTGTAAAGAAATATCAGCCTAAAGTAACGGTAATCTGCAATCCGAATAATCCAACGGGAGATCTCCTTCCGGTCTCTTATATCCGGGAGGTATTGGATGCTGCGGAAGGCGTTGTTTTTGTAGATGAAGCCTACATGGAATTTACGCAGAAGGAAAGTGTCCTTGACCTGATTCCTTCCTATCCGAATCTGATCATCCTGCGGACCCTTTCCAAGGCATTCGGACTGGCGGGAATGCGCTGCGGCTATCTGATTGCCCAGGAGGGGACGATTGATAATCTGGCAAAGATCAGAGCGCCGTACAATCTGAACGGGTTCACACAGATGCTGGGAGCTATTGTTGTCCGGCACAGAGAGGAAATTTTTAAATATCGTGATGCCATTAATGCGGAAAGGGAAAGACTGTACGGACTTCTGAAGCAGATTCCGGAGATTACGGTTTATCCTTCTCCCACCAATTTCCTTCTGGTAGAGTTGAAAGAAAAACGGGAAGAACTCTTTGCGGCGCTGCGGAAGAAGGGCATTCTGATTAAGATTTACCGTAATGATCCGGATCTGCCGGACGGCCTTCGGATTTCGGTGACGACAAAGGAAGTGGACGATATCCTGGTTTCCGTATTTAAGGAGGTATTGGAATGAGAAGAGTCTCTTTGGCCAGAAAAACGGCGGAGACGGATATCACCCTCACTCTGAATATCGACGGGTCAGGCATTTTCCGGGGGAGTTCCGGTATTGGTTTCTTCGACCATATGCTGAATCTTCTTGCAGCGCACAGCGGAATGGATCTGGAACTGTCCTGCAGAGGGGATCTGGCGGTAGATAATCATCATACTGTGGAGGATATCGGTATTGTTCTCGGAGATGCGCTGAAGCAGGCTCTGGGGGACAAGAAGGGAATCCGCCGGTATGGGATGTTTTACCTGCCGATGGATGAAACACTTTCCCGAATTGTTGTGGATCTGTCGGGACGGCCTTATTTCGTCTGGCAGGTCCGGATTCCTGCTGAGAGAATCGGAAGCTTTGAAACTGAGACGGCGAGAGAATTCTTTCTTGCTTTATCGATGCACGGCATGATGAATCTCCATATGGCCTGTCTTTACGGAGAAAACAGCCATCACATCGTGGAATCTCTGTTCAAAGGTCTGGGAAGGGCGCTTCGGGAAGCGGTCAGAGAGGAGAATGGGTGGATTCCTTCCACGAAAGGAGTACTTTGATGAAGACAGCCATCATTGATTATGATGCAGGAAATCTGATGAATGTGAAGAGAGCCGCGGAAAGAGCAGGACTGGATACAGTGGTTACCCGGGACCGGGAAGAAATCCGCAATGCTTCCGCCCTGATTCTTCCCGGTGTGGGAGCCATGGGGGATGCCATGGAAAAGCTGGGCAGGTACGATCTGATTTCTCTGATCAAAGAAGAGGTACAGAAGGGGAAAAAACTCTGCGGCATTTGTCTGGGAATGCAGGCTCTGTATGAATGCTCGGAGGAAAACGGTATGACAAAGGCCCTGGGGCTCCTTCCGGGAAAGATTGCCGCATTTCCTCAGGGAAAGCTGAAGGTGCCCCATATGGGGTGGAATGAACTGGTTCTGAGGAGACCTCATGAAGTGATGACCGGTCTGCCGCCTCATTCCTATGTATATTTTGTGCATTCTTATTACAAGGTCCCCGGAGATACCGACGATGTCATTGCATACAGCGATTACGGAGTCTCCGTGCCGGCTGTTGTGGGAAAAGATAATGTTCTGGGATTCCAGTTTCACCCGGAAAAGTCCGGAGATACAGGAATTCTGATTTGGAAAAATATAGCGAGTTGGTTGCAAAAATGAAGATATTTCCTGCCATAGATATTGAGGGCGGACACTTTGTCCGTCTGAAACAGGGCAATATACAGGATATCACCGTTTACGGAAATGATCCGGTCAGAATGGCACTGCAGTTTCAGGAGGAAGGCGCACAGGCACTCCATGTAGTGGATCTGGACGGGGCTTTTAAAGGCAGCGGAATCAATACGGAAGTCATCCGGAAAATGGCGGATGTTCTGTCCATTCCCATTGAAGTGGGCGGCGGAATCCGTACGGAAGAGGCTGTCCGGCTGTATCTGGAAAACGGTGTGCATCGGGTTATTATCGGGTCCAAAGCAGTGGCTTCCCCCTATTTCGCCATCAAAGCGGCACAGAAATGGGGAAAAGACCGGATTGCAGTTTCTCTGGATGCCAAGGGAAACAATATTGCTACTCACGGCTGGGTGAAGGAAAGTACCCAGCAGGTCATTCCTTTTGCCCGGAATCTGGTGGAGCATGGAGTAGATCTTATTATTTACACGGATATCAGCCGGGACGGTATGCTTACCGGCCCCAATTTTGAGGTTCTGCAGGATCTGCAGGCCATTCCGGGAATCCGGCTGATCGCTTCCGGCGGGATTTCCTCGGCGGAGGATCTGAAAAAGCTGTCCGAAATGGGGGTATACGGAGTCATTACCGGGAAAGCACTGTATGAAGGAAGGCTGACCATGCAGGAAGTCCGGGAAATTCAGGAATTATAGGAGAGAAGTATGCTGGCAAAACGGATTATTCCCTGTCTGGATGTCAATCACGGACGGGTAGTCAAGGGAAAACAATTTCAGAATCTGAGGGATGTGGATGATCCGGTTGTATTGGGGAAGCATTACTCGGAATCCGGAGCTGATGAGCTTGTTTTTTATGATATTACTGCAACGCATGAGGCAAGGGAAACCTTTTCCGATACGGTCAGAGCGATTGCAGAGGAACTGACGATTCCTTTTACAGTGGGCGGCGGAATCCGGAAGGCCGATGATTTTCGGACTATGCTGCTTGCCGGCGCTGACAAGGTTTCCGTCAATTCTGCGGCGGTGATGCACCCGGAAATCATTCGGGAAAGTGCGGAACGTTTCGGCAATCAATGCGTGGTCCTTTCCATTGATGGGAAGAGAAATACAAACGGCGGCTGGGATGTCTTTGTAGAGGGCGGCCGGAAGAATACCGGACTTTCCGTGGTGGACTGGGCGCGCAGGGGCGTGGAACTCGGAGCGGGAGAAATCTGCATCAATTCCATGGATTGCGACGGAGAAAAAAACGGATACGATCTGGAGTTGCTGCGCGTTCTCTCAGAGGAGCTTCCCGTACCGATCATTGCCTCCGGCGGTGCCGGAACAATGTCGGATTTTCTTGAGGCTTTCCGAGCCGGCGCCGATGCAGCACTGGCGGCTTCGGTATTTCACTTTGGTGAAATTTCTATTTCCGAATTAAAGAAATATTTATCGGATCAGGGTATTGCGGTCCGCAGGTAGGAGAATTATGGAAACAGTAGAACTGCAGAATCTGAAATATGATGACAGAGGATTGATTCCGGCCGTTGTACAGGATGCCCGGAACGGAGAAGTCCTGATGGTCGCTTATATGAATGAAGAGTCGCTGAAGCGGACTCTTGCATCGGGAGAAACCTGGTTCTTCAGCCGCAGCCGGCAGAAGCTGTGGCACAAGGGAGCGGAGTCTGGTCATTTTCAGCATGTCCGGAAAATATATGCGGACTGCGATGCCGATACATTGGTTGTAGAGGTAGTTCCCGACGGACCGGCATGCCATACCGGTCATCGCTCCTGTTTTTATCGGGGAATTTCCGGATGGGAGAACCGGGAAAATACGGGAAGTCTGCGCATTCTGGATGACCTTTTTGAAGAGATCAAAGACCGCCGGATTCATACCCGGGAGAATTCCTATACCAATTACCTGCAGAGAGAAGGGAAAAATAAAATCGATAAGAAAGTCGGGGAGGAGGCCTCCGAGGTCATTATTGCAGATCAGCATGAGGACCGGGAGGAGGTCATTGAAGAATCCTGCGATTTGCTGTATCATCTGATGGTCCTTTGGGAAAACCGGGGACTGGCTCTTTCGGATATTATGAAAAAAATGGAAGAACGGGATCAGAAGAAGGGAAACAAAAAGGAAGTAGGGCATCAGGATAAGATTTTCTGAGAATTTCCCGATAAACAACAGGCAATAAAAAAACGCTCCGCGGAAGGAGCGTTTTTTATTTGGAAATCAGTCTTTTTTCTGCTCGGCATCTTTCGGATCCCACAGTACGACCCCTCTTGTATTGGAGAGAACATCGCGGGAAAATTTCGGGATTTTAATTCCCTGTTTCAGCTGCTGCTCATAATCTTCCAGGCAGCGTTTTGCCTGCGGGAACAGGAGCAGGATGGCAGAAACGTTGGTGAGGACCATGAATGCCATGAAAAGATCGGCCAGATTCCATACAATGGGGAGATCCGCAATGGAGCCCCAGAAAATCATGACGGCAATAAGTACGCGGAACAGGTTCAGCGGCCATTTTTTTGAAGAGAGATGACCGATATTGATTTCCCCGTAGTAGTAGTTGCCGATCAGAGAGGTGAAGGCAAAGAGGAAAATCAGGATGGAAACAGCCTTCGGAGCCATCGGTCCGAAGTAGTTGGCCAGATCCCACTGAATCAGTTCAATGCCGGTCAGTCCGGTGGACTGGTAGTCTCCGGTCAGCAGAACGATGAAAGCAGAGGCAGAGCAGATAAAGAGGGTATCTACGTAAACGCCGAAGGACTGAATGAGTCCCTGTACGACCGGATGAGATGCATCGGCTGTAGCAGCTGCGTTCGGTACGGAACCTTCACCGGCTTCGTTGGAGAAGAGGCCCCTCTTGAAGCCTGTGAGGACAGCAGCACCCATGCCGCCGCCGAAAGCCGCATTCCAGTCAAAGGCATCACGGAAGATAATGGAGAATACACGGGGCATTTCCGTAATATTGTAAAGCATGATGCCCAGGGCAATCAGAATGTAAAAACCGGCCATGATGGGAACCAGCCATTCGGTAACACGGGCAATGCGGCCCATACCGCCGCAAATGACAGCCATGGCCATGATGGTAATTACGATGCCGACGGTCATGCGGTCAAAGCCCAGCGCATTGTTCAGGGCCAGGGAAATGGTATTGGACTGTACTGAATTGTAGATCATACCGTAGGTTACGGAGATGAGAACAGCGAATACGGCAGCCCAGATACCATGGCCCAGTCCGTTCTTCAGATAGTAGGCAGGGCCGCCGCGGAATCCGTTGCCGTCTTCGCGGGGCACCTTGTAAATCTGCGCCAGCGTACTTTCCACGAAACCAGTGGCGGATCCGATAACGGCAATGAACCACATCCAGAAAATTGCTCCCGGGCCGCCGCTGACAACCGCAATGGCGATGCCTGCAATATTTCCGACACCGACACGGGAAGCCGTGGAAACACAGAATGCCTGGAACGGGGAAATTTCGTTTCCCTTTGTTTTGGTGCCGGCAGTATGACAGATCAGACTGAACATCCGGCGGAAATGCCGGATTTGTACACCCCGGGTCTGTATGGTGAAATAAAAACCGGTGCCGACCAGCAGAATAATGATGATGGAAGACCATAGAAATCCGTTGATTTCTGAAACAATATGATTCAGTAATTCCATGCAGCTCTCCTTTTCCTTTGAAACAATGAAAAACGACACACATACTCCTTAATTATATGTTTTTTTGAATCTTTCCACAATAAAAAATCGGCATCTTGAAGGGAAGAAGAAAGAAGCCTTTCGGGAATTTTTCTGCAGAGTATTTTCGGGAGGTGAAATTCCTAAACAGAACTGGAGGGAAAGCAGTGTTTTATAAGACATTGCAACTCATCGAAAAGCGGAAATTTTCTTTCCGAAAGCGGCTGTATTCTGCTGTTTTTTACAAATTCCTGCCAAAATGATAAAATTACAGTATCTATGGAGGTGATATTTTGCACAGCCTATATATCTGGGGCAGCACATTGGCTCTCGGGCTGGCGGCTGCTTTTTCCGTATCGGCACAGACACTGATGCCGGGAATGAGCGGAAATGAGGTTACGGAATTGCAGAATCATCTGGTGGGAGCCGGCTATCTGGCCAGGACTGTAGACGGTGATTACGGTTCCACTACCAGAGAGGCAGTGGCTCTTTTCCAGAAGGATCATGGAATACATGTGACCGGTATGGCAGATGACAGCACCTCGGAACGGATAAAAGAAGCTGTCGGCAAAGGATACCGGAACGGCGGCGGCATCGTTTATGCAAAGGGAAACCGGGGATCTGCGATCGCGGAGATGCAGGAAAAGCTGCAGGAGGCAGGCTGTCTGGAGGGGACAGCAGACGGCGTCTACGGGACAGACACCTATGAAGCTGTTCGGAAATACCAGATGGATCGGGGGATTCCTGTTTCCGGAGCTATTGATGAAATGACCTACAGCTCCCTTATGGAACAGGAAGGAGAAGCAGATTCGCAGCGCAGCTACGGACCTTATGTATATGCCCGGGGAGACCATGGAGCGGAAATTGAAACTCTGCAGAAAAAATTGCAGAGTATGGGATATCTGGATGATATTGCTGACGGAATTTACGGAGAAAATACGGAAGAAGCGGTTAGAAAATTTCAGAAAGAGCATGGACTTTCCGCTTCCGGTTCGATGGATCAGAAGACAATCAATGCAGTGAATCGGAAATATTCCTCCCAAACGGGAAGCTTCAGCCTTTCTGTGGGGGATTCCGGGGAAAAGGTTATCCGTCTGCAGAATAAACTTCTTCTCCACGGGTATGATCCCGGGACGGTGGATGGCATATACGGGGCCGGTACGGAAAAAGCAGTGCAGCGTTTGCAGAAAGCAGAAAGGCTGGCTGCGACAGGCGTTGCCGATTCGAATGTATGGGAAAGATTGAACAGTGTTCCCCGTTTTTCCGGACAGTATAAAAAGATGCTCCGTATGACCGTGACTGCTTATACGCCTTATGACGGCGGCGGGAGCGGCCGGACAGCATTGGGAAATTATGCAGGAAAGGGTCATGCCGCAGTGGATCCCGATGTTATTCCGTTATCCAGCATCGTTTATATTGAAGGGTACGGCTATGCGATCTGCGATGATATTGGCGGCGCTGTTCATGGAATGGTCCTTGATGTCGGTGTGGATACACTGCAGCAGGCATACCGGTGGGGCACCCGGAAAAATGTAAAGGTATATCTGGTGCGGTAAGCAGGGAATCTTTGGAAAGCGAAACGGTCTTTCCTTGATTGACCTGATTTCATTTGTTAAAATACATGGTACGGGTCTGTTTACGAAATTCACAGATGGGATTCGGACGGATTCGTAATTTAGGTTGCAAGAAGGAAGGGAAAGATATGTCAGAATTGACAGCTGTCATATTGGCAGCAGGCCAGGGTACACGGATGAAATCATCCTATCCCAAGGTGCTTCACAAGGTCTGCGGCGTACCTATGGTCAAGCAGGTGATCCGCGTTGTAAGAGAAGGCGGGTTTTCGAAATGTGTGGTCATTACGGGATTCAAGGAAGAACTGGTCAGAGAAGCTCTGGAGAAGGAGAATGTTTCCTTCGTACATCAGGAAGAACAGCTGGGAACCGGTCATGCAGTCATTCAGGCTATGCCGGCTTTTGAGCAGGATAAGGATGGATATGTGCTGGTTATTTGCGGAGATACACCGCTTCTGGAAGGAAAAACAATTTCCCGCCTTTATGAGGAATGCAGGAAAAGCGGAGCGGCAGCATCGGTCCTGACAGCGATGCTGGATGATCCTTTCGGATACGGCCGTGTTATCCGTGACGAAAACGGAAATATGCTTTCTATTGTAGAGCAGAAGGACGGTACGCCGGAACAGCTGGCGATCCATGAAATCAATACGGGGACCTATGTATTCAAGGCTGGTCCGCTGATGGAAGCTCTTGCACAGATTGACAATCATAATGCGCAGGGAGAATATTACCTGACCGATGTGTTCGGCATCATGATTCGGAAGGGGCTGAAGGTTATTCCATTGGTATCGAACAACCCCGATGAAACAATGGGGGTTAATTCCCGAATTCAGCTGTCACAGGCAGATCGGATTCTTCGGCTGAGAAAGGCGGAAGAATTGATGGCGGAAGGCGTCAGCATTATCGATCCCGAGCATACCTATGTTGAACAGGATGTACAGGTGGGAAGGGATACCGTCCTTTTGCCGGGAACCATCCTGAGCGGAAAAACCGTAGTGGGAGAAGGCTGCCGCATCGGGCCGGACACGGAACTGGCAGATGTGAAATGCGGAGACTTCACACATCTGAACCGGGTTTATGCTCATGAATGCACTATCGGAAACTACAACGAAATCGGTCCGTTTGTTCATCTTCGTCCGAATACGGTCCTGCATGATCACATCAAGATCGGCAATTTTGTAGAGGTAAAGAATTCCAATGTAGATGACGGAACAAAACTTCCGCATCTGATTTACTGCGGTGATTCCGATCTGGGAAAACATGTAAACTTTGGGTGCGGTACGGTTACGGTTAACTTTGACGGGAAAAATAAGCATCGCTGCACCATTGACGATCATGCGTTTATCGGATGCAATACGAATCTGGTAGCGCCCGTCCATATCGGAGAGAGGGCCTTTACTGCGGCAGGCTCTACCATTACAAAGGACGTTCCTGCAAGAGCACTGTCTGTGGCAAGAGCAAAACAGAAGAATATTGAAGAATGGGTCAATGACGATACCTACAAGGACTGACCGATTCTGCAGAAAAACGAAAAAAGCGTTTTTTGTTCGCAGTTCGTAAAACCTTGGTATATAATAGATAAAGGAGTACTTCGCGGCTCCGTATGAAATTTCATCCGTTTTTTGCGGAGATTTTATCACTTTTATCATGCTGAAAAGGGAGAGGCAGTAACATGGACATGGAAGACACTTCTAAGCTTAAGATTTTTACGGGGAATTCGCATCCGGCTCTGGCCAGGGAAATTTCCGATTATATCGGAGTACCGCTGGGAAAAGCAATCTGCGGCCGTTTCAACAACGGAGAAATTCAGGTCATGATCAATGAAAGTGTCCGCGGCAAGGACTGCTTCATCATTCAGCCCACAGGCGCTCCGGTCAATGACAATCTGATGGAAATGCTGATTATGGTAGATGCACTGAAGAGAGCATCTGCCCGTCATATTACTGTTGTCGTTCCTTATTACGGCTATGCCCGTCAGGACAGAAAAACAAGAGGCCGTGAACCGATCAGCTCCAAGCTGGTCGCAGACCTGATGTCCACTGCAGGGGTTACCCGTGTCGTGACCATGGATCTCCATGCAGGTCAGATTCAGGGATTCTTCGACGTACCGGTAGATCATCTGCTTTCCGCTTCCATCCTGGCTGATTATGTAAAATCCAAGAACTTGGAAAACCTGACCATTGTTTCCCCGGATCTCGGAGGAGTTACCCGTGCAAGAGAATTGGCTGACCGTGTAGGCGCACCGATTGCTATTATTGAAAAACGCCGTCCGGAACCGGGTGTGGCTAAAGTCATGAATATCATCGGTGAAGTAAAAGACAGAAACTGCTTTATCGTGGATGATATCGTTGATACTGCCGGCTCCCTCTGTGAAGGGGCAAAAGCCCTGGCAGAATATGGCGCAAGAGGCGTTTATGCAGCTGTCTGCCATCCGGTTCTGACCGATCCCGCTACAGAAAGAATCAAAAATTCCAATATCAAGGAACTGGTTGTTACCAACTCTCTGCCGATCGAGAAGGAAAAGATGCAGGACAAGCTGACTGTCCTTTCCATTGCTCCTCTTCTGGGTGAAGCCATCCTTCGTATTTTCCATGATGCATCTGTCAGCTCCCTGTTCGATAAATAATGAAGATTATCGCAGGCCTGGGAAATCCGGGGAAAGAATACGAGCATACCAGACACAATATGGGTTTTGATGTTATTGATATCCTGGCTGAACGGTTCCATGCAGGAATCTGGAAGCAGGATATGAAAGCAGACATTGCTCAGGTCATGGTAAACGGAGAAAAAACGCTTCTGGTGAAGCCTCTGACGTATATGAACAACAGCGGAGAGGCAGTCGGTGCTATTGCCAAGTACTACAAAGTTCCTTTGGAAGATATTTATATCATTTGTGATGATTTGGATCTTCCTCCGGGAAAGACAAGAATCCGTAAGAAAGGCTCCGCCGGCGGACACAATGGGATGAAATCTCTTATCGCTCATCTGGGAAGCGAGCAGTTTGCTCGGTTTCGGATCGGCGTGGGGCATCCGAAGGATGGGCATACTGTCGTGGAACATGTTCTTTCCCGTCCTTACGGAGAAGATATAGCGCTGCTGGAGGAGGCCAAGAAATATACGGCTGATTCTGTCGAGGCGGCACTGAAAGATGGCGTGGATCGTGCCATGAATCTGTTTAATCCCAAAAAGAAATAACGAGGAGGACTGCTTTAGCAGTCCTTTTTCGATTTGATGGGATTCTCCCGGACAACAGCAGTAAGGAAGAAAGAAAAATCCGGGAAGGTCTCCTTTGTCTTTCTGCCTGTTCACGGAAAATATTCCGCGGTTCCTGTTGGAGTACATTCCTATCTATGGTACAATACATCCGAACTAAGGAGGCTGTCATGAAAGGCAAACTGATTGTATTGGAAGGCATTGACGGAAGCGGAAAAGAGACGCAGTCTGCCCTTCTGGAGAAGAAATTATCTGAGGCAGGGAAGAGAGTTATGCATGTTTCTTTTCCGGATTACGGCAGTGAATCCTCTGCCCTGGTGAAAATGTACCTTCGCGGAGATTTCGGCAGAGATCCGGAGGCAGTAAACCCCTATGCGGCATCGCTCTTTTTTGCGGTGGACCGCTTTGCATCCTATCGGATGAAATGGAAGAATTTTTATGAACAGGGCGGGATTGTCATTGCTGACCGATATACCACGAGCAATATGGTGCATCAGATGACAAAGTATGAGAAAAAAGAAGAACGGCAGCAGTTTGCTGACTGGCTGGAAAAGACGGAATACGGAGAGCTGGAGTTGCCCCGGCCGGATCTGGTGATTCTTCTGGATATACCATTGCAGGTTTCAGAGAAACTGGTCCGGGAGAGAGCCCGGAAAGGCGGCTCTATGGATATCCATGAAACTCATTTTGAGTATCTGGCTAAGTGTCATGAAGCATATCAGGAACTGGTCCGGTCATACGGCTGGAAGAAAATCAGCTGCTTCCGGGCCGGCATTCTTCGCTCTGTTGAGGATATCGGCAGAGATGTTTACGCGGAAGCGGAGTCGATCCTGGAATGACAGGAATTCTCCGGAGATGACTTGATATATTCCGGGGAATTGTTATAATTGAAAAAGATATCTCTTCAGGGCGGGGTGCAAATCCCCACCGGCGGTAAAGCCCGCGAACCATAATGGTAGATCCGGTGAAATTCCGGGGCCGACGGTTACAGTCCGGATGAAAGAAGAGTGGAATTTGTTATTGGAAACCACCTCCCTGAAAGAAAGGGAAGGTGGTTTTTTTGCGTATCGATGAAGATCGGAAATATATGGCAAGAGCGCTGGAGCTGGCACTCAGGGGATTGGGGCATACAAGGCCGAATCCCATGGTGGGAGCTGTCGTAGTCCGGGACGGCCGTATCATTGGAGAAGGATGGCATGAACAGTTCGGAGGTCCCCATGCAGAGGTCAATGCATTTGCGCACTGCAGCGAGGATCCGGAGGGAGCGACGCTCTATGTGAGCCTGGAACCGTGTGCTCATTACGGGAAGACACCGCCCTGCGTGGATCTGGTTATAGCCAAGAAAGTGGCGCGGGTGGTTATTGCCATGGAAGATCCCAATCCGCTGGTGGCGGGAAAGAGCATCCGTAAGCTGAAAGAAGCGGGAATTTCCGTTACAGTGGGTGTTCTGGAAGAAAAAGCAAGAAAGCTGAATGAGGTTTTCCTGAAATATATTACGGCCCGCAAACCGTTTGTACTGTACAAAGCGGCCATGTCCCTTGATGGAAAAACGGCCTGCTATACCGGGGAATCCCAGTGGATTTCCGGAGAAGCATCCCGGGAAGAAGTACATATGCTCCGGGGATGCTATGCAGGCATTATGGTCGGTGCAGGGACAATTCTGGCAGACAATCCGCGGCTGACGGCCCGGACGAAGGGGTTTGCAGATCCGGTGAGGATCATTGTTGATGGGAAATTATCTGTTCCGCCGGTGGCTAAGGTATTCCGGGAGGAGGGACGGGTGATTATCATCACCACCTCTGCTTCCGGAGAAGGAAGACGGAAGGATTTTGAAGACATGGGTGCGGAAATCATCCTGGCAGACAGTGAGGAGAACGGGAAAGTTGATTTATCGGCAGCGATGACCGGACTTTATCTGAAAGGCATTGACGGAATCCTTCTGGAAGGCGGTGCGGAACTGGCGGCTTCTGCTTTTGAGGCAGGAATTGTCGATAAGGTGCGTATTTATGTTTCTCCCATGATTATCGGAGGGAAAGAAGCTCCGGGACTCGTAGGCGGGCAGGGAACAGCGTCTATTCCCGAAGCGGTGAAGCTGAAGAATATTTCCACGGAAATGTCGGGAGAAGATCTTGTAGTAGAAGCCTATGTGGACCATAAAGCATGCGCTGCTGTCCCGGATAAAGACCCGGGAAAAACAGCAGGTCAGAATGAAGTGTGTCCGGAAGGAGAAAGATAATTGTTTACGGGACTTGTGGAAGAAATCGGGGCTGTCCGGGAAATCCGACGGAGCGGTCAATCCTGCCGGTTTACGATTTCCTGTAAAAAAATCCTGAGCGATGCTCACCTCGGAGACAGCATCGCTGTGAACGGGACCTGTCTGACGATTTGCGGAATGGATGGCACATCCTTTCAGGCAGACCTTACTCCGGAGACGATGCGAAGAACATCTTTTTCCATCGTCCGGCCCGGTTCTCCGGTGAATCTCGAAAGGGCGCTCTCTGTGGGGGCAAGACTGGGCGGACACATTATGCTGGGCCACGTGGATACGACAGGAAAAATTATTTCTTTTACAAAGGAAGACAATGCAGTTAATATTTCCTTTTCTCTGGAGAGAAAATGGATGAAATATGTCATAGAAAAAGGATCCATTGCAGTGGATGGAGTCAGCCTTACTATATCGGAACGGCGCAGCGACGGGTTTTCCGTAGCGCTGATTCCTCATACGGGAGAGGAAACAATCCTTTTGAAAAAACAACCCGGAGATCCTGTGAATATTGAGTGTGATTATTTGGGAAAATATGTGGAAAATTTGATACAGAGCGGGCCGGAGCGGAATATTTCCCTTGGAATGCTGGAAGGTCTGAAGACAGGAGGGTATCATGGATTATAAATTTGACAGCATTGAAGAAATTATTGAAGAAATCCGGCAGGGGCATATTGTTATTATGCAGGATGCAGAATCCCGGGAGAACGAAGGAGACTACATCTGCGCAGCAGAATTTGCGACACCGGAAAATGTAAACCGCATGGCTTCCGAGGCGAAAGGGGTTATCTGTATGCCCATGTCCGAAGAATTTGCGGATTCTCTGTACCTGGGACCGATGATTCAGCATAATACAGACAATCATCAGACTGCTTTTCTGCAGTCCATTGACCATAAGGATTCCGGTACGGGTGTTTCTGCTGCCGCTCGTTCCCTGACGGCCCTGGAAGCCATCAAGGACGGTGCAGATCCGGCAGATTTCCGGAGACCGGGCCACCTCTTCCCGCTGAAGGCGCGGAAGTGGGGAGTCCTGGAACGGCCGGGGCATACGGAAGCAACGGTTGATCTGGCACGTCTGGCAGGACTGAAGCCGGCAGGTCTCTGCTGTGAGATCATGAATGAAGACGGCACGATGGCCAGAAGAGAAGATCTTTTCCAATTAGCCAGAGAAAAAGGGCTGAAGATCGGCAATATTCAGGACCTCATTGAATACAGGAAGAAGCATGAAAAACTGGTCAGCCGTGAGGCGGAAGCCAACCTTCCTACACGGTACGGAGATTTCCGGATTTACGGGTTCGTCAAGAAAATGAACGGAGAACATCATGTGGCACTGACCATGGGAGATGTGAGTGACGGGAAACCGGTTCTCTGCCGTATCCACTCGGAATGCCTTACCGGGGACTGCTTCGGCTCGCTGCGCTGCGACTGCGGACAGCAGCTTTCCGCAGCAATGAAAGCCATTGCAAAGGAAGGAAGAGGTGTCCTTGTTTACCTTCGTCAGGAAGGAAGAGGCATCGGGCTCATTAACAAAATCAAAGCCTATGCACTGCAGGACCAGGGGTACGATACGGTGGAGGCTAATCTCAAGCTTGGATTTGCCCCGGACCTCCGGGAATATATGACAGGCGCCCAGATTTTGAAGGATCTGGGAGTGACATCCATCCGGCTGCTCACCAACAATCCGCAGAAGCTTGATGATGTAAGCGAATACGGCATCACGATTACGGAACGGGTCCCCATTGAAATTGCACCGACCAAAGAGGATGAATTCTATCTGGAAGTGAAGAAAAACAAAATGGGCCATCTTTTGAATCTGGATAAGGAAATTGAAGAGCCGAAGGCTTAACAGGAGGAAATCAAATGAATATTATCAACGGAAATTTTAATGAACCTGAAGTAAAAATCGGTATTGTTGCATCCCGCTTTAATGAAGTGATTGTCTCCAAGCTGATAGAGGGCGCAGCAGATGCACTGTCCCGCCACGGAGTCGATATGGATCAGGTGGATCTGGCCTGGGTTCCGGGAGCCTTTGAAATTCCTCTGGCTGCCAAAAAGATGGCTGAATGCGGAAAATACGATGCAGTCATCTGCCTGGGCGCGGTGATCCGGGGAGAAACAGATCACTATGAACATGTGGCAACAGAGGTGACCAAGGGCGTTGCTATGGCTTCTCTCTCTGCCGGAATTCCGGTTCTGTACGGAATCCTGACGACCGATACGATTGAACAGGCAATCAACCGGGCAGGTCTGAAGTCGGGTAATAAGGGCTTTGAATGCGCAATGGATGCTTTGGAAATGGCAAGTCTTATGAAGAAAATCTGATATTCCCTTCCTGTATGCGGGGCCGCGAAAAGAGGAAACTCATTTTTCGCAGCCCTTTTCTTTTTGGGGAGCGGCATGCCGGGGAAAAAGGATCTGCAGGGATTTCCGCGTGACAGGGCAGCCGGGCTTTTCTTTGTTTTATGCAGAGTAAAAATGATATAATAAAACGATAATTGTATGTAATATGAGATAAATAAAGGATGGTATTGATGGAAAAGAAATATTACACCATAACCTATGGCTGCCAGATGAATGAGTCCGATACGGAAAGAATCAACGGACAGCTGGAAGAACTGGGCTGCCGTGCTGCGGATACAATGGAGGATGCGGATATCATCATCATGAATACATGCAGCGTTCGGCAGAATGCAGAAGAAAAGGTTTATGGGAAAATCGGCGAAATTAAAAAGCTGAAGGATAAGAAGCCGAATCTTCTTTTGGGAATTGCCGGCTGCATGGCTCAGGAGAACAAGGGAAAACTGATTGAGCGTATGCCAATCATCGATTTTGTAATCGGACCGTATCATATCCATGATCTGAAGGAAATCATTACGGATGCGGAACAGCTTAAGAGAACCCACGTGGTCAGGACAGAACGGAATCCGCACAGTGTAGCGGATTACAGTGAACTCAGGGCAGTGCGGAAATCCAAGATTTTTGCCTGGATTCCGATCATCCAGGGGTGCAATAAATTCTGTACCTATTGCATCGTTCCCTATACGAGAGGGAGAGAAATCAGCCGTCCGATTGAGGATATCGTGAAGGAAGTCCGCGCCCTGGCAGCGGAAGGATATAAAGAAATTACGCTTCTGGGACAGAACGTAAACTCCTATGGGCTTGATTTTCGGAACGGAACAGATTTCGGAGATCTGATTCGGGCGATTGATCCGATTGAGGGGATTGAGAGAGTCCGCTATATGACATCTCATCCGAGAGATATGTCCTTCTCCATGGTGGATGCCATGGCCGATTCACCGAAGGTAGCCCGCCATATGCATCTTCCCGTGCAGCATGGCTCCAATGAAATGCTGAAGAAAATGAATCGGGGCTATACCATTGAGCATTTCATGGAGCTTCTGGCCTATGTACGGAAGAAAATGCCGGATATTGCTGTGACTACCGACCTGATTACGGGATTCCCGGGGGAAACAGAGGAAATGCATCAGGAAACCCTGCAGCTTTTGAAGACAGCCCGGTTTGATTCGGCATATACCTTTATTTATTCTCCCCGGACAGGAACGCCGGCAGCGCGCATGGAGGATCAGATCGATGATGAAACAAAGCATCGCCGCCTGCAGGAGCTGATGGATGTGCAGAATGAAATCAGTCTGGAAAAGAATAAGGAAATGGAAGGGAAGGAATACGAAATTCTTGTGGAAGGACCGTCCAGACAGGACCCGGCGCATTGGTACGGCAGAACGTCTCATAATAAAATGCTTCTTTTCCCTTATGAAGAAGGAATCCGTACGGGAGATATGGTGAGGGCAAAGGTAGAAGCGGCGCAGACCTGGGTGCTCAAGGGAAGCCTGGTTCGCTGAGACATACGGGAAGCATTGCTGTGAGGTGAGAAAATGGCCAAAACACCATTGATGGATCAATATAAACAAATCAAGGATCAGTACAAGGATGCTCTCCTTTTTTTCCGGCTGGGGGATTTCTATGAGCTTTTTTATGATGATGCGGTAACGGCATCCCATGAGCTGGAACTGACGCTGACCGGAAAGAATGCGGGCCCCGAGGGAAGGGTTCCCATGTGCGGAGTTCCCTTTCATGCGGCGGACAATTATATTTACCGCCTGATTCAGAAAGGGTACAAGGTAGCGGTATGTGAGCAGCTGGAAGATCCGAAGAAAACAAAGGGGCTGGTTAAGAGAGATGTTATCCGGGTTATTACGCCGGGAACCATCCTTTTTGAAAATTCCATTGCAGATAAATCAAACAATTACATTCTTTTTCTCCTGGTCCGGGAAAAGAAAATCAATGTGGCGCTGGCAGATGTTTCCACCGGAGAGTGCTGGTGGGGCACCTGGGAGGAGAAGAAGGAGCGGGATGATTTCTTTGATATGATTTCCGTCTATCGGCCGGCGGAAATCATCTGCTCTGCAGAGGATGATTTTTACAGCAAACTTTCTGCCTTTGTTTCCGCCCGGATCGGAAGCTGCCTTCTGACCCGTTGGGAGCAGGGAGAAGAAAAGGCGCCGGTTCCACAGGCGGCACGTTCCCTGGAAGAGGAAGGCGTCCGGGAAGCTTTTGCCGATCTGGCAGATTACCTGCAGAGCATCATGAAGAGCAATGTCACGGAATTCCATTCCGTGCAGCCCATGCGGGAAGATCATACGGTGACGCTTTCCGAAGAATGCCTCCGCAATCTGGAAATCACACGCAATATGCGGGACGGCGGCAGACGGGGAACCCTCTTGGAGCTTCTGGATTACACCCATACGGCAATGGGAGCGAGACTTCTCCGGCGCTGGCTGGAACGGCCTCTGACAGACGTGAACCGCATTATTCTCCGGCAGGACGGTCTGGAAGAACTCAGAAGCCATATGACGGAGCTGTCTCAGCTGGAAGAACTTCTTTCCGGCATCTTTGACTTTGAACGGATACTGGGACGGATTGAAACCAATTCCACATCCCCGAAGGATCTGCTGGCGCTGAAAGCATCCCTTGGCGTTATCCCGAAAATCAAAGCCCTGATGGGAGGAGCCGGCTCGGTTATTCTGAAAAAAATCAACAGTCAGCTGGGCATTCACGGTGAGGTCTATGATCTGCTGGACCGGTCGATGAATGAAAACGGTACAGGAAACATCCGGGACGGAAAGTACATCCGGGAAGGCTTCAGTGCGGAGCTGGATGAAATCCGCTCTCTTTCCGAAAACAGCCAGAAGTGGATTGCCGATCTGGAGGAAAAGGAAAAGGAAAAAACAGGAATCAAGCTGAAAATCGGTTTCAACAACGTATTCGGATATTATTTTGAGATTTCCAATGCCAATAAGGAAAAGATTCCCGAATATTTCCACCGGAAGCAGACACTGGTCAATGCAGAACGGTATATTACACCGGAACTGAAGGAATTTGAGGCAAAAGCTTTGTCTGCAAAGGAAAAAACAGAGGAGCTGGAGCTTCGGCTGTATCAGCAGATAAAAGCGCAGATCCGTCCGGCCATTCCCGATATGCAGAAAACAGCCCGGGCTGTTGCCAATCTGGACTGCCTGGCCAGCCTGGCCCGGGCAGCGCTGAAGGACCGTTATGTCCGTCCGGAAATTGCAGATATCCGGGACGGGCATATCATTATACGGGACGGACGCCATCCCATGGTGGAGCATGCACTGCAGCATAAAATGTTCGTGCCCAATGATACGGAGCTGAACCACCGGAATCAGGAAGTTCTGGTAATTACGGGGCCGAATATGGCAGGAAAATCGACCTATATGCGGCAGGTAGCTATTCTGGTCATCATGGCGCAGACTGGTTCTTTTATTCCAGCAAAGAGTGCTTCCATTTCTCCGGTGGACAGCATCTTTACCCGTGTAGGAGCAACCGATGATATTTCCACCGGGCAAAGTACCTTCATGGTGGAAATGCAGGAGGTTTCCTATATTCTTCGCAACGCGACCAAAAACAGTCTTATCCTTCTGGATGAAATCGGCCGGGGAACAAGTACCTACGACGGAATGAGTATTGCCCGGGCAGTAGTGGAGTATCTGGTGAAAAAGGTCCATGGATTTACCCTTTTTGCTACCCATTACCATGAATTGGCCGAGCTGGCTGCGGAAAGCGAAAAAATCAAGAACTATACCGTTACTGTCAAAGAACGGGGAAAGGACATCACCTTCCTGCGGAGGATCGTGCCGGGCTGTGCCGATAAAAGCTACGGCATCCATGTGGCAAGGCTGGCAGGACTTCCGGAATCGCTCCTGTCCCGGGCCGATGAAATCCTGAAGGGACTGGAAACGGAAAAGGGGAACACGGAAAATGCAGCAGCTCCTGCTCCTGTTTCTGCACCGTCAGAGGGAGCGGCACTGGATCTTTTTACATCTCCTATCATTGAGGAGCTTTCTCATATGGATGTTCTGAGTAAGACGCCGATTGAAGCCATGGACATTTTGTACAGATTGAGCCAGCAGGCAAAGGAGGGCAAGTAATGGCCATTATTCATGTGCTGGATACGGTGACGGCCAACCAGATCGCTGCCGGCGAAGTGGTGGAACGGCCTGTCAATGCCGTAAAGGAACTTGTGGAAAATGCGGTCGATGCAGGAGCCCGGGAAATTGAGATTGAGATTGCAGACGGAGGCATGAGTTATATCCGTGTCACCGATGACGGCTGCGGCATGTCACCGGAGGATGCGAAGCTTTCTGTTATCCGCCATGCGACCAGCAAAATTTCTACGGTAGAAAATATTTATCACATCGTTTCCCTGGGGTTCCGCGGGGAAGCGCTACCGTCCATTATGGCCGTATCCCGCTCCTCCATTACGACAAGGCGGCCGGAGGATACGGAAGGAACTGTGCTGGAAATCACCGGCGGAAAAATGACGGAGGTTCGTTCGGTAGGAGCACCGGCGGGAACAACAGTAGAAGTGCGGGATTTGTTTTTTAACGTTCCTGCCCGGAAAAAATTCCTGAAATCGGAAAGAACGGAATCTTCCCGTATCAATTCCATGGTGGGCAAATTGGCCCTGGCCAATCCGGATATTGCATTCCGTCTCATCAATAACGGCCGGACTGTGACAGAAACGCCGGGGAACGGCCGTCTCCTGGATGCGGTGACGGCACTGTACGGCATGAAAATTGCAAAGGAAATGCTGGAAGTGCAGGGAGAAGGCGAGAATGCGTTTATGACAGGCCTGATTTCAAAGCCTTCTTTGCTGAAAAGCAGCCGGCAGTACCAGACGATCATTGTCAATCGGCGGGTTGTGGAAAATGCAATGGTGACCAAGGCAGTGGATAATGCCTACCATTCGCTCCTTCCGAAGAACGGGTATCCGCTGCTGGTGCTGCAGTTCCAGGTGCCGCCGGAAAGCATTGATGTCAATGTGCATCCGCAGAAGAGAGAAATCAAGTTTTCCGATGAACAGACGCTTTTCCGACTGGTTTATCATTCCGTCCTGGAAACTCTTACCGGGCAGTCAACCGCTGATGCAATTGCGCGGGAAATGACCCGGAATCCGGGCCATGAAATCTGGGAAGGACAGAAGTCCGGTGATCTGAAGGTGGAAAGCAATCCGCAGGAGGAAGAAAATCCTTTGGGAGGAACATGGGGTCTCCCAGACTCATCCTCTCCGGACCATCCGGGGGAAGAAATACCGGAACGGGAGGAAGTTTCGGCATATCCCACAGCAACGGAATCGTTTAAACATCGGGAAAATCCGCAGTATCGGGAGATACAGACCGTTTCCGGCGGCGGAGCTTCCCGGGAGGAGGAATATCATCCTGCTGCAGACCGGAAAGTGCTGTTTTCGGAAAAATCCGTACTGCATCCGTCTGATGGCAATCAGTCAGAAAAGGAAGCGGAGCTCCTTTTTAAGCAGCCGGAAAGGGAGACGATTCCCGTTATTCCTCTGGGGCAGGTATCGGACTGTTTTATTCTCTGCAGCTGCGGAAAGGATCTGTTCATCATTGATCAGCATGCAGCCCATGAAAGGGTCCGTTATGACCGGATGGCGGCTGCTGCAGAAGGAATTCCTGTGCAGGAAATACTCGTACCTTATCTGATTCATGCAGATCCGGAGGATATTGCACTGATGGAAGAAAAGAAGAAGGAAATTGCCCGTCTGGGACTGACCTTTGAACAGGCCGGGGCCGATGTAATCCGGGTAACCGGAGCGCCGGGGGATTTCTCGGCTTCTGAAACAGAACGGGTTGTGAATGATCTGCTGAAGGCCTATCATGATTTTGATCAGCCTTCGCCGGAAACACTGCGGCACCGCATGATGGCGTATGCAGCCTGCCGGGGGGCCATCAAAAGAGGAGACCCGCTGAATATCCGTCAGATGCGGGAATTGATTTCTGATTTGTTCTCTACAACCAGGCCTTTTGTCTGTCCGCACGGAAGGCCTACCATTGTAAAATTTACGCCTTCCGAGCTGGGGCATCTTTTCAAGCGGCCATGATCGGAATAACAACAGTCCGGGAGGCAGGACGGGATGTATATGAGCAGGCAAAAGAAAGAGCAGCTGTCCTGGGGCTGCCCTGCGACAAAAGAGAAGGATCTCTTTCCGAAATGGCGGCAAGAAATATCCGGGAAGGATATCTGATTTACGGGAGAAAACCTCCGTACTATTGGTCTCCGGAAGGAGAGTATCGTTTCCATCTGGGGACAGCTTCTCTTCGCATCAGACAGCTCGAGGAGGGCAGAGGAGATCGTCTTTGTGCTCTTCTGCCCGAAGGAGATGCTCTGTCTGTCCTGGACTGTACCTTCGGACGGGGAAATGATGCAGTCGTATTTTCTTTTTTCCTGGGAGAAAAAGGAAGTGTTGTCTCCTTGGAAAAGAGCACCCCTCTTTATGAGGTGGGAAGGGCAGGTCTCCTTTCCGGGATTGACGAAAGACCGGCCGTACAGGAAGCCCTGCGGCGGATCCGGCTTCTGCATGAGGATTTCCGGACATTCCTTTCCCGGGCGCCGGAAAAAAGCTATGATGTCCTTTATTTTGATCCTATGTTTCGGGTGCCAGTCAAGCGGGAAGTCAACCGCATAGAAGGATTCCGTCAGGCTGCCTGCTATGACGGAATTGATGCGGAGGTCCTGGAAAAAGCTTATGCGGTGGCCCGGAAACGGGTTATTTTGAAAGAACGGCCGTTTTCGAAGCTTTTCCGGGAACTGCGTTTTTCCCGGATTTATGAGCATCCGGGCCAATCCACAGCGTACGGGGTAATCGATGTATGAAAAAAGAAAAACTGATCACGATTCTGGGACCGACTGCTTCGGGCAAGACAGAGCTTGGGATTTATCTGGCAAAGGCACTGGGGTCTTCTGTAATTTCCGGAGATGCTTTTCAGATTTACCGGCATATGGATATCGGTACGGCTAAGGTAACGGCTGAGGAAGCACAGGGGGTACGGCACTATCTGGTGGATGAACTGGAACCGTGGGAAAAGTATTCCGCAGCAGATTTTCAGGAAAGAGCCGGGAGTATTATCACCGCGGAAAACCGTGCCGGAAGAATTCCTATCCTGGTAGGGGGAACAGGCTTATATATTCAATCGCTCCTTGAGGGATATTCCTTCCTTCCCAAAGGAGAGGGAAGAAGCCGTTTTGAAAAGCTTCTGGCGGAAGGCGGCCGGGAAGTACTGGAACAGGAACTGCGCCGCAGGGGAGAGAAAGAAATACCGCCCGATCCGCAGAGGATGATCCGAAAGCTGGAACTCCTGGAGGCAGGAGAAACAGAGCAGGCGCATAAGGCACGGGAATTGGTTTATGACGGGCCTGTCATCGGAATTGCTATGGACAGAGCCGTATTATATGATAGAATAAATAAACGGGTCCATCGGATGATAGAGGAAGGGCTTTCTGAGGAGGTCGGCCATCTTCTGCGCATGGGGATTTCCGAATCGGCACAGGCGATGAAGGGAATCGGTTATAAAGAATGGATTGCTGTCCTGAAGGGAGAATGTACACCCCTGGAAGGAGAAGAGGCCATTCAGAAAAATACCCGGCACTTTGCTAAGCGGCAGCTGACCTGGTACAGGCGCATGCCGTATATTCGGTGGTTTCTCCGGCCGACGGGGGACCGGGACATGTGGCTCAGGGAAATCAAGGCCTATGTCACAGAGTATTTCAGAGGAGTTCAGCAATGGAATCAAAAATGAATTTGCAGGATACGTTTTTGAACGAGGCAAGAAAGGAAAATGTGCCTGTCAGTATATTTTTAATGAACGGAGTGCAGCTGAAGGGCAAAGTAAAGTCCTTTGACAGCTTCACAGTCCTTTTGGTGAATGAAGACCGTTCTCAGCTGATTTATAAGCATGCTATATCAACAATTCAAAGGATCTGATGAAAACAAATGAATAAAAACCTTGAACAGGTACAGAAAGAGGCGCTGAATTTTTGTGCGCCTGTTTTTCATGAAATGGAAGAAATTTCCCTTTTTAATACCCAGAAAGTTCTGGAAGCTTTCCGACGTCATTCGCTTTCCGCCTATCACTTTGCTCCTTCCAACGGTTATGGCTATAATGACCCTGGCAGGGAGAAGCTGGAAGAAATCTGGGCGGATATTTTCCATGCGGAAAGCGCACTGGTACGGCCGCAGTTTGTTTCCGGAACCCATGCATTGGCTACGGTCCTTCTGGCTCTTCTGAAGCCGGGGGATACGATGGTGTCTGCTGTAGGAGCTCCCTACGATACCATGCAGAGTGTAATCGGGATTTCCGGAAATGCACCGGGCAATCTCCGGGAAAGAGGAGCTTTCTATAAGGAAGTTCCGCTGAAGGGGAATTCCTATGATCTGGAAGGCATTGCCGCAGCAGTGGATGAAAATACAAAGCTGGTGGAAATCCAGCGCTCCTGCGGGTACATGCTGAGAAAATCTCTCTTCCCGGAAGATATCCGGAAAATTATTGAAACGGTAAAGGCAAAGAATCCCCGGACGATCTGCTTTGTGGATAACTGCTACGGGGAATTTACCAATAAAGAGGAACCTATCGAGCTGGGAGCCGATATTACGGCAGGCTCTCTCATTAAAAATGCCGGCGGCGGTCTGGCACCGACCGGAGCCTATATTTGCGGACGGAAAGATCTGGTGGAGCTTTGCTCTCATGTGCTGACGGCACCGGGTCTGGGCAATGAAATGGGTTCCTATGCGGCGTCTTATCGGCCTTTCTTTGAAGGGCTGTTTCTGGCACCGCATATGACGAGACAGGCCATGATGAGTGCGGAATTCTGTGCTGCCGTATTCAAACTGCTCGGCTTTGCGGTTACACCTGAACCGGGCCATCTGAGAACAGACCTTATTACAGCGGTTACACTCAACTCGGAACAAAATATGTGCCGGTTTGCAGAAGCGGTTCAGAGCTGGTCTCCGGTGGACTCTGATGCTACACCGGTTCCGGGACCAATGCCGGGGTATGTAGATCCGATTCTGATGGCTGCCGGTACATTTGTTCAGGGATCTACACTGGAGATGTCTGCCGACGGTCCGGTAAGACCGCCTTATATTATGTATTATCAGGGCGGACTCACTTTTGAGCATGCACAGTTGGCTGTGATGGGCGCTGCAGAAAAAATTCTGAAAGAACAGGAAAAGGATGCCTGATCCTTTATTCCGGCAGAGCGGGAAACTGACTTTTTGAATGACTATATACATTTAAAAACCAAGGTGCTATAATAGGGGCATCTTGCGGGGCTATAGCTCAGCTGGTTAGAGCGCTTCGCTCACATCGAAGAGGTCTCCGGTTCGATCCCGGATAGGCCCACCACAAAAAGTGAATCTTCCGCTGTTTCTTCGGGGACAGCGGAAGATTCTTTTTTTGCGGCTGTTCTCAGACAGAAGATGCGGCGGCAGACCGGTAAAATAGCAGGATATCGACGGAGGAAAATCCGGGAATGGACTGAAATGGCCGGTGAAAGCCGGATCAGACAGCGGTGAGAGGCCTTTATGACGGGCAGCTTGATTTTTATGAAAAATTCATGCTATAATCATCTCATGCAAATGGGGTTATAGCTCAGCTGGTTAGAGCGCTTCGTTGACATCGAAGAGGTCTTTGGTTCGAATCCAAATAGTCCCACCAGAATCTAAGCCCGCCTATGGCGGGTTTTTATAATAATGAGGGAAAACCGGGGATGAAAATGAACTGGCCGGCTTTATTTCTTGTAATGACTGCAGGTGTGATGTGGGCAGGCTCAGGTCTGTTTGCACAGGATTTTTTTACAAAGAGTTCATTTGATTCAATGGACCTGACCGTATTTCGTATGTTCGGCGCAGGCTGTTTAATGCTGGGCATTACCGCAGTAAAGAAGAAACTGAGGGAGAGTTTCCGGCAGATGCGTAAAAAACCGTCCCTGTGGATCGGAATTATTTTTTACGGCATTGTCGGACTGATGCTTATGCATTATACCTATTTTGCGTCCATCGCGGCGGGAAATGCAGCGGCCGCTACCGTCATTCAATATACCTGCCCCGCTATGGTGGTTCTGTGGATGGCTTTTACGCAGAGAAAGCTTCCTACCAAAAGGGCAGCGCTCTCTGTAATTTTTGCGGTGGCCGGTGTCTTTCTTCTGGTTACGGAGGGGGATCCGGAAAAGCTTGCTGTTCCGGAAGACTGCATTTTCTTCGGGCTGCTTTCTGCCGTATTCTTTGCGGTCTGCTGTGTTTATCCAAAGCGTTTCATTGGGGTGCTGGATAATTCGTTCGTTTTGTCTATGGGAATGTTTTCGGGGATGGCGGCAGCTTTTGCTGTCGATCCGCTGACAGATATTTCCGGATTTTTTGATCCGGCGGTGCTGCTGAATGTATTCTGGATTGTGATATGCGGGACAGCCATTGCCTTTACCTGCTACAACACAGGGCTGAAATACCTGTCAGAAGAACAGGCGGCCATTACTGCGGCGGTTGAACCGGTCGTATCGGTAGCAGCGTCCTGTGTCTTTCTCGGGAATTCTTTCGGATGGATCCAGGGGGTGGGGATACTTCTGGTTATTGCAGGGATCATCCTGCCGGCAGCCGAACGGGCGGAAGAGAAGTCTTCATAAGTCTTTTTGTTTCAAAGATTATGGAAATTGGATATAATAAAAATACAAGATTTTTTATTCCCTATAGGAGAAATTATGGATACAGATCACATCAGAAATTTTTGCATCATTGCGCATATTGACCATGGGAAATCTACTTTGGCAGATCGTCTCATTGAATTGACCGGTACTGTTCAGAAAAGGGATATGGAAGCGCAGATCCTGGATACGATGGATCTTGAACGGGAAAGAGGCATTACGATCAAGGAACAGTCAGTCCGTCTGAATTATGTTTATGAGGATGGGGAGCAATATGAACTGAATCTGATTGATACCCCCGGGCATGTAGACTTTAATTATGAGGTATCCCGCAGTCTGTCTGCCTGCGAAGGAGCTATTCTTATCATTGATGCCACACAGGGGGTGCAGGCACAGACCCTGGCGAATGTGTACCTGGCCTTGGATAATAACCTGGAAATCATTCCCGTTATCAACAAGGTGGATCTTCCCAGTGCCGATGTGGAACGGGTCAAGGCGGAAGTAGAAAACATCATCGGGCTGGATATGTCGGAAGCGATTCCCGTTTCTGCCAAAACCGGCCAGAATGTGGAGGCGGTGCTGGCCCGGATTGTGGAACAGATTCCGCCGCCGGAAGATCATGTGAAGGAACCGCTCCGTGCTTTGATTTTTGACTCAATTTTTGATTCCTATAAAGGGGCTATTGCTTATGTGCGGGTAAAAGACGGAGAAATTCGTCCCGGCATGAATATCCGCATGATGGCTTCCGGAAAGGAATATATCGTGACAGAGGTCGGATATTTCTCCCCGCTTCCCAAGGCATGCGATGTTCTGACCTGCGGCTCCGTGGGTTATGTGGCGGCAAGCGTGAAGAATGTACAGGACTGTGAAGTGGGAGATACGATTACTACTGCAGAAAACGGTGCAGCAGAAGCCCTTCCGGGGTACCGCAAGGCTCTTCCCATGGTCTTCTGCGGCCTTTATCCGATTGAAAGTAAGGATTATGATAATCTGAAGGTTGCACTGGAAAAACTGCAGCTCAATGATGCTGCACTGGAATATGTTCCGGAGACCTCGCAGGCTCTGGGATTCGGCTTCCGCTGCGGATTCCTCGGACTTCTGCACATGGATGTGGTGGAAGAACGGCTGGAACGGGAATATCATCTGAAACTGATCACAACGGCTCCGTCTGTTATTTATGATGTATATAAAACAGACGGAACGATGGTCGCCATTGATAATCCTGCAGAGCTTCCGCCGATGACCAAAATTGATCATATTGAGGAACCGATTGCAGATGTGGATATTCTGGTTCCTTCCGATATGGTAGGTAATGTAATGGAGCTGGTTCAGAATCGCCGCGGTGTATTTCAGACGATGACCTATCTGGATGAGACAAGAGTAGACCTGTCTTACAAGGTGCCCCTGGCGGAGATCATCTTTGATTTCTTTGATAAGCTGAAATCCTGCACGAAGGGGTATGCTTCTCTGGATTACCGCCTGGCAGGTCATCAGAAAACAGATGCAGTAAAGCTGGATATTCTTCTGAACGGGGAACTGGTTGATGCACTTTCTGTGATTGTTCACCGTTCCAATGCGGAATCCAGAGGACGCCAGCTGGCGCTGAAGCTGAAGGAAATTATTCCCCGTCAGCAGTTTGAAGTCCCGATTCAGGCAGCTATCGGAAGCAAGATCATTGCCAGAGAAACCATCAAGGCATATAAGAAGGATGTATTGGCCAAGTGCTACGGCGGCGATGTATCCCGAAAGAAAAAGCTTCTGGAAAAGCAGAAGGAAGGGAAAAAGCGCATGAAGCAGGTGGGCAGTGTATCCATCCCGCAGGAAGCCTTCATGGCTGTACTGAATAATGACTGAAGCACTGGGATTGTATTTTCACATTCCGTTTTGCAAGACCCGCTGCGATTACTGCGGATTTTACTCTGTCGGAAGAACTCCGGACAGCCGGTTTGTGGAAGCTCTGTCGGCGGAAATGCAGAGGCGGGCAAAGAATTTTGCACACCGTCCGTGTGATACAGTCTATTTGGGCGGCGGAACCCCGTCTGCTCTTTCCGCGGAACAGCTGACAGTTCTGTTCCGGGAAATCAGGGCAAACTTTTCAGTGACGCCTGATGCGGAAATTACGATGGAAATGAATCCCTCCGATATGAGTGAAGCTTATCTTGATCATGCGCTTTCTTTAGGCATCAATCGTCTTTCCGTAGGAGTACAGAGCCGGGATGACCGGCTTCTGCGGCATATCGGACGCCGGCATACCGGAAAAGAAGCGGAAAGGGCAGTCAAACGGGCTTACCGGGCAGGTTTTCACAATATCAGCATCGATCTGATGTATGAGCTGCCTCATCAGTCTCCTTCTGATTTCCGGAAAAGTCTTTTATGGGCGGTACATCTTCCCATTCAGCATATCTCGGTATACAGCCTGATTCTGGAAGAAGGAACCCGCTTTTCCCAGATGGCAGACCGGGGGCTTCTTGCCCGGCCTACAGAGGAGGAAAGCTGGCGTATGTATCAGGATATGTGCCGTGTTCTGCCTCATTACGGGCTTGAGCGGTATGAAATTTCCAGCTTTGCCCGAAAAGGATATCGTTCGAAGCATAATCAGAAATATTGGGACCTTTCCGACTATCTGGGAATGGGGCCGGGCGCTTCTTCCCGGATCGGTCATACAAGATTTACGAATGTGCCCGGTGTTCGTCGGTACGAAAGAAAACTGCTTCTGGGAAATCTGCCGGATACGGAAACAGAAGCACTTTCTCCGCAGGATGAAAGAGAAGAATATTGTTTTCTTGCGTTGCGGAGAAAGGAAGGAATCGATCTTTCCGACTTTCGGAACCGTTACGGGAAGGGAATTTCTTTCTGGTACGGAGAAAAGATTGATTTTTTGAAGGAGAAAAAATTGCTGAAGGAAGATAGGGGCAGGCTGTTTCTGACCTATCGGGGCGCAGCTCTGGGAAACTATGTATTTGAGCAGTTTATTCCCGATTGAAAGTGAGCCTGTTTATTTTTAGTGTATTTGCCGCAGTTATGATAGCGTGTGAAAGAAGAGGATGCTGTTATGGAAAAAACATTTATGGTAGGCGGGATGGCCTGTGAAAATTGTGTGAAAGCGGTAACCGATGCGATTTCTGCGGTTCCGGGCGTGCAGAAGGTGGATGTCAGCCTGGCAGATCAGTGCGCAAAAGTGACCTATGACGGAAAAGCATCAGACAAAGAATTCATCGACGCCATTGAAGATATGGGCTATGATTTTCTCGGACTGAAGTAATTTTTGTATAAAAAATATAATCGAATTTACCCGCTGTTTTTTGAAAAAAACAGGAATTTTCTCAATTATATCTTTCTTTTTGGGGGAAATAGGCTATAATAAAGAACAAATAAAATGAAATTCATGAAGTGTCGCAGCTTCCGTGCAGGATATATCCCGTACATGGCTGCGGCATTTTTGTTAAAGTAGGGAGTGGTTCGATTGGATAAAAAAAGAAGTACGCTGGTTTCCTATATAGAAATTAATCTGGCTGCTTTACGAAACAACCTGAGGGTCATCAGGAATTACCTTCCTTCCTCTGTAAAGTGTTTGGCGGTAGTCAAAGCAGATGCATACGGACACGGTGCAGTGCAGACTTTGCGGCTGGCTCTGGAGGAAGGCTATACTTCGGCCGCCGTAGCCCGTGTGGAAGAAGGCGAGGAACTTCGTAAGGCAGGTTTTACCTGTCCGATTTATACGCTGGGACTTCCTCTTCCTGCAGATATGCCGAAAGGTATTCAAAACAATCTGATCATGCCGGTAGATGATACGGTGGATTTGAATGCACTGGAAAAGGCAGCAGCAGATCAGGAGAAAAAAATTGAGGTCATGCTTGCTGTAGACACGGGGATGAACCGCATCGGCATTCATCCGGAAGATGTAAAGGGGTTTGTAGAAAAGGTACAGACATATCCCCATCTTCATCTTCACGGTACTTTTACGCATATGGCTACAGCAGATTTTCTGGGGAAGGGTCTGGCCATGCGGCAGCTGGAACGATTCAGAAAGGCGCTTCAGGATATGCCCGTGGATGGTGATTTTGTAATTTCTGCTGCAAACAGCGCAGGTATTATCGATATCCCTCAAAGCTGGTACAATCTGGCAAGGCCGGGGATTATTCTGTACGGGCCGCAGCCGTCTGATGTGATGACGAATCATCTGGATCTTCGTTATGCTCTTCGTCTGGTCAGTCATGTCACGCATGTACAGACTCTTCATACGGGAGAAGCTATCGGCTACGGCGGAACCTATACCGCGGATCGGGAAATCAGAACCGCGACGGTTCCGATTGGCTATGCAGACGGTTATTCCCGGGACCTTTCCAATAAGGGTTTTGTTCTCATAGGCGGAAAAAGGCGGCCCATTATCGGACGCATTTGCATGGATCAGCTGATGTGTGCCGTAGATGATACTGTACAGCCGGGAGATGAGGTTGTATTGATAGGGAATCAGAAGGATGAAATGATTTCCGTGGATGAAGTAGCACGGCAGATCAATACGATTCCTCATGAAATCATGTGTGATCTGAAACGGGTTTCCCGTATCTATGTAGATGAAAAATAAAATTTTATCTTTTAAGACAGAAGATAATGTGTTATAATAGTCCTCGTAAGCGCCTATAGCTCAGGGGATAGAGCACTGGTCTCCGGAACCAGGTGCGAGGGTTCGAATCCCTCTAGGCGCTCCATGTGATGGATAAGCATCGGGAAAATCCCGATGCTTTATTTTTGCAAAAATCTTTTTATGATATAATGAAACTGCATCGGGAGGGCGAGAATTATGGAAGAAGAAAAGAGCAAACGCGAAGAGAAAGAAGAACTGACCGAGGAAGAACTGCAGGAATTCCTGGCATCCTATAAAGAAGAACTGTCCCGCCTGTATAAAATGAACAGAGCAAAGAAACAGTACATTGCCCGGAAGACCGCATCAGGTTCTTCGGCTCAGCTTCTGGAACAGTGCGACCGGGAACTGCGGGAAGATATAGATGCTTTGAAGAGAAGATACGGAATTCATTATTAAAAAATTTCAAAAAGACAAAATAAAAATTTGACAGATTCATGATCGGATGATATACTATTTCTCGTCAGACAGACATGGATCATTAGCTCAGCTGGCAGAGCACCTGACTCTTAATCAGGGTGTCCGGGGTTCGAACCCCTGATGATCCACCAAAAATATTATTCAAAAAGCCTCGTACAGATTTATCAATTTGTACGAGGCTTTTTGAATTTATCAATACGGAAGCTTATAATTTATTTTTATCTTTATTAGTGCGTTCGGATGTATAAAAAGAGAGGTCCCGAAGGGGGAGATGCTTATTTCCTGCTGCAGGAGAAGGTGGAAACAGCAGGAAACGTGGGAGAATTGAAAAAAATTTTCCTTCCACGTATAATAAAAATCGTATATAAAGGAGGTACCGATGCGTGTATTGGGAATTGATCCCGGAACCGGGCGCTGCGGCTTCGGCGTTATAGAGAAGCGGGGAAGCACGGTGATTCCTGTCAATTACGGCGTGATAGAAACCTACAAGGATCAAAGTGATCTGGAACGGCTGAATATCATCTATGAAGGAATCGGGGAATTGATTGCAGCGTATCGTCCGCAGTTCATGGGAGTAGAAACACTCTACTTTAATACTAATATTACGACAGGAATTAAGGTGGCACAGGCAAGGGGAGTCATCCTTCTTGCAGGATATCGGCAGAATATTCCTGTCATTCCCGTTACACCGCTTCAGGTCAAGCAGCAGCTGACCGGTTACGGAAGAGCGACTAAAAAACAGGTGATTGAGATGGTAATGCGCATCATGAAGATCGGAAAGAAAATTGATCCTGATGATGCGGCGGATGCATTGGCTATCGGGCTGACTGCGGCTTACCGCACAGAACATCACCAGTTATTCGGAGAAGAGTTATGATAGGATATATAAAAGGAAGTATTTCAGCAATTTTCAAAGATTCCTGTTTTATCGAGGCCGGCGGTATCGGCTATCGTGTCTTTATTTCGGAAAAAACAAGAAATCGGCTGGACATAGGAAGAGAGGCAAAGCTCCTGACATATATGGCAGTTCGGGAAGATGCAATTTCTTTGTATGGCTTCCTGTATCAGGAAGAATATGACCTTTTTCTCCTGCTTCTTTCCATCTCAAAGATCGGTCCCCGGCTGGCGTTGGGAATTCTTTCTTCGATGGAACCGGCACATTTTATCAGTGCTGTTCGAAGAAAAGATGTTCGGGCGCTGACAAAACTTCCGGGGATCGGAAAGAAAACTGCAGAACGGCTCCTGGTTGAACTGGCGGATAAGGTAAAGGGATTTTCCGGTGATGAAGATTTTCCTGTGCAGGCGGAAACGGCTGTGGAAGAAGGTATGGCAGGGGAAGCGGCGAAAGCGCTTATGGCTCTGGGCTATGAGACGGAAGAATTTGCGCCGATTCTTTCCCGTCTGGCGGCATCACAGCCTTCTGTCTCTGCTCTGGTGGGGGCAGTGCTTCGTGAGCTGGCCAAAGGCGGGACTGTATAGAGGATGAAGAGATGAAGAATCAATATATTAAAAGTCTGGCGGAGGAAGGAACGGAAGATATTCTGGGCAGTAAGGGACGGATTGTTTCCACTGAAGAAATTCCGAAGGATGAATGGCAGAATTACCTGCGTCCGCAAAGACTGGATGATTATATCGGGCAGGAAAGCTTTAAAAAGAATCTGAAAATTTATATTGCAGCAGCAAAGAAAAGAAATGAAGTTCTGGATCACGTTCTTCTCTACGGACCGCCGGGGCTGGGCAAGACGACCATGGCGAAAATTGTGGCCAATGAATTGGGAGCGCAGTTCAAGGTGACAAGCGGGCCGGCCATTGCAAGGCCGGGCGAATTGGCGGCTATTCTGACAACACTGCAGGAGCACGATGTGCTTTTTATCGATGAAATCCATCGTCTGAACCGAAGCGTTGAGGAAATCCTTTATTCTGCCATGGAAGATTTTGCATTGGATATTGTCATGGGAAAAGGAACCGGTGCCAGTTCCATTCGTATCGACCTGGCACATTTCACGCTGATCGGAGCAACGACTCGGGCAGGGGCTCTGGCGGCACCGCTGCGTGACCGTTTCCTGATTACGAACCATATGCAGTTTTATACGGCAGAGGAAATCAAGAAGATTATTATCCGGTCAGCCCATATCCTGGGAATTGAAATTGAAGACAGCGGGGCAGACGAAATTGCCCGCCGTTCCCGCGGGACTCCCCGCATTGCGAACCGTCTGCTGAAACGGATCCGCGATTTTGCTCAGATGCAGCAGAGCGCTATTACGAGGGAAATTGCTGCAGAGGCTCTGGATGCGCTGCATGTGGATGAAATCGGGCTGGATGAACTGGATAATGAAATTCTGAAAACAATTATCTGCAAATTCGGCGGCGGGCCCGTAGGAATTGATACGATTTCCGCAGCGGTTTCCGAGGAAAGGGCGACCATTGAGGATGTATGCGAGCCGTATCTGATGCAGCTCGGCTTCATCTCCAGGACGCCCCGGGGGCGGATTGCCACACGGGCAGCCTATGATCATGCGGGGATTCCGTTCCCCGGAGAAAAGAATTTTGCGGGAGGAAATGATGTCGGAAATCGGTAAAATGCTGATTGCAGCGGGAATTTTTCTTATCCTGGCAGGCATTTTCTTCCTGTTGGGAGGTAAATTCTCCTTTTTAGGGCATCTTCCGGGAGATATTCATTTCTCTTCCGGCAATACCCATGTATATTTTCCCTGGGTTACCTGTCTTCTGGTCAGTGTAATCGGGACAATCGTTCTCAATCTTTTTTTCAGAAGGTAAAAGATATGAAGAAACAGTTAATTTTTTCGGCCTTAGTCTGTTTTTTGGTGCTGGGAGGAGGCTTTGCCTCTTATGCGGAAACCGCATCGGTGAGCCGAGACCGTGCTGCTGATTCAGGGACAGACCGGGCAAAGATACAGAATAAGAAGAATTCTTCGGAGAATCAGAAAAAAGCCGAAAGGAAAGCAGAAAATAATGCTCCGCAAAAGAAGGCAATGTCTTCCGGGAAAAACGGACTGGAGATGCGCGTAGGTCTTTTGTCGGCGCAGACTTTTTCTCTGACCGGCCTGGCTGATTATAAAGCGCAGGTGAATGGAAAGACCGTGGCTTCTTACAAGAACGGGAAGAATCTGTCTGTATCACGGAAGGGCGATGCCGTTTATTTAGACGGAAAAAAGATGGGCAAGGAAGTTATTCTGACGACCGGACGTAAAGGTGCTGCTTTTGCTGCGAAGGGAAACCGTTACCGCGGTGATATGAAAATTTTTCCGAGCCGTTGGGGAAGCGGGGTAACCCTGGTCAATGTAGTGCCTATGGAGGACTATCTTCGGGGAGTTGTGCCCAAGGAAGTCATTCCGTCTTGGCATACGGAAGCCATCAAGGCACAGGCAGTCGCAGCAAGGACCTATGCGGCCTTTCACAAAGGGGGATACGAATCTTCCGGATATGATGTGACGGATGATACGCGGAGCCAGGTCTACGGAGGAATCTCTGCAGAGACTCCCTCTACGGATCGGGCGATTCGGGAGACTGAAGGAGAAATTCTGACCTATAAGGGAAAGCCGATTGATGCAGTTTTTCATTCTTCTTCCGGCGGCTATACGGAAAACAGCGAAAATATCTGGGGGACCTCTATTCCCTATCTTCGCGGGGTAAAGGAAGTACAGAACGGAACACCCTGGACAAAGACAATTCCGCTGGATGCTTTTGCAAAAAATCTTTACGGGGAAGGAACTCTGAAAACGATTCAATTGTCCCGTCTGAATATTGGCAAAGCACATCATTCCTCAGACCGCGGCATTTCCGGCCGTGTCAAATCAGTTAAGCTTGGCGGGACTAAAGGAAACAAGACCGTGACAGGCGCTCAGATTCAGAAGCTGTACGGGTTAAGCAGCACGCTTTTTGACATTGCGGTCAAAGGGAAAAATGTAGTCATTACGGGATACGGTGCCGGA
>UPXR01000003.1 GCA_900557365.1 uncultured Dialister sp. | reverse complement strand
TAAACGCCGAAAGTACTTGGCTGGAAGCGGCCTGGGAGGATAGGAAGCTGCTGATTAAGAGAAAAGGCACCTGAAGAAATTCAGGTGCCTTTTCATTTATGCATGAGAACGCATCCGGGACTTCCGGGTGCGTTTTATTGTCCGTATTCTTAAATGAATAGAGGGATTGAATACGGGGAATGATGATGCCTGCCGGGAGAGGCGGATATTGATTGAAAAATATGTTAAAAGGGCAAATCGGATAAAAGCGTTCGGTATCATTTGACGGAAGCCAGGCGTTTTTTACTGCTTCCTCGCAACAGGTACTCTTGTTTAAGGCCGGAAGAGTGTTAAATTCGGGGATTACAATGCTGCGGTACCGGGGGAGGGAATTCCTTATCGTTTTTTCTGTATAAATTTACGATGCAGACGCAGCGGAAGGAGAACTGTCCGGGCTTTGAAGTCCGGTACTTCTGATACAGTACGGTATTTTTGACCGGGGAAAACAGCAGGAATTCTTATGACTTATATAAGCATATAAATTTTTTTTATTGGTACAGTTCTGCCGGCCATGCTACATTAAATGTAATTGCATAGCTATTCAAGGATGAATAGATAAGATGCATAGGATGAAGATATCGGGAGAGACCGCAAGGCACCGAAGGGGCGAAACTCTCAGGTAAAAGGACCGGTATCGGACTGTCCCTCGGAGAGCCGGTAAGGCACCGAAGAAGCAGGCCGTATGGCCATATCTTTCAGGTCAAAGGACGGGGGCGCACTGTGATTTGCAGTGCGCCTTTTTTGATTGGTTTTTAGAAAATGGGAAAAAGGAGGAGTCATGGACAAGAAAACACCGCTTTATGAAAAGCATATTGCTCTGGGAGGAAAGATGGTTTCCTTCGGAGGCTGGCAGATGCCGGTACAGTATCCGACGGGGATTTTGAAGGAACATATGGCCGTTCGGACGAAGGCAGGAATTTTTGATGTATCTCATATGGGGGAAGTCCTTTTCGAGGGGAAAGGGGCGCTGAATTCTCTGAATCATCTTCTGTCCAATGATTACACCAATCTGGCTGTGGGCAAGGTTCGTTACGGAACGATGTTGAATGAGCAGGGCGGCGTCATTGACGATCTGATCGTATACCGTCTGGGCGAAGAGAAGTACATGGTGGTAGTCAATGCGGCAACGCATGACGGTGATGTAAAGCACATGAAGGAAAATCTTCTGGCAGATACCGATTTCACCGATATTTCCGACCAGATCGGCCTGATTTCCCTGCAGGGGCCGGACAGCAAGGAAATCCTGACACCGCTTGTGGAAGAAGGAGAGCTGCCGACAGGCTACTACAGCGAGAAGGAAAATATCCGGATTGCCGGCGTGGTTTGTCTGGTTTCCCGGACAGGTTATACCGGGGAATTCGGCTATGAAATTTTCTGCGCTGCAGAGGAAACCGGAAAGGTCTGGGATGCTCTGATGGCAACGGGCAAGGTCGTTCCCTGCGGCCTCGGTGCAAGAGATACGCTTCGTCTGGAAGCAGCTATGCCGCTGTACGGCCATGAAATGGATGAAACGGTATCTCCGCTGGAAACAGGTCTTGATTTCGGTGTAAAGGTGAACAAGCCGGAATTCATCGGACGGGAAGCACTGCTGGCTCATCCTCCGGTTCGGGAAAGAATCGGACTTAAGGTTACAGGCCGCGGCATTGTCCGTGAAGAGGAAGATCTGTATCTGGGGGATGAAAAAATCGGAAGAACTACTTCCGGTACATATTGCCCCTTCCTGGGCGGTTCCTATGCAATGGCGCTTGTACCGAGAGGAAAGGTCAGCACAGGAGACAAGGTCCTGGCAGATGTAAGAGGCCGGAAAGTGGAATGTGAAGTCGTTTCGCTCCCGTTCTACAAGAGAGGTTAAGCAAAGACATCTGCGTGCAATAGATTTTTACAGAAATGGGTATGATTTTTTAAGGAGGAATTATCATGAATTTTCCGAGCGATGTAAAGTATACAAAGACACATGAATGGATCAAGGAAGAAGACGGACTGATGGTTATCGGTCTTACTGACTATGCACAGCAGGAATTGGGAGATATCGTATTTGTCAATCTGCCTTCCGAAGGGGATGACGTATCCATGGGAGATGCTTTCGGCGATGTGGAATCCGTCAAAGCCGTTTCCGATGTGAACAGCCCTGTTACAGGAACCGTTGCCGCTATTAACGAAGATCTGGCAGATGCACCGGAATCGGTTAATTCCGATCCTTACGGAGCCTGGTTCATCAAGGTACAGGATGTCAGTGAAACAGAAGATCTGATGGATGCAAAGGAGTATGAAGCATTCTGTGCAGCTGAAAAGGAGGGCTGATCATGGCAGACTATGTACCTTCCTCGGAGAAGGAAACGGAGGAGCTGCTGTCGGCAGTCGGCCTTTCTTCGGTAGATGAGCTGTATGCAGCGGTCCCCGCTGAGGTATACAAAAAGGAAGTAAATCTTCCTTCCGGGAAGAGCGAGCTGGAAGTTCTGCGGACTCTGGAACGGATGGGACAGAAGAATAAAATTTATCCGTCGGTTTTCCGCGGTGCCGGTGCATACCGTCACTTCATTCCGTCCATTGTGAAGCAGGTGGTGGGCAAGGAAGCATTCCGTACAACTTATACACCGTATCAGGCGGAAATCAGCCAGGGCATCCTGCAGTCGATTTTTGAATATCAGACGGAAATCTGCGAACTTACCGGAATGGATGTATCCAACGCATCTGTGTATGACGGTGCTACCGCAGCAGCGGAAGCCATTTTCATGTGCATTGACCGGAAGAAAACGAAGATTCTTGTTTCCGCTGCCGTGCATCCGATGGTGCTGGAAGTCATGGAGACTTACTGCAAAAGCCGCAGCGTAGCCCTGGAAATTATTCCGGAAAAGGACGGTGTGACCGATGCGGAAGCTCTTCGCGAAAAATGCGGAAAGGAAACGGCAGGCGTTTATTTCCAGAGCCCGAACTTTTACGGAAATATTGAAGACGGAGATACACTGACCGGGATTGCCCATGAGGCGGGTGCAAAGGTCATCATGGGGGTAAATCCCATTTCTCTGGGACTTCTTAAGACACCCGGTGAATACGGCGCGGATATTGCAGTCGGCGACGGACAGCCGCTGGGCATGCCGCTGGCTTTCGGCGGTCCCTACATGGGATTTATGACGACTACGGACAAGCTGATGCGGAAGCTGCCGGGCCGTATCGTAGGCGAAACCACGGACGGAGAAGGAAAGCGCTGCTATGTTCTGACTCTGCAGGCCAGAGAACAGCATATCCGCCGGGAGAAGGCATCCTCCAATATTTGCTCCAATGAAGCGCTCTGCGTCATGGCAGCCGGTGCCTATCTTGCGGCCGAGGGCCCTGCGGGCATGAAGGAAACAGCTCTGCAGTGCTATGCCAAGGCGCATTACCTGGCAGACCGTCTGGGAGAAATCGGATATACAAGAGTGCATTCGGCGCCTTTCTTCCATGAATTCCTGACAGTATCGCCTGCTCCGGCAGAAAAAGTACTGAAGAAGCTGGAAGAAAAGGGAATTCTTGGCGGACTTCCCGTGAACGGAAATATTCTCTGGTGTGCAACGGAAATGAACACGAAGGAAGAAATGGATGCACTTGTAGAAGCATTAAAGGAGGGAATTTGAAATGAAGCTGGTATTTGAACGATCGATTCCCGGGCATCATATGGATTTCCTTCCTCCCTGCGATGTGCCGGTGCCGGAACTGAATGTGCCGCTTCGGGAGAAAAAGCTTCACCTGCCTGAACTGGATGAGGTGGAGCTGGACCGTCATTACGGTGCACTGGAAAAGCAGGTATTCGGCGTAAACCACGGTTTCTATCCGCTGGGCTCCTGCACAATGAAGTACAATCCGGCCGTCAATGAAACAGCGGCAGCCATGAAGGAATTTACGGATATTCATCCGCTGGCGCCGGAAGAAAGCGTGCAGGGTGCTCTGGAGGTGATGTATGAACTGCAGGAGCAGCTGAAGGAAATCACCGGCATGGACGGATTCAGCCTGGAACCGGCAGCAGGGGCACACGGGGAATACACCGGACTTCTTCTGATCCGTGCTTATCATGAATCAAGAGGAGATACAAAGAGGACCAAGATCATTGTTCCCGATACGGCGCACGGAACTAACCCGGCATCTGCCACGATGGCAGGCTATGAGGTTGTCCATGTGGCATCCAATGAAAAAGGCGGCGTGGATCTGGAAGCACTGAAAAAGGCTGTCGGTGAGGATACTGCCGGGCTGATGCTGACAAATCCGAACACGCTGGGAATTTTTGACCCCAATATCTGCGAAATTACAAAGATTGTCCATGAGGCGGGCGGACTTTGCTACTATGACGGAGCCAATCTGAATGCTATCGTGGGACGGGCACGCCCGGGCGACATGGGCTTTGACTGCGTCCATCTGAATCTGCATAAAACCTTTTCCACACCTCACGGCGGCGGCGGCCCCGGAAGCGGTCCTTCCGGCTGCAAGGCGTTCCTGAAGGAATTCCTTCCGAAGCCGGTAGTGGAAAAGTCGGGAGATACCTATTTTCTGGATACGCCGGAGCATTCCTTCGGCCGGGTTAAGATGTTCTACGGCAATTTCCTCGTATGTCTCCGGGCATTCAGCTATATCCTGAGCCTCGGAAAAGAAGGACTTTCCAGAACCAGTGCTCACGCTGTACTGAATGCAAACTACCTCATGACAAAACTGCAGCCGTATATGAAGATTGCTTATCCGGGAATCTGTATGCATGAATTCGTCATGACGCTGGAGGATTACAAGAAGGAAACCGGTGTTTCCGCTCTGGATGCGGCAAAAGGCCTTCTGGAAAAAGGCATGCATCCGCCGACCATGTATTTCCCGCTGAATGTCCATGAAGCACTCATGGCAGAACCGACGGAAACGGAAAGCAAGGCATCCCTGGACGAAGCCGCACAGGGTTTCATTGAAGTTTTCGAAAAGGGCAAAACCGATCCGGAATACCTGAAGACGGCACCGCACGGCCTCCCTGTAGGACGGCCGGATGAAGTCAAGGCGGCCCGTCATCCGATCCTGAAATACAGCTTTGAGGACTGATATGATTTCCAGGCTTTCATTTTTCTGCAATTATAAGGAATGCCGGAATCCCTATGAAAATCTGGCCATTGAAGAGTATCTGATGCATCATGCGGCCCGGGGAGAGGTGATTCTCTTTGTCTGGCAAAACCGCAGGACCGTAGTTATCGGCCGGAACCAGGATGCAGAAGGGGAGTGCCGGGTGAAGGAACTCCTTGATGACGGAGGATTCCTGGCCCGCCGGCTGACCGGAGGCGGTGCCGTTTATCATGATACGGGAAATATCAATTTTTCGTTTCTGGTCAATCGGGAGGATTACGATGTGCCGCGGCAGCTTTCCGTGATTCTGGAGGCAGTGAAAAGCTTCGGAATTCCGGCGGAAAAAAGCGGGCGGAACGATCTGAAAATCGAAGGCCGGAAATTTTCCGGAAATGCTTTCCGCAAGACAAAGGATGGGTGCTGCCACCACGGTACTCTCCTGCTTTCCGAAAGTATGGAAGACATGGTCCGCTATCTGAATACGGATCAGTCCAAGATGAATCACAAAGGCGTCCGGTCGGTTCCGTCCCGGGTGGTCAATCTGCAGGAGCTGAATCCGGCCGTGACGGTCGATGCATTGGCAGAGGCGCTGCGGAAAAGTTTTTCCGCTGTGTACGGACTGCCGGTGCATGTCCTGGGGGCTCAGGATATCCGGAAAGAGGCGCTGCAGGAGCGGATAGCTTTCTTCTCGGACCGGGACTGGATTCTGGGACGGCGTATTGCATATACCCATCAGCAGACGGGCCGCTGGGACTGGGGCTTCGTGAAGCTGTACCTGACTGAGGAGAAAGGCATCGTGAAAGATGTAAGCATCGACTCGGACAGTCTGGAAGCTGATTTGATTGCCGGACTGCCGGATTTCCTGAAAGGGAAACTTTTCCGGGGAACAGTGCTGGCAGAGGCGCTTCGGAAAGTTCCTGCAGAAACGGAGGAGCAGCGGCAGATTCTGGGAGATCTGGAGACCTGGATTGCAGGAATCGGCTGACTGCCCGGAAAAGAATTCTCAGACTGCGGAACCCGGTGAAAGCTCTGCGGCCTCCGGCAGCGGGAAAGGAGAAATATTGTGAAATATGATGTAGTAATTATCGGCGGCGGCCCCGGCGGCTATACCTGTGCGCTGGACTGTGCGTCGTACGGTCTGAAGACTGCCATCGTAGAGAAGGATCTTATGGGGGGCACCTGCCTGAACCGGGGCTGCATCCCGACAAAGACACTTCTCTTTGCGGCGGATTTGCTGATTGATATGAAAAAGGCGGAGAAATTCGGTCTGTCTTCCGGTGTTGTCCGGGCAGATTATCCGGCACTGCGCAAGCGCTGTGAAGAAGTGGTGACCGGACTGCGGAACGGTCTGATCACTTCTCTGAAAAAGGCAAAGATTGATATTCTGGAAGGAATAGGGCAGGTACCGGAGGCAGGACATGTGACGGTGAAGAATGCAGAAGGAGAAATAACTCTGGAAGCAGATTCCATTGTCCTTGCCGCAGGCGGCACACCGGCTGTTCCGCCCATTCCCGGTGCGGATCTTCCCGGAGTATATGACAGTGATTCTTTCCTGGGAACGCTGCCCCAGCTGCATCGTCTGATCATTATCGGCGGCGGTGTTGTCGGCTGTGAATTTGCGGAAGCTTACGGTGCTTACGGTGCAGAGGTTACCATTATAGAAATGATGCCGCGCCTTCTGCCTCCCTTTGATGCGGATCCGGCAAAAAGACTGGCAGCGGAATTCAAGAAGAAGGGAATTTCTGTTGTAACCAAAGCGGCTGTCAGGGAAATCCGGAAGACCGATGACGGCCTGACTGTTGTTTATGAGCTGGGCGGCAAGGAGTACACGAAGGAAGCAGACGGAGTTCTCATTGCAACGGGCCGCCGTCCGTCTACGAAGGATCTGGTGACACCGGAAATCAAAATGAACCGGGGCTGCTATGAGGTGAATGACTGCTTTGAAACGTCGATTCCCCATATCTATGCTGTGGGGGATATTGCTTCCGGCTATATTCAGCTGGCACATGCGGCGGAAGCGGAAGGGAAAATTGCTGCAGCAGCTATTGCAGGAAAATCCTGCGGCATCAATCCCCGACTGATACCGCAGTGCGTCTATACGCTTCCGGAAATTGCCACGGTGGGAATTTCCGAAGACGATGCCAAGGGGAAGGGCATCAAGCTGATCAGCGGAAAGAGCGTTATGGGCAGCAATGCAAAGAGTCTGATTTCCGATACGGGAGGCTCTGTGAAGCTTCTTGCCGGAGAAGACGGAAAACTCCTGGGCGCACAGTTCTACTGCCGCGGAGCGGACAATATGATCGGGGAAGCGGCGCTGGCTATCGAACACGGAATGACCGTACGGGAATTCCTGAAGATTACCAGACCGCATCCGTCCGTAGAAGAGGCACTGGGCGCAGCCAGCGAGGATCTGCTGAAGAAAATCAAATAAACAAGGCAAACAGAGAAGCGGCTGCAAAGCCGCTTTTTGCTGGCCAAAATCCAATTTTTATTTTCCGGAGATTTTCTGTCTCCGGATTTTGCCGTATACTGATAATCGGTGATGTTATGGGATGTTTATGGAAACTGATTCGGTATATCTTTTATCTGCTGCTTGTTTTGCTGCTGGCTGCAGCATGCTATGCAGGCAATGCGGCTTATGAATATGTATGGAAGCTTCCCTGGGATCAGGTGCTTTCTCTGGAGAACCGGCGGGATCAGCTGTCCCGGATTCAGTATCTGGAACGGTACTATGCCTGGCCGGAGGTACAGGTTCTGTCAAAGGACGGAACTTTTCTGACCGGGACCTATGTGGAAGGAAAAGGACATCGGTATGTCATTCTGCTTCACGGGCTTTATCAGAATCGGTCCATGATGATTCCCTATATCCGCATTTACCGGGATCTGGGGTATCATATTCTGCTGGCGGATCTGCGCGGACATGGACAGAGCGGGGGTATTCCCACCGACTGGGGAATTCATGATGAGGAGGATCTGCATGCCTGGATTTCCTGGCTGAAATCGAAGGACCCTGAGGCACAGATCGGAATACACGGCGTTTCTCTGGGAGCAGCTATGGCGCTGATTTATGCAGGCAGTGAAGAAGGCCGGCAGCTTCGGTTCTGTGTGGCAGACAGTTCCTACGGAGATCTTATGGAATTGGGAAGAGAGAAAATCATGGCTTATACGGAAGATCAGTCGCTGCTCTGGGGCATGGATCTTCTGAATCCGTTCTTTCAGGGAGCGCTGTACTTCCATACGGGAAGGCTGCTCCGGGACATCGATCCGATGGACCGGGTAAAGACAATGACTGCGCCGGTCCTTTTCCTGCACGGCGGAGCGGATACGCTTGTTCCGCCGGATGTGGCAGAGAAACTTTGCCGGGAGGCAGGAAGCAGCAATAAGAAGGCCGTTATCTTTGAGGGATCTGCCCATACTATGGAATTTCATGACAGGCCGCAGACCTATACCCGTACCGTACGGGATTTTATAAAAGATATATGACAAATAAAAAAAGAACCGAAGGGAAGCTTCGGTTCTTTTTTTATTTGTCTCATTTCAGGCAGAGGGCCCGCAGTTTTCCGGGGTGGGCAGCATCTGCAGAAAATGCTCGGCCATCAGAGAAAGCTTGCGGCCCTTTACGGTATAGATCGAACGGAAATTGGAAATACAGTTGGAAGGCAGCAGAAAAGCAATGAGGCCTTCCGGAATGGATTTGTCGAGATTGACGGGAGCGATGACAGCAGCTTTATTTTCCTTGGCCCACTGCAGAGCGGCTGTGACGGTGGTGCTGATGCACAGGGGCCTGACAGAAAGTCCGAGCTCTGCACAGAATTTCAGATCCGCATCATGACATCCCTTGGTCAGACAGATGGGAAGAGAGGACAGGATGCGGTAAATCTCCGGCAGGGGAAGATGGAACATCCCGGTATTCTGAAAAGAATCGGGAATCAGAGTGCAGTCTTTTAGGACCGGACTTTTTTGATGAACAAAGACAGCCATCCGGTCTTCCTCGGTCAGATGGATATTAAAAAGCTCGGGCCGGATTACAGGCGCATTGGCAATGCCGATTTCGGCAACCCCGTTCAGAAGATTCTCACTTTGCTCCTCCGTGGAAGTTTCAAAAAGCTCAAAGGAGACGTTGGGATACTTCTCATGATAGTTCGATAAGGTCGCTGCAATCAGGTTGTACGCGACGGAGGGGGAAGTCGTAAAGCGCAGGGTGCCTCCGATTCCCTGCGTATCGGACTGAATATCTTCGGCGATCTGATTTTCCAGAGTGATCAGATATTTGGCTTTCTCATAAAGAATTTTGCCGGCAGGAGTCAGTTCAATACTCCTTTGCCCCTGCTTGGTCATTAATAAGGGAGTATTGTATTTTTCCTGCAGGATTTTCATGTGACGCGTCAGAGCAGGTTGTGCAATGTGGAGAATAGAGGCGGCTTTGGATAAAGTGCCCGATTCCACGACAGCGACAAAGCTTTTATAAATGTTTGTGTCCATATGTCCTCCTGAAAATATATTTCTTCTATATCATACTATGCCGGAAGCGGAGAGATATATAGAAGATAAGAAAGAAATATAACAGGGCGTTATATTTTTAGGGCGAAAAAGGAATGAAAGCGCCCGGCAAACAGGAAATCAGGGGATAAAGGGGATGAAATATAAGGAAAGGCAATATTTCGCCAGTGCTTTGTTATTATATGTTTTTTCCTCCGAAAAATATAATGTGGGTGAATCAGGAACCAAGTATTCAAAAGGAATGAGGAGGTAGAAATGCTGGATGAGAGCAGACTTCGGAATAAGGCACTTTTTGCAAAAGTAACGGATGCCGATACAGCAGCAAGACTTATTCAGGATCATGATCATGTAGGGTTCAGCGGCTTTACTCCTTCCGGATACCCCAAGAAGACGGCTTTGGCATTGGCGGAGCAGATCAAAGCCGGGAGAAAGTGCAGAATCAGTATCTGGACAGGAGCCTCTGTAGGACCGGAAATCGAAGAGGCACTGGCTGAGGTTCATGGGGTGGAAAGCCGGGCCCCCTACTACGCAGCAAGCAACAGAAGCATGAGAGCGGAAATCAATACGGGTGAAATCCGGTATACCGATATTCATCTTTCGGAATTTGCACAGCAGGTAGGAGCGGGATTTTTCGGAAGTGTGGATACGGCAGTGGTGGAAGCACTGGCCGTTACGGAGGACGGGGATCTGGTTCTGGGAACCGGTGTGGGAAATACCCCGACTTTTGTGAGAATGGCAAAGAAAGTCATTGTAGAGGTCAATACCTGGATTCCTCTTGAACTGGAAGGAATCCATGACATTTATGAAATGCCGCAGCCGCCTCTGCGGCGGGAAATCCCGATTTACCATCCCGGAGACCGGATCGGTACGACGGTCGTCAAATGCGGAATCGACCGGATCAGCGCCATTGTAGAGTCGGATATTCCGGACCATGTCAGAAATCTGGGAGCACCCGATGAAAAAACAACGAAGATTGCGGAAAATTTAATGAATTTTCTGGAAATAGAACAGGAAAAGGGGAGACTTCCCCCGGAACTGCTTCCCTTCCAGTCCGGTGTGGGAAAGATTGCCAATGCAGTTCTGACGGGAATGAAAAACTCCAGATTCCATCATCTGCAGCTGTATTCGGAAATTCTGCAGGATGCAGTATTCGATCTGATTTTCGCGGGAAAGGTAGATATGGCATCGGGATGCGCCTTTACTCCCTCTCCCAGAGTGATGGAAATGTATCGGAAAGATCCTTCTCTTTACAATTCCCATCTGATTCTCCGTCCGCTGGAAATATCCAACAATCCGGGGGTCATCCGGAGACTGGGCGTGATTTCCCTGAATGTCCCCGTGGAATTTGATATTTACGGCCAGGCCAACAGTACCCACATCATGGGGAAAAATATGGTCAACGGCATCGGCAGCAGCGGAGATTATATGAGAAACGGGTATCTTTCGATATTTACGGCGACCTCGTCGACGGGGAAAGATGATTCAATTTCCCGGGTAGTTCCCATGTGCAGCCACGTGGATCATACAGAACATGACACCATGGTATTTATTACGGAACAGGGAGTGGCTGACCTGAGAGGACTGGATCCGCGGCAGAGAGCACGGGAAATCATTACGCACTGCGCACATCCCGATTACCGGGAGGCTTTGTGGGAATATTTCCGCAGAGGGGAAGCGCAGGGAGGCCATATGCCGGTGGATCTGGAATCTGCATTTTCAATGCATGTGGGATTTGCAAAAAAAGGTACGATGAAGTGTGACAAAGGAGAGCATCATGGATAACTTAAACGAAATTCTGGAACAATATGAGGAAAAGGTAAAAAAAGTTTCTGTACGTTTTCCGGAAAGAAAAGGAATCGCGGTAAAACGTCTGTATACGCCGAAGGACGTGGAGGGTCTGGACTATGTGAGCCAGCTGGGGGTTCCGGGAAGTTATCCGTTTACCCGGGGGATACAGCCGACCATGTACAGAGGACGGTACTGGACGATGCGTCAGTATTCCGGTATGGCTACCTCTGATGAAACAAATAAACTTTATAAGTATCTTTTGTCTCAGGGAAACACCGGGCTGTCTGTTGCCATGGATCTGCCGACGCAGATCGGGCTGGATTCGGATGATGAAAGAGCCAGAGGAGAAGTCGGAAAGGTGGGCGTAGCGATTGATTCCCTGGCGGATATGGAAGCCATCTTTGATGGGATTCCGCTGGATCAGATTTCCACGTCCATGACAATCAATGCCCCGGCTGCCGTTCTTCTGGCCATGTATGTGGCTGCTGCGGAAAAGAAAGGAATTCCCCCGGAACAGCTGAAGGGAACCATTCAGAATGATATCTTAAAGGAATACATTGCAAGAGGAACCTATATTTTCCCGCCCCGTCCGTCCATGAGACTGGTCACGGATACATTTGCCTACTGTTCTTCCCATATCCCGAAATGGAACACCATTTCCGTAGGCGCTTATCACATCCGGGAAGCTGGTTCTTCCATGGAACAGGAAATCGCTTTTGCATTCAGCAATGCCATTGCCTACATAGAAGCAGCCATCCGGGCCGGACAGAAGGTCGATGATTTTGCCCCGGGAATTTCCTAGATCTTTACAGCGGGACTGGACTTCTTCCACGAAATTGCAAAGTTCAGAGCGGCAAGAAGACTCTGGGCAAAAATCATGAAAGAACGGTTCCATGCGACGAAGGAAAAAGCAATGATGCTCCGCTTCCATGTTCATACGGCAGGCTCCGTTCTGACGGCGCAGCAGGTAGACAATAATGTGGTGCGCATTACCTGGCAGGCACTGGCAGCGATTCTGGGCGGGACGCAGTCTCTGGCAACCTGTGCGAAGAATGAAGCACTGGCTCTTCCCACGAAGGATGCAGCAACACTGGCTCTCCGTACGCAGCAGCTGCTGGCCTATGAAAGCGGTGTGGCGGATACGGTGGATCCGCTGGCCGGGTCCTACTATGTGGAAGCCCTGACGGATGAAATTGAAAAGAAAGCAGCCGAATACATCCGGAAAATCGATGCCATGGGCGGGGCAGTAGGCGCCATCGAGAAGGGCTACATGCAGGAAGAAATTGCAAGGAATGCTTATAAAGATCAGCTGGCGGTCGATACGGGAGAACATGTCGTTATCGGTGTCAATAAATTTGTTACCGAGGAGGCAGAGTCCGATCAGGATATTCTGAAGGTGGATCCGTCGGTCGGAGCAAGACAGACGGAAAAGCTGAAAAAGCTGAAGGCATCCAGAGATTCCGAGGCGGTGAAAAAATCGCTGGATCGGCTGCAGGCTGTCTGCGCAACCGATGAAAATGTCATGCCCTACTTGATTGATGCGGTAAAAACCTATGCTACATTGGGAGAAATCTGCAATGTTATGAGAGAAGTATTCGGAGAATACAATACAGGCAGAAGTGTATTGTGAGAAATGAGACCATCAGCGGGGTGAAACTTTATGGAAGAAACAAAAATTTTATCTCACTATCTGTCCCATCTGACTTATGAAGATCTGGACGCAAAAGCGGTGGAGGAAACGAAAAAGGCACTGCTGGATTGGATCGGACTGTCCATTTCCGGAAGCACAGAGGAACCTCCCCGGATTCTTCGGGATGTTTTATCGGGCGGAGATACGAGAAAGGAATCCACTCTATTATTTGCAGAAAAGAAAGGAATACCGGCGGAAAAATGCGGGGCTCTTCATGCGGCATTTCTGAACGGGGCCGCTTCGCATTCCCAGGATTTTGATGACCTGCACAATCCGTCCGTTATCCATCTTGCCTGTGTTGTAATTCCGCCGGCATTGGCGCTGGGGGAAGCAAGAGAGAAAAGCGGAAAGGAACTTATTGCCGCAATTGCTGCCGGGTATGAGCTGGGCGGCCGGGTCGGAGAAGCGGTACAGCCGGATTCCTATTATTTCTGGCATACCACAGGGACTGTAGGATGTCTGGCCGGGGCAGCCAGCAGTGCTTCCATCCTTTCTCTGCCGGAATACGGATGGATTCATGCCCTGGGTTCAGCAGGAACACAGGCGGCAGGACTCTGGGATTTCGTGAGTCAGGGGGCCATGAGCAAGCCTCTGCATGTCGGGAAGGCCTGCTATGCCGGCGTTTTATCTGCTCTTTTGGCCGAAAAGGGATTTACTGGTTCTGCGACAATTCTGGAAGGACAGAAGGGATTTTTACGGGCTATGATGAAAGAACCGAAATGGGAAAAAATTACGGAACACCTGGGGAAGGATTTCAAGGTGGCTCATAATTCCATCAAGCCGTATCCCTGCTGTAAGCATTCCCACGCGGCGATTTTCGGAACGGAGAAACTGATGAAGGAAATGAATCTTTCTGCCGAAGATATAAAGACGATTTCTCTTTATGTCAATGACATTACAGATTCTCTGATCAATAACCCGGCTCCGCAGACTCCGTACGGATGCAAATTCTCTATTCAGTATTGCGTATCTTCTATGGCGGTCCGGAACCGGGTGGGACTGGAGGATTTCCGGGCGGATTCCATTCATGCCCCGGGAGTTGTCCGGTTTATGGAAAAGGTAAAAGTGGTGAAGGATGATGAAATGACTGCTATGCATAACAGTCATCCCGATCAGCTGGGCTCGAAAATTGAAATTGAAACGGCAGACGGACGGAAGAGAAGCCTGCTGGTAAGATATCCAAAGGGAGATCCGGAGGAACCGCTCAGCTTTGAAGAGGTTGCGAAGAAGGGGCACCAGATGACAGACGGATTGATCGGTGCGGAAAAGTATGAAAAAATTATTCGTTTTGTTGAGCACCTGGAAGATGTGGAAAATATCAGAAAAGCAATGGAAGAAATTTTCTGAAATTCCGATGCGGAAAAAGGAAGAAGGCATGATACAATAAAGAAAACAGTGATTCCACAGGAGGCGGAAATATGAAAGAAGAGATTGTTCGGGAAACGGCAGAAACAGCTAAAACACTGATTGATGCACTGAAAGGAACTGCGGCAGGACTCAAGGTCGCATTGGACCAGGAACGGGACAAAAACGAAGGCCTGGAACTGACCTGTGCCAAGCTGCAGGCAGAGGTGGACCATCTGACGGAAAAGGTTTTTCAGCTGGAAGCGGAAAATGGAGCAAAGCAGGAAGAAAGTGCATCGGAATCCGCTGTTCCGGCGGAACTGGAAGCTTTCCGGGAACTGTCTCAGGAGCTGTCCGATAAGCTTTCTTTCTACTATAAGGATATAAAAGCGCTCAGCCCGAAGGATTTGGGCGCAGAGGATGCAGCGCGGCTGTACCAGATCCTGGATTATACCTACAAAACATTGAAAAAAGCAGGAATCCGCCTGTAAGGAATCTCCCTGCATCAAAAAACTTCCCGGAAAGGGCATTTTGTCCGGCGGGAAGTTTTTTGATGGCATGAATGAATTTTGGGCGGTACATATTTACTGCGGCGGTAGGGGTTCCTTCATTTTTGTGGTTTGCGCCCAGTAAAACAGGTATTGCTGCATGATGCCTGCAGCATTGCCGTATCGGGGAAAAGGGTCCGCACCGCCGTACTTTTCCCGGATGACCCGGCCGATCCAGACGTCGACAGGGGATGCCGCTGTCCGTCCGTAGCCGAAAAGAGCGGTGCAGCAGGCGACCTTGATGCCCACTCCCGGGAAAGTGCAGAGTGCATCGATCAGTTCTTTATCAGAGGCCCTGTTCAGTGTTTTCAGGAAAGACGGATTTGCAGCCAGGCGGGCAGCTGTCTTATAGATGTAAGGAGCACGGTAGCCCAGGGCGCAGCTGCGGAGCTCGGTAAGGGACAGAGCGGAAAGGGCCTTTTCCGTGGGGAAGAGGCGGAGCGTCTCATAAGGAGTCGTGATTTCCTCTCCTGCCGCAGCACAGAGCTTCTCCAGGGAAGAACGGATAGCAGGAATGCTCTTTCGCTGGGAAATGATAAAGGTGATCAGTGTTTCCAGCGGGTCCTGGCGGAGGATGCGCAGTCCTTTTCCGTAGGCAGCACATTTCTGCAGGAAAGAATCTTCCGGGGAAACGGATTCCCGGATTTCCCGGTAATTCCGGTCCCAATCGAAGTAGGGCTTCCAGATCCGGCGCCAGGCATAGGCGGAACAGGACAGATTCCACCTGACGGGAGAAATCTGTCTCATGTACAGGACATGCTTTCCGGTCATGAAACGGAAAAGATCTTTCTCTATTTCTGCGGCGCGGAAGCACTGGCCGCTGGATATGATTTTCCGGGGATCGAAATCATCCCGTATGAGTACATTCATGGGATTTCCTCCTTATCTGGGCTCATTATATCACGAGGGGAAATTTTGATTTTCCGAAAGAAATTATGATATGATAAAAACAATTCACAGAAATGAGGCGGAAGGAAATGGGGGAAAAGGTACTTTTGGTCAGTGATATGCCGGGAGTGGGAAATATCGCATTGGCAGCGATGATTCCGATCCTGTCGCATAGAGGCTTTCATGTATTCCATGTGCCCACGGCACTGGTATCCAATGAACTGGATTACGGGAAATTTGCCATCCAGGAAATCGGGGGCTACATGGAAAAAGCATTCTCGGCCTGGGAAGCCCTGGGATTTTCCTTTGATGCGGTATTTACCGGTTTCCTTGCGTCAATCGATCAGGCGCAGCGGCTGTCGGTCTACTGCCGGAAGCAGAAGGAAAAGGGCATCCGGATTTTTATGGATCCAATCATGGCCGATTCGGGGGCCCTGTACAACGGGCTCACGGAAGAAAATGTCATGGCTCTTCGGGAACTGGCCGCTGTTTCCGATTATATGATGCCCAATTATACAGAAGCATGCTTCCTTACCGGGACAGCCTATAAAGAGGAAGGCCTTCCGGAAGAGGAATTAAAGGAGCTGCTTCTGAGGCTGCACCGTCTGTCCGGCGGCACAGTGATCATTACCAGTGTACTGTCGGAGGGGAAGAATCTGGTCGCGGTTTATGACAGACAGGACGGATCGTTTGCTTTTCTTCCCTACCGGCAGATTCCCGTGCGTATCGTAGGCACCGGAGATATTTTTTCCGCCTTTTTCATGGCGCATATTCTGGAAGGCCGGCCTGTAACGGAAGCGGTGCAGCAGACGATGGATACGATCCGTGATATGATCCTGACATATAAGGCTGAAGAGGATTCGCTGCAGGGGATTCCCGTAGCAGAATATCTGAGGAGAAAATCATGAGCAGAAGACCGAAAATCCGCATCAGCTGTATTGACCGGAAGGGACCCTGCCCCTGCCATCGGGGACATCGCCCGGGCGATTCCTGGGATTTTGACCGGGAGCGGGGAAATCTGTGCCCCATGGCCATGCATGTCGCTTTCCCCTATGTGGATATCCTGCGTTACGGGGGCGAAATTCCGCAGCCGGGACAGAAAAAGGGAACAGCGGTATTCTGCTGTCCCGACGTAGAGACTATCAATGTTTTCAAGGTTGAAAGAGTAGAAGAATAGCAGGTGATACTATGAATCAGATGCAGTTCATCCGGAAACTGCCGGAACCGGCAGAAGTAAAACGGGAGGTGCCGCTGTCTGCAAAGGGACAGGCGGTCAAGGAAGAACGGGACAGAATCATTGCGGATATTATAGAAGGAAGGGATGACCGTTTTCTTCTGATTATCGGGCCCTGCTCGGCAGACAATGAGCCGGCGGTGCTGGATTACTGCACCCGTCTGGCTGCCGTTGCAGAAAAAGTGAAAGACCGGCTTTTTATCATTCCCCGGGTTTATACAAATAAACCCCGTACCATAGGGAAGGGGTATAAGGGCATGCTTCATCAGCCGGACCCGGAGGAAAATGAGAATATGATGGCCGGAATCAAGGCAATCCGCAGGATGCATGTTGATGTGATTGAACAGACCGGCTTCACCTGCGCGGAGGAAATCCTGTATCCGGAAAATCACCGCTACCTGTCGGATCTTCTTTCCTACGGCGCCATCGGCGCCCGCAGCGTGGAGGATCAGCTGCATCGTATGATTGCCAGCGGGGCGGGGATCCCAGTGGGAATGAAAAATCCGACCTCAGGGGATTTATCGGTCATGATGAATTCCGTGGAAGCGGCACAGAATGAGCAGGATTTCCTTTTCCACGGATGGGAAGTTCATACTACGGGAAATCCCTTGGCGCATGTTATCCTTCGGGGATATGTAAACCACTTCGGTACGTCCATGCCCAATTATCATTACGAATACCTGGAAAAGGTTCTGCAGATGTACCGGGAAAGAGAAAACCTGAAGAATCCGGCTATTGTGGTCGACTGCAACCATTCCAATTCCGGAAAGAAATATCTGGAGCAGATCCGCATTGCGAAGGATGTGATGAGCAGCCGCCGTTATTCACAGGACATCAGAGGCATTGTAAAGGGGCTTATGATTGAAAGCTATATTGTAGACGGAAATCAGAAGGTCGGCGGCGGTGTTTACGGACAGTCCATCACCGATCCGTGTCTGGGCTGGGAGAAAACGGAAAAGCTGATTGAAGAGCTGGCAGATATGGTCTGATTTTTCAGTCTCTGCAGAGGAAAGCATCGGAGAAATCCGGTGCTTTTTTTGTGCCGTCGTACCGGCCGGAGAAGGAGAGGCGGCATCGGGCAGAAAAGCTGTTTTCCGTATCAGTCTGCTTTGCCGGAGGGAGGACAGGAAGAAAGCGGAACCGGGATTTTCAGACACAAAAAAAGCCCTTCCCCGAAGGGGAGGACTTTTTCCGGAAGCCGTTTCTTACAGAGTGAGTGCTCTTTCGAAATGTTCTTTCAGGACTCTGATGGATTCCTTGAACTGACGGTCTTCTTCTTCTGTGAGATGAATTTCGATGACATCTTCTACGCCGTCTTTGCCGACCTTGACCGGAACGGAAGCAAAGCTGTCCTGGATTCCGTACTGGCCGTCGAGGTAAACGGAGCAGGGAAGAATCTTATGTTCATTGTGGTAAATTGCACGGACCAGTTCTGCCGTAGCGGAGGATACGCCGAATTCGGTGCATCCTTTCATGGTGTTTTCCCAGTAGCCTTCTTCGTGGACTTTGCGGAGAATTTCGTCCTTGGAATCCATATGATACAGATCCGGCTTTTCTGCCAGAAGTTCATCGATCGGCTTTCCTGCTACCGTGACATGGCTCCAGGGAATCATGGAAGAATCGCCGTGTTCACCCAGGAGATAAGCGGTGAGGGAGCGGCGGCAAACTTTCAGCTGATCGGCCAGCTGGTACTGCAGGCGGGCAGAGTCGAGCGCGGTGCCGGAACCGATGACCTTTTCCTTCGGCCAGCCGAGCTTGTACCAGAGGTACTGGGCAATGATATCGCACGGATTGGAAATCGAAATGATGATGCCGTCAAAGCCGGACTTGGCAATGAGCGGAATGATTTCCTTGCTGGTCAGGATACCGTCATCCATCATGTCCAGACGGGTCTGTCCGGGCTGGCGGGGTCTGCCGGAAGCATTGATGAGGATATCTGCATCCTTCATGTCGTCCACGGTGCCTGCATAGGCTTCGAAATGATGCGGCTGGTAGCTGTTGGCATCCATGAGGTCAAAGGCTTCTCCCTTGGCTTTTTCGTTTTTGATGTCATAGAAAACCACTTCGTCGCAGAGGCCCTGGACTGCAAACTGCAGGGCGAGATGAGAGCCTACATTGCCGGCTCCGATAATTCCGATCTTTCTGGTTTTGATTGCCATATTAGCACACTCCTCTACTTTTACAAAGATATTCCTTATTATAGGCTATGATGTACCAATTGTATATCCCGAAGAAAAAATATTTCGAAACAGTTTCTATCAGAAAAGATTCCGAAAGACAGAGCCGCCTTCCTCAGGAAATATTTCCCAGAGCCGTTCGTATAGGGTATAATAAAGGATATGAATTTTTGATTGAGGTGCAACATGACTGATTTGGAAGAAATCAAGCGGCGCAGGACCTTTGCGATTATTTCGCATCCTGATGCCGGTAAAACTACGCTGACGGAAAAACTCCTTCTTTACGGAGGTGCTATCCATCTGGCAGGTTCTGTCAAGGCAAGAAAGACCGCCCGCTATGCGGTATCCGACTGGATGGAAATCGAAAAGCAGAGAGGGATTTCCGTGACCAGTTCGGTACTCCAGTTTGATTACCAGGGGTGCCGCATCAATATCCTGGATACCCCGGGGCATGCGGACTTCTCCGAAGATACCTACCGTACACTGATGGCTGTAGACTCTGCGGTCATGGTGATTGATGTGGCAAAGGGCGTGGAAGCACAGACCAAAAAGCTGTTCAAGGTCTGCTCCGACCGGGGCATCCCAATTTTTACCTTTGTCAATAAAATTGACCATTTCGGCAAGAATCCTTTTGATCTGATGGCGGATATCGAGGATGTGCTGGGCATCCGTTCCTGTCCGATGAACTGGCCGATCGGCATTAACGGAGAGTATACCGGGATTTATGACCGGGAAACAGAACTGTGTCATCTCTTTATCCGGGACAATGCACACGGCATGAAAAAGCTGGAGGTTATTTCCGGGAAAATCGATGATGAGAAAATTACTTCCCATCTGACTCCGGATATCATCCAGTCTCTCAAGGACGATCTGGAACTTCTGGATGAAGCAGGCGATCCCTTTGACGCGGAAAAAGTAAGCAGAGGAGAACTGACACCGATGTTTTTCGGCTCTGCCATGACCAATTTCGGCGTTCAGACTTTCCTGGAAAAATATCTGGAACTGGCGCCGCCGCCGGAAGAACGGCGTGTCCTGGAAGGAACGGTGAAACCGGAGGATCCCAATTTCTCCGCTTTCGTATTTAAAATCCAGGCCAATATGGACCCGAAGCACCATGACCGGGTGGCCTTCATGCGAATCTGCTCCGGCGTATTTGAAAAAGGGGCATCCGTTCTGCACCGCCAGAGCGGGAAGATGATCCGCCTGTCCCAGCCGCAGCAGTTCCTGGCTACGGAAAGACAGACTGTGGAAAAAGCTTATCCGGGAGATATTATCGGCGTCTTCGATACGGGAGAGCTCGGTGTGGGGGATACAGTCTGCGAAAAGAAGCATCCGGTCACGTTCATTGATTTCCCGGTATTCCCGCCGGAACTTTTTGCCCGGATTTCTCCGGAAACAAGCATGAAGAGAAAGCAGTTCCTGAACGGGGTCAGCCAGCTTGCCCAGGAAGGGGCCATTCAGGTATACAAGCAGCCCTATATCATGGAATCTTTCATCATCGGCGCGGTAGGTCAGCTGCAGTTTGAAGTCATGAAGTATCGTCTGGAAAATGAATACAATGTATCCATCCAGGTTGAGCCGCTGGAATATACGGTGGCCCGCTGGACCGAAGGGGATATCCCGCCGGAAGAGCTGGTCGGCATCGACAATGCCAAGGTGGTCTATGACCGGAGGGAAAGACCGGTTTACCTTCTGCCCAATGAATGGCAGGCCGGCTGGGTAGCCCAGAGAAATCCGGATGTAAAATTCCTGGAAAGTCCGCCTGTGGGTGTGTCTGTCCTGGAAGGGGAATAAGCATAAGTCAGGAACAGAGGAGTCTGAGAATATCAGGCTCCTTTTTGTATTCCGGGGACTGTTTGTTTTCGAAGGCTGTCAAAAGGGAAATCCGGCAAAGACTTCGGGAAACTTTTTGGTTCGGCTGCCCGGTGCGGAGTTTCCGGAAACACAGACCGCGCGGGAAAAATTGCGGCATTGTAATGCAAAAAACGTTTGTAAAATGTTATAATAAAGCTTAAAGAAATTTTTACAAGGACGGTGCGGAAATGGCCAGGCGGAAAGGACTGAAAATATGGAACCGGATTACCCGGGAGGGATGGCTCTCTCTTTTGGGCAATCCCGGGGTAATGACCGGACTGATGATGGCCATTTTTGAACGGCTTTATCATGCGGAAGAATATACGGACAATGCAAAGAACATTGCCAATGCGCTCCATATGGAATATCGGGCGCTGAATGCAGGAGTCGGCTGGGCAGGCAATAAAATCCGGAAAATGGCGGAGGCAGGACTTCTTTCCGTATATCCGGAAGAGGAACAGAAAGACAGTCCGGAGTGTTCGGTAGATGCGGAAGCCGCTCCGGAGGAGAAAAAGAAAGAAAAGCGGGCAATGGCTCCCTGGGAATATCTCTTTGACGGCAGTGAAGGAGAGGACGGCGCCTATTTCTGGACATTGAAGCCGGAGGCGGCATCGGCATTCCGGGAATATGTAGAGGCAGACCTGTCTGCCAGAGATGCTTTCTGTCGGATTCTGGAGGAAGACGTGAGTGCTTCCGGTGTAGAAGGAAGTCTGTTTTCCCAGCCGCCGGAGAATACCATTTCCCGGATCCGGACGGTGCTGGAGAAGGAGGCTCTGTTCCGGCGGAAGGCTTTTGAAAAGGACGCGTGCTGCACAGTCTGCGGCGGACATCGGATTTCTCTCCTTCATTCGGTGCCTTACGGCGAGGAAGGAAATGAAAATAAGGGAATTGTTTTTTGTCCGACCCACGGAGCGCTTTTTGCGGCCCATCTGATTACCTTCAGCGATAAGGGAGAGCTCATGATTTCCCACTCCCTGGACGAAGAGGAAAGGAAGGCCTACGGACTTGAGGCGGGAAGCCGGGCAAGAAACCCGTTCAGCCGCCGCCGAATGGCGGTGCACCGCAGAATTTTTAATCAGGAAGAGAGGAAAATCCCATGATATTATCCGGCAGAGAAATTGTCAGACATATGGGCGAGGAAATTGTCATCGATCCCTTTGATCCGAAGAAAGTGAATCCCAACAGCTATAATCTGACTTTAGCGGATGAGCTCATGATTTATGATCATCATGAGCTGGATATGAAGAAGGAAAATACGGGTCATCTGATTCATATTCCGGAGGAAGGATATCTCCTGGAACCGAATAAGCTGTATCTGGGCCGCACCCGGGAATATACAAAAACGAAATGTTTTGTGCCCATGCTGGAAGGACGGTCTTCCATCGGCCGCCTCGGGCTGTTCATTCATGTGACGGCCGGATTCGGAGATGTGGGCTTTTCCGGTTACTGGACGCTGGAAATGTTCTGTGTTCAGCCGATCCGGATCTACGCGGGAGTGGAAATCTGCCAGATTTATTTCCATACCGTTCTGGGTGAAGCGGATTCCTATGATCATGGGAAATACCAAAATAATCAGGGAATTCAGCCGAGTCTGCTTTACAAAGATTTCGAAAAGTAGTATTATGATAACAACTTTATAATATCTGGAGCAAAGAAGCTTGCAGCAGAGGTAACCGATGGTTACTTGTGCTGCTTTTTTGTTACAGTGCTGAAGGCGTGAAAGTATGGTGAAGGGAGACAGACAGCATGCTTTCTGAAGGAGATTAAGGAGGTCAACTGGTATGAAAAAGGTCATGAAAAGATTGGCAATTGCAGGCGCACTCTGCATCGCAGGTGCAGCACTTCTGGCAGGCTGCGGAGATGATAAGGGCGGCAGCGCTTCCGGCGGAAAGCAGTTTCTGAACATCGCTACCGGCGGTACTGCAGGCACATATTATCCGCTGGGCGGGGCTTTGGCAGAATTGCTGAACCAGAACATTCAGGGAATGAATGCTTCCGCACAGTCCACCGGCGCTTCCGTAGCAAATGTCAATATGCTGAAGGACGGATCTGTAGATATCGCATTCATTCAGAACGATATTGCCTACTATGCTGCTGAAGGCAAGGAAATGTTCAAGGACAACAAAGTAGAAAGCCTCCGCGGCCTGGCTGCTCTGTATCCGGAAACCATTCAGTTCGTTACCACCCAGGATAAGGGAATCAAATCCATTGCTGACCTGAAGGGCAAAAAGGTAGCCGTTGGTGCTTCCGGTTCCGGCGCAGAAGCCAATGCCCGTCAGATTCTTAATGCATACGGTATCACCTATGATGATATCGATGTACAGTACCTCTCCTTCGGCGAAGCTGCCAGTGCATTGAAGGACGGAAATGTCGATGCAGGCGTTGTAGTAGCAGGCTTCCCGACCGCAGCTATTCAGGATCTGGCTGCCAATAAATCTGCACAGATCGTCAAGATCGATCCGCAGGTTGTAGAAAAGCTGAAAGCAGAATATCCGTACTACACCGCTATGACCGTTCCGGCAGGCACCTATCCCGGGCAGGATGCAGATGTCAGCACCGTTGCCGTTAAGTGCGTCATCGTTACCACAGACAAGATGAGCGATGATCTCGGCGGACAGGTTGTCAAGGCAATTTATGAACACCTGGATCGCATGAAGGCAGCACATGCAGTCGGCAAATATATCACAAAGGACGCAGCGCTGGAAGGTATGTCTATCAAGATGAACGCCGGTGCGGAAAAATACCTGAAGGCATAATAAAGGGTACCGGAAGGTTCCACACCCAGTAAAGGAAGGAGGAAGAACGGACTCTGTATCTTATAGGGTCCGTTCTTGCTTTTATGGAAGAAAAACACAAAAACGGGAAAATAGAAAACATACTGATTATTTTCGGATTTATTGTCTGCATTTTCATCATTATTGTGGGAAATAAGATGAAGCAAACCTATTTCTTCGCTCAGACTTCTGACGGCTTCATTATCCGCCAGAGAGTAGAGCGGGGAACACCGGTTCAGCTGGTATACCGTCATTCCGTACAGAAGACCATGATTTATGAAAATCTGGTGGTCAATGACTGGGAAGACGGGCTGATTCTGAAATCCACAAAATATCAATCCATGGGAGTAGGACTTCCTTTCTCTGCAGAGGAAGGCGATTTCCGTGAAGAAGACGGCTGGTTCATTCTGGACAATATCAACCGGCGCTATCCGGAAATTTCCATCCGGGACGGTGTGACAAATCATGAGAAAATAATTGTGGGGGACACCGAATATAACCTGGACGAGCTTGTTCCGTTAGGGAAAGAAGTACGTCTTTATGTAGCACCGTTCTACAAACAGTGGTACATGAAAAAAACGATTAGGAGTTGATCAATTTGGCTGAGTTAGAAAAAAAGGGGACGGATCCTGCAAATGCACAGAATCCGGCAGAGGATAAGGCTTTGCAGGCCAAGCTGAAGGAATTGGATAAAGAATCAAATACTGCCGAATACATCGGCATCAGCGCCAAAATTATCGCTGTTATTTGTATTTGCTTCTCGCTGTTCCAGATTTACACGGGGATTTTCGGCGCATTGGATGCTATGATTCAGCGCTGCGTTCATCTGGCTTTCGGTATTTCGCTTGTATTCCTCCTGTGCCCGACAAAAAAATCCTGGGTACGGAGCGGACATTTTCATCCGCTGGATGTAGCACTTGCCATTCTGGCAATTATTCCGCCGGTTTATATTCTGGTAAATTATCAGGCACTGATTCTCCGCGCCGGTACGGTGACTTCGACAGATATGGCAGTCGGTGCGCTGGGAATGATCATGGTTATCGAAGCAGCCCGCCGTATCGTGGGGCTTCCGATTGTCATTGTAGTTCTCGGCTTCCTTCTGTACGGGTTCCTCGGACCGTATATGCCCGGGCCGCTGGCACACAGAGGCCTGACACTGAATCAGATGGTGGGACACCTCTTCTTTACGACAGAAGGCGTTTTCGGTATCCCCATGGGCGTATCGTCTACCTTTATTTTCCTCTTTATTTTGTTCGGGGCTTATCTGGAAAAGACCGGCCTGGGGAAATTTTTCATTGATATCGCCAATGCCATTGCCGGATGGGCTTCCGGCGGACCGGCTAAGGTAGCCGTTTTGTCCTCTGCACTTCAGGGCACCATTTCCGGTTCTTCTGTAGCCAATGTAGTAGGTTCCGGCTCTTTCACCATTCCGATGATGAAGAAGCTGGGGTATCACAAAAACTTTGCCGGCGCTGTAGAAGCTGCAGCATCTACAGGCGGTCAGCTCATGCCTCCGATTATGGGGGCGGCAGCATTCCTGATGGCGGAATTTGTCGGCATTCCGTACATGGAAGTAGTGGAAGCGGCTATTGTTCCGGCTATCCTGTACTTCCTCGGCGTGTTCCTGGGCGTTCACTTCGAAGCAAAGAAGAACAACCTGAAAGGTACACCGAGAAGCCAGCTTCCGTCCTGGGGAAAAATTATGAAGGAAGAAGGCCATCTGGCTATTCCGCTGATTGCTATCATCGGGCTTCTTGCTTCCGGATATACTCCGATGAAAGCAGCTCTTGCAGGGATCTTTATTTCCATCATTACGGCAGAGCTCCGCAAGAATACCCGCATGGGAATCGGTGATATCGTAGACGGTCTGATCAAGGGCGCCAGAGGCGCTCTGGGCGTGCTCATCGCCTGTGCTTCTGCGGGCATGATCATCGGTATCGTAACCAAAACCGGTGTCGGTCTGAAACTGGCTTCCGCGCTGGTATCCTTCGCATCGGGCAATTTCATGCTGCTGCTCATCTGCACCATGCTGACTTCCCTGATTCTGGGCATGGGCGTACCGACTACGGCAAACTACGTTATTACCTCCACGATTGCGGCGCCTGCGCTGATTCAGCTGGGGGTGCCGATTCTGGCGGCTCATATGTTTGTATTCTATTTCGGTATTATTGCCGACATCACACCGCCGGTAGCACTGGCTGCTTATGCAGGATCCGCTATTTCCGGCGGGGACCCGCTGAAGACCGGCGTCAATGCATCCAAGCTGGGCATTGCAGCCTTCATCATCCCGTATGTATTTGTTATGTCGCCTGAAATTCTGGGCATCGGGGCAACCGTCAGCTCGGTTGTTTACTGTACCGCTACGGCTATCATCGGTATGACCGCCGTTTCCGGCGCGATGATCGGCCAGTTCTACTGCAGGGCAAATATTCTGGAAAGACTGATTCTCGCAGGAGGCGGTCTCTGCCTGATTGATCCGAACGGTATGACCGATATGATTGGTCTGGCTATTCTGGCAGCGGTTTTTGCAGAACAGTTCTTCCGTTCCAAAAAAGCAAAAGAAAACGAAACTGCTGCATAAGAGAAAAAATTCCCAGGCTATGGGGTGAAATGAATCTCAGGTCCGTATCTTTCGGGCTTGGGATTCATTTTTTATTGCGGGAGAGATTTTTTGTGACGGGACAGCGGAACTTCCCGCAGAAGCTATTTACAGGGGGGAAAATCTGTCCCGGCAGAATGATTTCAGCGGCAGAAAGCACAGTGAAAAAGAAAAGTCCGGCTCCCGTAAGGGGGCCGGACTTACTGCCGAATATTTTGGCAGAAGGAGATGCAGTGTTTTAGTTCTGCTTCGGAGCAGATTCTTTCCCGGATTCCGGGGAAGGAGCGGGGGAAGATTCTGCAGAGTCGTTCTGCGGAGTATTATCCTGCTCCTGCTCATTCCAGGGGAAATGGAGATGAGGTGCCACGGCATTGAAGAAACGGGGAAAATGAACCCGATTGTCATCGACATGATCGGGAACAAAAACAGGAAGCCTGCCGGGAAGGATTTCCAGATCAATCGGGAAAGAAGGTCCTTTGTCGCCGTCCACGTTGGTCGAAATCGATTCATCCTCCTCGATGGAAATATGGGCTTTTTTGAACGTGACGACTGTAACGAAATCGGAACCCATCTGTATGCCGGCCAGCAGCTTCGGGGCCTGCTTCAGGGCATAGAGCCATTCGAAATCATGGAAAAGGCAGAACTTGATGACGCCTTTGTTCCGATCCTTCGGAGGGATGAGATTCCGGAAACTGCCGGCGGAATCGGTCAGCATGGCGGCTACCAGTGGAGAAGAAATTTTGATGACCGTACCGTTTTCTTCTTCAATGGTGAAATGATAGGACTTTTGTTTGTTCAGTACCGTGAAGCCTTTCATGAAGTAGGCCAGAGAGCCAAAAAGTGTTTTCTGCTTAATGGAAACTTCGCTGACTGCTTCGGAAATCAGGCCGGCGGCAACTACATTGATAAAGTACCGGTCATTGACTTTGCCTACGTCGATCCGAGATTTCTTTGCTGTTTCCAGCATGCGGATCGCTCCCTTCGGAGAACGGGGGATATGAAGCGCTCGGGCCAGATCGTTGACCGTTCCGAAGGGAATAAAACCGAAGGTGGATTCACTGTTCACGGGCACCATGCCGTTGATGACCTCATTGATGGTGCCGTCGCCGCCCATGCAGATGATATCGTGGTTTTGCAGAGCTGCTTCCCGGGCAAATTCCGTAGCATCTCCTGCTTTTTCCGTGTAGCGTACCGTGACGGTTTCAAAGCGCTTCTTCAGAACCGACTGCAGAAGGGGAACATATCGGGGGGCTCTTTCATGGCCGGACGTAGGGTTGACGATGATGATGCAGTTTCCTTGTTTTTCCATGACTTTCTCCGTAAAGTTTTTGTATCATGCAGATTTGCTCTTCATTATATCAAAAAGAAAGGTGTAAAGAAAAATAAAAAGAAGCGCAGGAAAAGAAGTTTTTCAAAAAATTGGCAGATTTCTTTTTCTTTTCCTGCGCTTTATTTTATATAGGAACACTATGATAATCCGGAGCCGGAAGAAATCATAAAATTTTATGGAAACTCTTGACAGAACATGTATCGTGGATTATACTACGGTCATCATCAATAAACAAATGCGCTGAACGGGAAAAAGATAGTACCTGTAGCTTCCAGAGAGCCGGCGGAAGGTGAAAGCCGGCAGCAAGAAACTATCGACACTCACCTGTGAGCAGTTCTTCCGAATCAAGTAAGAGGAAACGTCCATTCACGTTACGAATAGGAACCTGAGTATAATGTAGGGTGGTACCGCGGATTCGCCCCTATTTCCATTTGGAAATAGGGGCTTTTGTGTACACTGCAGAGATTCAGGCTCCCTGAGCGACAAGTCAGGGTGGTACCGCGCAAAGCGCCCCTGCTCATGGGAAACCATGGGCAGGGGATTTTTATTTGCAGGAGACAGACAGATGAAAAATTGGAAGAAAGCAGTTACGGCAGCAATCGCAATAACAGCGGCAGCAGGCCTGATGGCAGGCTGCGGCGGAGAGAAGAAAGCTGCATCGAGCGGAGCCGCCGATGCGGGAAATACCGCAAAGTTCGGCTTCGTGACTGCCTATACCGGACCCGGTGCCGCTTACGGCCAGGCAGAAAAGGAAGGCGCAGAGCTGGCTGTGGAAGAGATCAATAAAGATCCGAAGACGAAAATCAAAATCGATCTGATTACTTATGACACCAAGCTGAACAAGGCAGAAGCTATCAATGCATTCAAACGTCTGATCGAGCAGGATAAAGTTTTGGCCATCCAGGGGCCGATGACCAGCGGTGAAGTATTTGCAGCCGGTCCGATTGCCCAGCAGGCTAAGGTACCGGTTATGGGAACAAGCATCACTGCCCCGAAGGTCACGGATATCGGCGATTACATTTTCCGGAATGCGATCCCCGGGAAACTGGCCATTCCTACCACAGTCCGGAAAGCCCATGACAAACTGGGATTCAAGACTGCCGCAGTCATGTACTCCAACAACAATGACCAGATGGTCGGAGAAAATCAGATTTATCAGGATACCTTCAAGGAAATGGGAATCCCGGTCGTGGCTACGGAAACCTTTGCCGATAAGGATGCAGACTTCTCTGCACAGCTCACCAATATTCAGGCGGCCAATCCGGATGTAATCTGCATTGCCGGATTCTATCAGGAAGGAGCGCTCATTGCGAAGAAGGCCCGTGAAATGGGGATGACCCAGCCCATTATCGGAAATAATGGTTTCAACGGGCCGGCTTATATCGAACAGGCCGGTGCTGCTGCGGAGGGCACCATGGTTGCCACTCCGTGGGATCCGGACAGGAAGAGTGAAAAAGCTCAGGCATTCCGTAAGGCCTTTGTGGCAAAATACGGTCATGAACCGGATCAGTTTGCAGCACAGACCTATGATGCATTCTACATTATGCATCAGGCCGTAGAACAGTCGGGCAGTACCACTGACCGGAAGAAATTCCGTGACGCTCTTGCAGCAGTCAGGAATTTCGAAGGGGCAACAGGGACCTTCTCCTTTGATGAAAACAGAGATCCTGTCATGGATCTGGCGGTTCTCGTTGTCAAAGACGGGAAATGGGTACCCTTTGCCTGATTAGACGGGAAGGAAAATCATTTTCGTTCGAAAGGAAAGACAGGGCCGATCGGCAGGAAGAAAGCGGCGGCCCCTGGAGGAAAGAAGAATAGCAGCATAGCAGGAAAGAAGCGGAGGGCTTCGCAAAACAGGAAGAAGTCCCTCAAAAAACGGGAAACGGCGGAAAAAGGCAAACCGAAGAGATCAGAAGTATGGGAGAAAACATATTTTCCGACAGGCCGTTTTCATGGATGATCAGCAGAAATTACAGAGTTCAGGGAAGGACAGGAGAAAAAGATGAAGAATTGGAAGAAGGCAATCACGGCAGCAATTATCGGAATGACCGTTATGGGAATGACCGCAGGATGCGGCGGGGAGAAATCTTCCGGAAACGGAACAGCTGATGCAAAAAATACGGCAAAGTTCGGTTTTGTTACCGCTTATACCGGTCCGGGTGCTGCTTACGGTCAGTCCCAGAAAGAAGGGGGAGAACTGGCTATTGAGGAAATCAATAAGGACCCCAATACGAAGATTAAAATCGATCTCATTACTTATGACAGCAAGCTCAACAAATCGGAAGCGATTAACGCATTTAACCGTTTGATCAATCAGGATAAGGTCCTGGCTATTCAGGGAACCATGACCAGCGGGGAAATGTTTGCCGCCGGTCCGCTGGCGCAGAAAGCAGGCGTTGCTGTTATGGGCAGTTCTACCACCGCTCCGAAAATTACGGAAATCGGTGACTGCAGCTTCCGTAATGCCGTTCCGGGAAAGATTGCCATTCCCATTACGCTGAAAAAGGCTCATGAAAAGATAGGCTTCAAAACGGCTGCTGTCATGTATTCCCATAATAATGACCAGCTGGTAGGGGAAAACGAAACCTATCAGAAAACCTTTAAGGAAATGGGAATTCCCGTGGTGGCTACGGAAACCTTTGCCGACAAGGATACCGATTTCTCCGCACAGCTGACGAAAATCCAGGCTGCCAATCCGGACATTATCTGCATTGCCGGACTGTATACGGAAGGTGCGCTGATTGTAAAGAAAGCCCGTGAAATGGGGATGACCCAGCCCATTATCGGCAACAACGGTTTCAACGGCCCGACCTACATCAAGCTCGCGGGAGAAGCGGCGGAAGGAACTCTGGTTTCCACTCCATGGAACCCGAACCGGGACAGTGAAAAGGCAAAGCATTTTGTGAAAGCCTATACGGAAAAATACGGCCATGAACCGGACCAGTTCGCTGCACAGGCTTACGATGCATTCTATATCATGCATCAAGCTCTGGAAAATTCCGGCACGACCACGGACCGGAAAAAGTACCGCGATGCACTGGCACAGATCCGGGATTTCGAAGGTGCTACGGGAAAATTCTCCTTCAATGAAGATCGTGATCCCGTCATGGATATGGATGTGCTCATTGTAAAAGACGGAAAATGGGTACCCTATATCTGATCAGGAACTCTGACAGAAAATCCGCCTCCCGAGAGGGAAAGAACGGGGAATAAAAAGCGGCTCTGCCGGTGAACAGGAATCAAATCCGCATGCGGACAGCATCGGAGAGTCCTCTTTGCAGACAGAGCTGCTTTTTTTCGCAAAAAAGAGCATTCATGATACAATGAATCAGACACTATTATGCAGAGGAGCTGATACAGTGGAAGAAATGAATGAACTTTTTTATAAGGATGCCTATCGGAAAGAATTCGATGCAAAGGTACTGCAGTGCCGGGAAGGGAAAAAAGGATATGAAATTATTCTGTCCGATACGGCCTTTTATCCGGAAGGCGGCGGACAGCCCGCTGATCATGGATTCCTGGATGATATTCCCGTAAAGGATGTAAAAAGACGGGAGGGAGCTGTCGTGCATTATACCGACCGTCCGATGGAAGAAGGGAAAACCGTTCACGGAAAAATTGACTGGGAGCGCCGGTTTGATCTGATGCAGCAGCATTCCGGAGAACATATTTATTCCGGACTGGTACACAAAAAATTCGGCTACGATAATGTAGGATTTCATCTGGATGATATTGTCACCGTGGATTTCAGTGGGCCCATGACCTATGAGGATGCACTGGAAATCGAAAGACAGGCCAACGAACTGATTTATGAAAATCAGGAAACAAAAATTACGTATCCGTCTCAGGAAGAATTGAAGGTTCTGGACTACCGCAGCAAAATTGAGCTGACCGGAAAGGTGCGTATCGTGGAATTCCCCGGCGGAGACATCTGCGCCTGCTGCGGGACCCATGTGGCAAGAGCAGGGGAAATCGGTCTGCTCAAGGTACTGTCGCTGGCAAATCACAAGGGCGGTGTCCGCATTGAGCTGGTCTGCGGAAGAAGAGCATTAAAATATCTGGATCAGATTTATGACCTCAACAAGAACCTGGCAGTACGGTATTCTGTAAAGCCTTTGGAGACAGGAGAAGCTGTTGAAAAAGCGGAGCAGGAAAAAGAGGCACTTAAGCAGAAGCTGAATGAATCCAACCGCCGGTATTTTGAGGCGGAGGCAGCGGTGATTCCGCAGGGCCAGAAGGCAGTTCTTTTCTATGAGGAGGATATGGCCGCCGCAGAAATACGTAAATTCTGTGAATATCTGCTTGAAAAGAAAAAAGCGGAAATCATATTCGTACTTTCCAGAAAGGAAGAGGGCGTACTGAACTATGCTGTCGGAAGTCCCTGCCTGGATCTGAAAGAAGCGGCCAAGGACTGGAACCGGCGCCTGAACGGCCGGGGCGGCGGAAAAGATATCATTCAGGGCTCTTTCCGATGCACAGTGGATGAAGCAGTCATGATCTGCCGGGAAGCAGATGAGAAGCTGCAGGGGAAAGAATCATGAATCGTTTCTGTTTCGTCAGACAGAACCGGATATAAGAAAGAGCAAAGCAAGGAGACACTGTTATGGCATTTAAAGAAATTTCTGTGGAAGAACTCAAACTGAATCCTTTTACGGATCTGAAAAAATACTGCATCGTTACTGCCGGCAATGAAAAGAAATGCAACCCCATGCTTGTTACCTGGGGCGGATTCGGCGTTCTCTGGAGAAAACCCGTTGTCACTGTCTATATCCGGCAGAGCCGGTATACGAAGGAAATCCTGGATGCGCAGGATTACTTTACACTGTCCTTTTTGCCGGAGGTCTATAAACCGCAGGAATCCTATTTGGGCTCCCATTCCGGAAGAAATGAAGATAAATTTGCGGGAAGCGGACTTCATCCGTATTTTCCGGATGAATTTTCTGCCGGAGTGGAGGAAGCGCATCTGATCCTGATCTGCAGAAAGATTTACACCCATGAAATGAAGGAAGAATGCTATACCGATCGGGAAGTCTATGAACGGTGGAACAGCGGAAAACAGGCAGGGAACAATCACAGTGCCTATCTCGGAGAAATCGTAAAGGTTCTGGTGAAAGAATAAAAACAGAGTTTTTCAGGCATGGAAAACGGCTGAGAACAAATATTCTCAGCCGTTTTTTGTATGCAGGAAATCATCAGCGGGACATGACTTTTCTCTGCTGCTCCCATTCCGCTGCAGCCGTAAAGACTACATCTGAGGAAGAATTCAGCGCGGTTTCACAGGAATCCTCCAGAACAGAGATGATGAAGCCGACACCGACTACCTGCATGGCAATGTCATTATTGATGCCGAAAGAAGCACAGGCCACAGGGACCAGCAGAAGAGAGCCGCCGGCTACTCCGGAAGAACCGGACGCTCCGACAGCAGCAATGAGACAGAGGAGCAGCGCGGTGGGAAGATCCACGGAAATATGCATCGTATGAGCCGCTGCCAGTGAAAGAACGGAAATCGTAACGGCTGCTCCTGCCGTATTGACTGCTGCACCCAGGGGAATAGAAATGGTGTATATATCGGGATTCAGGCCCATCCTTTTGCACAGCGTCAGGTTGACCGGAATATTGGCAGCGCTGCTTCGGGTAAAGAAAGCATAGACCCCGCTTTCCCGAAGGGCCCGGAAAACAAGCGGATACGGATTGCGCCGGGTCCGAAGGAAGACGATGAACGGATTGATGACAAAGGCTACCGTTGCATAGGCGCCGATCAGGACAGTCAGCAGCTGCAGATAGCCCAGAAGGGCGGAGAGCCCTGCATTTCCCACGGAATCTGCAACCAGCCCCATAATGCCGAAGGGCGCAAGCCGGATGATCCAGGTTACTGCCTGCGTGACGGCTTTGGACGTATCATCAAGGAACTGCTTTAAAGATTCGTTTTCAACGGTACGAAGGGCCAGTCCGAAAACGACAGCCCAGGTGAGGATGGAAATATAATTGGCACTCAGAACGGCATGGACCGGATTGTCGATGATGCTCATGATCAGATTCAGGATAACTTCCCGGATTCCCGCAGGAGGCGCTGCTGCATGGATGTCTGCGGGAAGATTCAGAACCAGAGTTGTAGGAAACAGAAAAGAATAGGTGACTCCCGTGATGGAGGCAAGGAGAGTGCTGGACAGATAAAATGTCATGATGCGGCTCATGGACTTCCCTTTTCCCTGCGGTTTCTTCGACAGGGCACTCATTACCAGGAAAAAGACGAGGACCGGCGCTACACTTTTCAGTGCCTTTACAAAAAGCTCTCCGAAAATCTTCAGGGCAGGCACGGCAGGCGGGAAAAATACGGCCAGAAGGATACCGGTAAACAGGCCCAGGATAATGCAGTGAATCAGCTTGAGCTGCTGTATTTTTAAAAGAATGGTTTGAAATAAAGACAATGAATATCTCCTTTTGAAAATCAGTGTACAGGTTTCAAGTATAAAGGAAAATCAATGTATATGCAAGAAAGAGAGTGCATAGCCGTTTGATCCGGATATACGGGGAGCTTTATATGGAAAGCAGGGGAGGCACTTCAGATCGGAGATGTATGCATCATGTCAGGATTATATATGTGAATGCTGTCAGCAAAATAATAATCAGGCAAAACAAAAAGACGGATTTCTTTTTGGGGAAAATCCGTCTTTTTCATTTGATTAGAGATTGAATCGAACTTACTGTGTCTGCAAAAAAAGGTTACAGCATGGTGTGAACAATGAGGTAACCGGCTACGCAGGCCGTAAATACGCCGATCAGACCAGGCATCATGAAGCTGTGGTTCAATACGAATTTGCCGATTCTGGTTGTGCCGGAACGGTCAAAGCCGATGCAGGCCAGATCCGACGGATAGGTCGGGAGGAAGAAGTAAGCGTAGCATGCAGGAATGAAGGACAGAATCAGAAGCGGATCCATGCCGACATTCAGAGCAATCGGCATAACAATGGCGATTGCAGCTGCCTGAGAATTGACCAGTTTGGAGGTCAGGAAGAGAACCAGTGCATAAGCGAAGGGGTAAGACTGTACTGCATTGCCGAGGAAAGTTTTCAGGATTCCCATATGGTTAGCAAAATAGGTATCAGCCATCCATGCAACGCCGTAAACGGAAATCAGGGCAACAACACCGGAACGGAAAACCTGGCTGCCTCCGACGTCTTTGGCCTTTGTTTTGCAAAGAAGAAGAATCAGTGCGCTGACGAGGAGCATGATCATCTGAATGACGACTGTCATGGAAATCGGCTTGGGAGCTGCACCTGCCTTAGCGGCGAATGCCGGAAGGAGGGACGGGAAATTGCCGAGTACGGCAATGACAAGGATGCCGATAAAGAAAATCAGAGTAGCATGATAGTAGGAAGACGGCAAATGTTTATCCAAGAGGCTTTCCGTATTTCCGTATACATATTCTTTCTGTTCCGGATCCTGGATGAGTTTCTGGAATTCCGGATCGTCAGCGAGATCCTTGCCGCGGCGATAGCTCCATGCAGCTGCAAAGAGTACACCGATGAAGGTAGCAGGGATAGAAATTGCCAGAATCTGAAGAATGCTGTACTGATGACCGGTAGCAGCCATGAAGCCGACAACGGAAACAACTGCAACGGAAACGGGGGATGCGCAAATGCCCATCTGAGAAGCGATGGAAGAAACCGCCATCGGTCTTTCCGGACGGATGCCCTGTTTGATGGCAATGTCATAAATGATCGGGAACATGGTGTAAACTACATGGCCGGTACCGCATAATACGGTCAGGAACCAGGTCGTTATGGGAGCGAAGATCGTAACATGCTTCGGGTTATTGCGCAAAAATTTTTCTGCGTATTTGAGCATAACGGTCAGACCGCCGGATGCCTGCAGAAAGCCGGCACAGGTAACGACAGCCATAATGGTGAGCATGACATCGATCGGGGGTTTGCCGGGTTTATAGCCGAAAATAAATGTATAGACAACGAGCCCGATGCCGCTGATAGCAGCCAGACCGATGCCGCCATGCCGTATGCCCATGATCAGGCATACCATGAGAACAAGAAAACCTAATACTATTTCCATAATGACCTCCTGGTAAAAATATAGGTTTATCTCAATACAGGAAATAATGAATATCGAGATAAGGATAAATATATTGTATACAATAATGAGAAAAAGTCAAGCGCAAAAAGAAAAGAAAACGAAATAGTATACCCTGAATCTGACAAAAGAGGCCGCTTATTTCGGCGTGGAAAATGAAAACATCCGATTTTATCGAGAAAGTACGTGATTTATATAAGTATACGCTTTTGAACGCACGGGGTCCGGGATTTCCAGCCGAGGACAGAGGGAAAGATAAAAATGCACTGCAGTTTTGTCGCTGCAGTGCATGGGGATCGGTATTTTCAGGACTTTATTTTTCAAATTCTTTTTTCAATACGCAGGCCAGGGCATGCTTCTTTCCGTCCTGCCCGGTTTGGATATATACTCCCTGGATTTCCGGAGCAAAGCCGGGGAGCTGATTGATGCCTTCCACCAGGTCAAGGAAATATTGTACGGCTGTGGAAGTCCACTTCTCACCGGGATGAATGCAGAGGACTCCGGGCGGATAGGGAAGAGCGCCTTCCAGAGCAATCTGGCCTTCCGTTTCCTGCAGATCCAGAAGTTCTCCCTGACCGCGCATGAAAGCATACTGGGCTTCCTGCGGATTCATGACGTATTCCGGGAAGTAATCTTTTTCGAAAAGATGTTTCTGTAAATCGGAAACCTGGCGGTCTTTATAGAAGTCGTGCATTTCCTGACAAAGACGGCGGATGGTATATCCCCGATATTTTTCTTCGTAAGCATCATATACGGAGGGAAGCACCTCCTGCATGGGAGCATCCCGGTCGATGAGCTGTTCGAAGCGAATCAGTTTGGCAATCAGATCATCCATCTTCGTGGTGGTTTCTGCAGGGGTCATGAGGAAAAGAATGTCATTGAGGTCACATTTTTCCGGAATGATTCCGTTCTCCCGGAGATAGTTGGCCAGGATTGTTCCGGGAATGCCGAATTCTGCATATTCTCCCGTTTCAATTTGAATACCGGCCGTTACAAACTGGAGCTTCATAGGATCGATAAAATACTGATTCCTGCCGTATCCTTCGAATCCGTGCCATTTTGCATCCGGTTCAAAGGCCCAGTAGGCCAGATCGTCGGCCATAGCGTCGGTATCTCCGTCTTCCCACTTTTTCCCGTAAACCGTAGCGGGGACAAGAGGACGGATATACCGGCAGTTTTTCAGAACTTTTTTCCGGGCCTCGATGACGGTTTTTACCGCCTGGAGCCAGAGCTTTCTGCCGGCTTCTCCTTCGTGCATCTTTGCGTTGACATCGAGAGCGGCGAAGAGCTGGTAGAGGGGAGACGTGGAGGCGTGCATCATGAAGGCATTGTTGAGCTGCTTATGGGAAATATAGCGAGCCTGTCCCCTGATGTGAGCATCTTTCTTGTGAATCTGACTGGTCATGGAGAAGCCGGCCTGCTGCTTATGGACGGACTGTGTGACGAAGATACCGGGATCTTCCGGACCGAGTTCCAGAAGCAGCGGACTGCAGTCCTTCATCATGGGGATGAACTGTTCATAGCCGACCCAGGCGGAGTCAAAGAAGATGTAGTCGCAGAGATGGCCGATGCGGTCCACAACCTGACGGGCGTTGTAGATGGTGCCGTCGTAGGTTCCCAGCTGGATGACAGCAAGACGGACAGGGCGTTTGGCCTTTGCTTTTTCCGGATCCTTTTCTGCGATAAGACGGCGGATATAGTCTTCCCGGAAGCAGTGCTCGGGAATGCCGCCGATAGAACCGTAGGCATTGCGGGCGGTTTCCAGGTATACAGGTGTGGCTCCCGCCAGAACGAGAGCGCCGTGATCGATGGACTTATGGTTGTTCCTGTCGAAAAGGACGATGTCGCCGGGAGTCAGAGCTGCGTTCAGGACGACCTTATTGGCCGTAGAGGTGCCGTTCAGCACGAAATAAGTTTTGTCCGCATGGTAAACCTGTGCGGCATGCTTCTGTGCAGCCAGGGCAGGGCCCTCATGAATGAGAAGATCGCCCATGGCTACATCGGCATTGCACAAATCCGCACGGAACGTATTTTCTCCGAAAAATTCATAAAAAGCACGGCCTGCCGGGGTTTTCCGGAAAAAAGCACCGCCCTGGTGGCCGGGGCAGTCAAACTGAGAGCAGCCGCTTTCCACATACTTTTCCAAATCCCGGAAGAAAGGGGGAAGCACCTGGTTTTCATAGTGAACGGCAGCGCTTTCAATCCGGCGGATATAAAAATTGCGGTCGGATTCTCTCAGATCGATGACCAGATAGACTTTCCGCAGGTTTTCCGCAGATACGGGGTTCCGGGAAGTGCGGATCAGGATGAGGGGAATGCCGAAGGCAGAAATCATTTCCTCGGCAAAGACGTCTTTATCGTTTTCCTCCATGAGCACGGCGGCTACATCGGTAAAGTCTGTATCATTGACGGAAACCGCATCCCGTCCGGGGACGGCGCCGAAAATTTCCAGCGCTTTGTCGGTATAAGCAATTTTCATTTTTCTCAAAAGAATCCCTCCCCAGGAAAATGATGAAACGGAAAACGTACAGTTCTTTTTCCGCAGGGGAAACCGATGACCGAAAAGAACCGTACATTTGACCAGAGAACGGCCGGGAAGGACCGGCAATACACCGGGCTTTCCGGAATATTTTCTTTATGCCATCATTTTATATCATAAACAATAGGGAAAAACAAACGTTTCCGGCTGGAATTTTCAATGGGAAAAAGAGAAGCTCCGGCGCTGAAAAACGGCGAAAAAAGACGAATGAAGGCAAAATTTGCTTTTTTAGTATTATAGAGATATAATATATACAGGTATTGAAAATAACTTTAACAATCTGTAAAAAAAGGTCTTCGGGAAAGGAGGAATTGCCATGACAATGGATGAGCTTTTCGACATCAGCTTCTATGACAATATGTACCTTCTTTTTGCCATGGCTTTTTTCCTGGTAGAAGGAGCCAATCTTCTGGTGCCGTCTGCAGTGAACGCGAATTTCAAGCGTATTCTTTCCCGTTTCACTTCCTTCTTCAAGGGCTTTATCGGCGCAGGAGGATGGGATGGTTCCGGCTTTTTCAAGTTGGAATCTTTCGGGGGACAATTCAACGACGGACTGGACCGTACGGTTCAGCCGGCTTTTCCTGCGGGATAATGCATTTACTGCGCAGGAAAGGTCCTGCGCGGCAGACGAATCTTATATTTTCCAATCACTCTTTCTCTACAGAGCAGGAGTTTTGCTCAGGTGATTGAAAATTTCCGTGACGCCGCCGGCGTCTTTTTTTACGGATATTTTCGGAGAGTGAGATACATGTTGTTCTTGAAACAGGATATCAGAAAGCTGTTGGGAGTCATGCTGCCGATTCTGGTGGCACAGATTTCCACCGGCGGAGTGACATTCATTAATACGACAATGGCAGGACATGCAGGAGCAGATGATCTGGCCGGTGTCTCTGTGGGAGCGGGTCTCTTTTATCCGCTGCTGGCATCAATCGTGGGCCTTCTGATGGCAGGGACACCCATCATGGCGCAGCTCCTGGGAGAAAAGAAAAAGGAAGAGCTTCCCTATGTGGCGAGAGCCGGACTGGCTGTCGGCGGAGTGCTGTCGGTACTCTTTGCAGCGGCATATTTTCTGCTGATTGATGACCTGACAGAGTTTATGACGCTGGAAGAAAGTGTAGCGCACATTGCCCGGTACTACCTGCTCTGCATGGTAGGGGTGGTGTTCTTTGTTTCCGCAGTCATCCCGCTGCGGTGCGTAACCGATACGGCAGGATCGACATCGATTTCCATGAAGCTGTTTCTGGCGGCACCAGTTATTAACGGAGTGTTGAATTATCTTTTCATCTACGGGAATTTCGGTATGCCTGCACTGGGCGGCATCGGAGCCGGTGTATCCATGATGGTGACTTACGGAATTATCCTGGGACTCTTCCTCCTGGTGCTGGTGAAATCAAAAACACTGCCCGGGAAAGAAATTTTTTCTTCTCTGCAGCTGCGGGGAAAGGACATCCGGGAATATCTGACCGTAGGCGTACCGTCGGGACTGTCGGTCTTCATGGAGATGTTTCTCTTTTCTCTCATCATTGTATTTCTGGCCCGGTACGGTACGGAGACACTGGCAGCGTATCAGATTGCCGATAATTTTGCTACGATGGTGTTCATGGTTCCCGTATCATGCTCGATGGCTCTGACCATTCTGGTGGCATCTTCTGTCGGTGCGGGAGACCTGGAGCTGGGCAAACGGTATAAGAGAGCGGGATTTGTTGTAGCGCTGATCGGGGCATCCATCACGGCATCTGTAACGGTTATCGGTCGGGATTTTATCGGAAATATCTATACGAATGATGCGGCCGTGGCGGCCATTGCAGCCAATTTCCTGATTTACTGTGCAGGATGGCAGCTTTTTGATGCGGTATCTACGCCGATTCAGGGAATCCTGCGGGGACTCAAGGATACACGGGTGTCCTTTTTCCTGATGGTGGCTGCTTACTGGGGCTGCTCTTTCCCGATGAGTCTTTTCCTGGACTACGGGCTGGATCTCGGTGCAGAGTCATACTGGCTGGGACTGATTTTCGGCGTTGCCTGCTCGGCAGGACTCATGGTGCTCCGCCTGTGCTACGTGGAACGCGTAATGGCGGGCCGGCCTGTACTGACATGGAAGAGCATTCTCCGTTTTATCCGGGACAGAGAACTTTGCCCGGAAATCGTTCCCTTTGCTGTCCTTGAAGCGCAGAACCGGGCTCTTCTTGCCAATACGCAGAAGGCAAGAGCCCTTATTCGTGCTTTTGCGGAAACGGAAGAGAAGCTTTCCGTGCTGATGCAGAACATCAAGCAGGCGGAAGTGGATATATACAGCGAAACACGGACGGTGCTTCCTATCCGGCTGGCACTGCTGACAGATCTGCACCTGAGCATCCTGGGCCATGCGACCCGGGCTTACGTACCATAGGGATGCCGGATGAAAACAAAGTGGGAGAACGAATGATTCGTCTCCCATTTTTTGTATGCAGATTTCTCTGAAAAATTCGGGTTTTCCGAGGCAGGAACGTTGAGGCTGCCTCTTTCCGTGGTATACTAAAAAGAAATTAGAATCTTATATTTCAAACAGGATATTCATAGAACAGGAGTCCGAAATGCATAACGTACAGGAGATTGCAAAGGATATATATTGGATCGGAGGAAATGATTTTGCACTTCCCCGTTTTGAGGGAGTCATTCCTCTGGCTCACGGGGTGGCTTATAACAGCTATTTTATTGATGATGAAAAAACAGCAGTTATTGATTCGGCGGATACGGTGATCCGGGATCTTTTCCTGGATAACATTTCATACCTGCTGCATGGGCGGAAGCTGGATTACATTGTGATCAATCATATGGAGCCGGATCATTCCAGCTCGCTCCGGGCACTGTCGGAAAAGTATCCGGAAGCACAGATTGTTGCTTCCCCGGCGGCGCAGAAAATGATCGGACAGTATTTTCACGGGAAACTGTCGGATAAGGAATATCTTTCCTCTGATGAGAAGACGGAAATTTCCCTGGGAAAGCATGTTCTTTCCTTCATCAAGGCACCGATGGTGCATTGGCCGGAGGTAACTTTTACCTATGAAAAGACAGAGCGGATTCTTTTTTCTGCGGATGCATTCGGAACCTTCGGTGTACTGAACGGCTCGGTGCTGGCATCCGATACGGATTATAAAGGGGAATACCTCTTTGAATCGAGAAAGTACTATGCCAATATCGTATCCCGTTACGGCATGCAGGTGAATGCAGCACTGAATAAGGTCGAAAAACTGCCGATTCGAATGGTCTGCTCTCTTCACGGGCCGGTGCTGGATACGGAGGAACTGATTCACTTCATGGTGGGGCAGTATCGGAACTGGGCTTCATGGACTCCCGATTACGAGGATTCCGTGAATATTTTCTTTTCCTCTCCCTATGGTAATACGGCTATGGCGGCACAGAAGCTGGCCATGCTTCTCGGGCAGGGCGGCATACGGAATGTCAAGGTGATGGATCTGGCTGCCCACGGCTTTATGGACTGCTTTGCGGAAGTGATGCGAAGAAAGTACATGGTTCTGGCCGCTCCTACGATGAATATGGGGATGAATCCGATGATGCAGGGGTTCATGAATCTTTGTTCGGAAATGGAGATCAAGAACCGAAAGGTAAGCCTGATCGGAAACAGCAGCTGGGCACCGAATGTGAGTGTGAGCGTCATGAAAGAAACCGTTTCCCGGTGGAAAACCTGTGCGCTTCTGGGAGAACCGGTTTCCATCGTATCTTCTCCTTCCGATGAGGATGAGGGGATTTTCCGTCTGGCAGAAGCGATCATTGGGGATATAAGGAAGTCGGAGAAAAATGAATAAAATTTGGCTCGGTGCAGCGGTTTGCGGCATGGCGGCAATTTTTGCTTTTTCCGGATGCGGGAATCAGCCGTCTGTTCATGTGCTCAAAGCGGAAATGAGCCGGGAACCCTTTGTATATGAAACGAAAGCGCCGGCGGAAGCAGTCCACTCAGCGCCGGTCATTCCTGCCGTTTCCGGCGGAATTTTGACGGAGCTGCCTGATGTGGGGACAGTCGTGAAAGCCGGAGATGTACTCTTTAAAGTGGATTCCTCTCAGTATGAATCTCAGGCTTCTGCACTGCAGCAGCAGCTGGCGGCTTCTGCGGCGCAGAATACGGTTTCCTCCGGATCATACGGGATTGACAACAGTCTGGAGGCGTCTCTCCTGAAGCAGGGGATTATCACCCGGGCGGAATATGAGCGGATCAAGGGCCGTCAGGGAGCAGCAGCACCTTCCCGAAGCAGCAGTGCACCCGATCCGGCTCTTGCAGCTTCTTTGCAGGCCGTGGAAAAACTGATTGCATCCTGCACGGTGCGGGCACCCATTGACGGGGTGATTTCCCAGGTTTATGCAGGAGACAAGAAGCTGGCTGTGGCGGGAAAACCGGCGCTGGTGATCCGTCAGGATACACCGGTCAGTGTGACCGTAGAAATCCCGGCCCGTATGGATGAAACGCTGGAGGAGGCTAAGACCGAAAAATCTCTGACGGTTTCCCTGAGCGACGGAACTGAGGTCTGGTACGGCGAGCTGAAGCCGCAGCCCAATCCGGAGGGAGATAAGTACAGAGCCTATAAGATCCAGGTAGACAATCCGGACAATATGATTGTCATCGGCAATGATTACAGCGTCCGTATCGACAGCGGAAAAGCGGTGGACTGCTTCCTCATTCCGAAATCGGCGCTGATCGGCGAGGATCGGGTGGCGGTTATCAATGACAATAATCTGGCAGATATCCGCACCATCGACGTAGCAGGCGAAAGGGGCGGCTATGCCGTAGTTCTGGACGGAATCCAGGAGGGGGACCGCGTGGTCGTGGATCCGCCGAAGGGACTGGATGTAGGCATGCAGGTCGAAGTACGATGAAATGGAAACGGGAGGATTTCTTCGGAAATGCAGTGGAGACTGCACAAAAGCTTATCGGCGCCGTTCTGGTTTCCCGGACGGAAGAAGGCATTGTCAGAGGAAGAATTACGGAATGTGAAGCATACGGGGGAACCTGGGAAGGCCGGCCTGATGATGCGGCTCATGCCTATAAGGGGCTGACGGACCGGACGAGAATCATCTTTGGCGAAGGCGGCTATGCCTATGTGTACCTGATTTACGGAATGTATTCCTGTTTTAATGTAGTGTGCGGCCGCAAGGGAGACGGTGTGTGTGTCCTGATCCGTTCCCTGGAGCCGCTGGAAGGAATTCCGCTGATGGAGAAACGGCGGGGCCGGAAAAATCACCTGACAGACGGACCGGGAAAGCTGACGATGGCGTTCGGCATTGACCGTGCGCTGTACGGAGAAGACCTGACCGGAGACAGGCTCTGGATTGAGTCGGAGGAAGGCCGGACATTTCCTCTGGAAGTGACAAAAAGAAGAAATATTGACTACGCCGAATACGGAAAGGACTTTCCCTGGCGGTTTACGCTGAAAGGAAGTTCCTTCCTGTCCCGGTAATCCTGTGTGAAAAAGCTGTGCTGTCTGCAGGGACAGCGCGGCTTTTTTGTCTGCGGTCAGGAAAAGAAAGGGAGACGGGAAATCCCGAAGGCATTCCCATTTTCTCCGTCCATTTAGTATAATAAACAGGACAGTAATAAAGGATGGTATGCTGATGAAACTACTGCGCTTGATACTGCAGGGATTCAAGTCTTTTGCAGATAAGACAACCATAGATTTTTCCGAAGGCATGACGGTGATTGTCGGGCCGAACGGCTGCGGAAAGAGCAATATTTCCGATGCGGTCCGCTGGGTGCTGGGCGAACAGAATGTGCGGAATCTCCGCGGGCAGAAGGCGGAGGATATCATTTTCTCCGGCTCGGAGACAAGGCCGAAAAAAAACGGGGCCGAGGTCACGCTGGTTCTGGACAACACGAACCGGGAGCTGCCTTTGGATACGGCAGAGGTTTCCATCACGCGGCGCCTTCTCCGGAACGGGGACAGTGATTTTGAAATCAATAAAAGAAACTGCCGCCTGAAGGATATCCAGGAGCTTCTGGCAAATACAGGCCTGGGCAAAGGCTCACTGGCTATTATCGGACAGAATCGGGTGGATCAGGTCTTAACGGCCCGTCCGGAAGAACGCCGGCTCATTTTTGAAGATGTAGCAGGAATTTCCCTGTACCGCATGAGAAAGAACGAAGGGCTCCGGAAGCTGGAAAAGACGGCGGAGAACATGGAACGGGTCAAGGATATGACTGCGCTTCTGGATGAACAGCTGATTCCTCTGAAGGAGGAGGCTGAAAAGGCAAAGGTTTACAAAATGCTTCTCCGGGAAAAACGGTCGGCGGAAGCAACAGCATCTCTTCTGAAGCTTACCAGTGTGCGACGGATGCTGGCCCGGTATGAAAATGAATACCGGGATCTGGCGGCGCAGGAACAGGGAGCGGAAACAGAGCTTCTCCGGTTTGCTGCGGTGCGGGAAAAGATGGAAACAGAGGCGCTGCATCAGAAAAACGGTCTCCAGGAGGCCGGAGAGAGGACTGCGGAAGCACAGCGGAAGATGGAGGAAATACGGGGCGATTTCCGCGTCAAGGAGGAAGCGCTTCGCCACCGGACAGAAAAGAAAGCGGAGCTGGCGGAAGCAGAGGCGGATCAGCGGGAAGCGGAAAAAGAGCTCAGCGAGGAAAGACAGACGGCGGAAAAGGAACTGGCAGAGGCACTGGAAGCGGCAGATCGGCAGGAAAAGATTCTGGCTGCTGCGGAAGAGGAGAAAAGGAAAATCGAAGAATCCCTTCGCAGCGCTGAGGAAGAGTATGCGGAAGTCCTGGCAGTATCCCGCCGGGAAATGGCGGAAAAGGAAAAGCTGGAGCAGATGCTTTCTCTTTCCGGGGAGGAAATCGAGCGCCTTCTTTCCGAGAAGGAAGAGCTGGGAAGAACTCTGCAGGAAGCAGAGGCCTCTCTGAAGGAAACGGAAACGCAGCTGGCGCAGACAGAAAAAGAGGAAGCTTCGGGACAGGCGCTCCTGAAAAAGGAGGAAGAAAAAGGAAAGAAAGACAGTGCTGCTTTGAAGGAAGCACAGGACCGGCGCTTTGCCCTGATGAATGAATCAAGCCGGCTTCGTTCGGAGCTGGCCGGTTTCCGGTCGAAGCGGGAGTATCTGGAAAAGGCGGAGAAGGAATATGCCGGATTTTCTATGGCTTCCCGGACCATCATGAATCACCGGGAACTTTTCGGAGATTCCGTCCAGGGGGTACTGGGGGATCTGATCCGGGTGCCCGCATTATATACGGATGCGGCAGAAATCGCGCTGGGAAGCCGTATTTCCCATATTGTTACGGATACAGGTGCAGCGGCGGCACGGATCATCGAATGGCTTAAGCAGAAACACCTGGGAAGAACGACTTTTTATCCCCTGGACAGCATGCGTGCTCCGGCTTATGCGGGAATTGAAGCGGAAGCATCAAAGGAGCCTGGGATCTGCGGCATTGCATCGCAGCTTCTTTCCTGTGACCAGGAATATAAGGAGCTTCTGGATGCGCTTCTGGGGAAGACGCTGATTGCGGAAACACTGGAAGATGCCAGAAGAACAGCAAAAAAATATCATTACAAGCTTCGCATCGTAACACTGGACGGGCAGCTGGTCAATGCAGGAGGCTCCCTTACGGGGGGCTCCATGAAAAAGAGCGAGAATACTTATTTCGGCAGAAAAAAGGAAATAGAGCTCCTGATACGAAAGGAAGCAGAGGTTCAGAAGAATCTGAAAGCAGGCGAGGAAGCGGAACACCGGCAGAGAGAACTTTGCGAAACTCTGGCGGAAAGAGTGACGGAAGAGCGGAATGCCTGGCAGCAGATGAAGGAAAAACTGGCAGTACTGCAGGGGAAAAAGGAAGGACTGCTTTCCGCAAAGACCGATCGGGAAAACAGTCTCTCTGCTTCCAGGACGAAATGGGACAGCCTGACGGAGGCGATTGAAACTGCCCGGAAAAAGGAAGCGGACTGCAGGACCTCTCTGGAAGGATACCGGGATATTCCGGAGCCGGGAGAGGATACGAAGAGCCGGGATATCCGAAAGAACCTGGAAAAGAAACAGGAAGAAATCCTTTCGCTGCACGTAGCGCTGACGAAGGCGCAGGAAAAGGCTGCTTTCGGGAAGCGGATGGAGGAAGAACGGCTGACGGCCGCAAAGGAACAGCAGAAGGAAAGAGAAAAGCTGGAAGCGGAGATTGCAGAGAATGAAGCTGCTGCAGCTTCTCTTGCTGCTGAGCTGGAAACGCTGCGGAAGAATTTCACCGAGGCGGAAAAGGAATGGCAGGAAAGCCGGACCCGGCAGGAAAAGCTGCAGGAAGATTCCGATACGTCCGCTATGGAGCGGAAGCAGAATGAAGAGTCCTGGCAGAAGGCACAGGAAAAAGTGTATGCGCTGCGGCGGGATCTGGCAGAAAGAAAGGGGAGGATTGAAAGCTTCCGCGGGCAGGAGCAGGAAGAGCTGCAGAAGCTGGAGGAACGCCGTATGTCCTTATCGGAGGCGGAAGAGCTTCGTATCCCCGGGTCCATGCAGGATATCCAGAAAAAGGAAGCGGATATCCTGGCCCGGATGGAGGCTCTGGGCAGTGTCAATCCTCACGGAGAAGAGGAATATGAAAAGCAGCTGGCACGGAGAAAATTCTATGAGGATCAGCTGGCCGATCTGGATCAGGCAAGGACGGCGCTGGAAACCGTGGTGAAAGATATCGATCAGACAATGGAAAAGGAATTTTCTCAGGCCTTTGTGAAAATCAATGAGGAATTCGGGCGGATCATGCAATTGATGTTCCGCGGCGGAAATGCCCGTCTGGAGCTGACCGATACGGACCATCCCCTGGAGGGCGGCGTGGAGATGTATCTGCAGCTTCCCGGAAAGAAGCGGCAGCCTCTCACACTGATGAGCGGCGGAGAAAGGGCCCTGACAGTCATTGCGCTTCTGATTTCCTTCATGGCCTACCGGCCTGCTCCGTTCTGCTTTGTCGACGAAATTGATGCGGCGCTGGATGATGCCAATGTGGAACGGTACAGCCGGATGATTGCCGATTACAAGAAAAAGACACAGTTCATTGTCATTTCTCACCGGAAAAAGACCATGGAATTTGCGGATACCCTGCAGGGCGTGACCATGGGAGAGAAGGGGGTCTCCTCTCTTGTGACGGTAAAGATGAAAGATTATGTGGAATAATAGTATAATAAAGGAAAGTATCTGAAAGGGAGGAACGAAATGGGATTTTTTGACAGGCTGAAAAAGGGACTGACCCGCACGAAGCAAAGCTTGATTAAAAATATCGAAAGCGTAGTCATCGGCTATGCACAGATTGATGAGGAATTTCTGGAAGATCTGGAAATGGTTCTGATTTCCGGAGATCTGGGGGTGCGCACTACGGATTACCTGATGCGCCAGATTCGCCGGGGCATCACGGAAGGCACCATCCACAATACGAAGGAAGTTATGCCTTTCATGGAAAAGACAGTGAAAGAGCTTCTGGCGGATCACACACAGGACCAGGAAAATACCCATCATCCTGAGGTTATCCTGGTAGTCGGCGTCAACGGAGTAGGCAAAACGACCACGATCGGCAAGCTGTCGGGCAAGTTCCGCAAAGAAGGAAAAAAAGTCCTTCTGGCGGCTTCCGATACATTCCGTGCGGCTGCTTCTGAGCAGCTGACCATCTGGGCGGAACGGACCGGCGCGGATATCGTTAAGCATGCTGAGGGAGCCGATCCGGCAGCGGTTGCTTTTGATGCGGTGACAGCAGCCAAGGCCAGAGGGGCGGATGTGGTTCTGATTGATACGGCAGGACGCCTCCAGACAAAGGTAAACCTGATGGAAGAATTGGCCAAAATCAGCCGGGTAGTGAAGAAGGTCATTCCTGATGCACCTCACCAGACACTGCTTGTACTGGATGCAACGACCGGGCAGAATGCAGTCAGCCAGGCAAAGAATTTCGGAGAAATTGTGCCTCTGACCGGGGTCGTACTGACGAAGCTGGACGGGACCGCCAAGGGCGGTGTGGTCCTTTCCATCCACGAAGAGCTTCACGTGCCGATCAAGTGGATCGGCGTGGGCGAAAGAGAAGAGGATCTGGACCGTTTCGACTCCCAGGCCTTTGCAAAGGCGCTTTTTGAAACGGAAGATCATATTCTGGAGCAAAGTACGAAAATATAAGCGGGCGGAATCGGCCCGTAAGGAGACCGGGGCATGCTTCTCCGGTCTTTTTTCTGAGCCAATCCCGGAGGAGGATTATGAATTTTCCTTGGAAGGTTCTCATTGTCAGAAAGAGAATCAAAAATATGTATATCCGGATCCGGCGGGACGGGACTGTATCCGTCACGGTGCCGGCAGGGACAGGAGATTCCGAGGCGGAAGCATTTATCCGAAGCAAGGAGGACTGGATTCGCCGGATGCTTGATATACTTCCGGAGCAGAAAAACTATGAATATATTTCCGGAGAGCTCCATTATGTTTTCGGACGGCAGATTCCTTTGAAGATTTTCCGGGCGGCACGGCAGAGCATCGTTTTTACGGAGGAAGGAATCCGGATGGAGCTGCGCACCTCCCGGACGAATCGGCGGAAACTCTATGCAGCCGGTGCGGCAGAAGTTCTGGCGGAAGAAATTCGGAAAAAGCTGGCATACTGGGTGCCCCGGATGAGAGTACAGCCCGCAGGTTTTACAGTGAAAGCGGTGAAAAGCCGATGGGGAAGCTGCAATATCCGGACGGGACAGCTGGTTTTTGCTCTCGACCTGGTCACGAAGCCGAAGCCGCTTATCGAAAGTGTAGTTGTGCATGAGCTGAATCATCTGCTGGAGCCGACCCACAACCAAAGGTTTTATGATTTGATCCTGCAATGGATGCCGGATTACCGGGAAAGGAAGAAAGCACTGTCCGCGTTTCCCAGGGAATTCCTGTAGCGGAGAAATATTTTTCGGAGGAGGAACCGATGGAAAAAGAATATCCGGTCATAAAAAAAGGACGCTTCCTGCGCCGGCCGAACCGGTTTGTGATTGATATGGAAATCGACGGTGAGCCGGTCAGGGCCCATATGCCCAATCCGGGGCGGATGAGGGAGCTGCTTTTCCCCGGCGTCATGCTTTATGCGGTGCCTCATGCAAAGGAAGGGAGCCGGACGAAGTACCGCGTCATCGGCGCAGAAAGAGAGGGGGAAGTGATTCCTCTTGATACTTCCCGTGCCAATGATACGGCAGAATGGCTGATTAACCATGAAAAAATACCCGGCTGGGAGGATTATCGGGTATTGCGGCGGGAAGTGACGATGGGAGACAGCCGGTTTGATCTGGTGATCGGAAATGAGAAAATGCAATTTCCCGTAGAGGTAAAATCATGCACACTTTTCGGCAGAAAGGGTGCCATGTTCCCCGATGCGGTAACAGCCCGGGGAAGAAAGCATGTGCTTCATCTGGGAGAAATCGGGAAAAATGGCGGAAAAGCAGGGCTGCTGATTCTGGTCCAGTGGGACCGGGCGCAGTGGTTCCTTCCGGATTATCATACCGACCCGGAATTTGCGGAAGCATTCCGTCTTTCTGCTCCCTATATAGACTGGAAGGCGGCGGCTCTCCGATGGACGCCGGACCTGACAGTGCCGGAAAGCGTACGTCTTCTTCCTGCACCTCTGTATATTCTGGACAAGGAAGCGGGGAACAGAGGAGATTACCTGCTGATTCTCCGAATGAATGAAACTAAGGATGTGGAAATCGGAAAAATGGGTAGGATTCGTTTTCCAAGGGGCTATTATGTCTATACCGGTTCGGCGGCAAAGAACCTGGATCAGAGAATGGCCCGCCACCGCCGGCTTCGGAAAGGCATGCACTGGCATATTGACTGGCTCCGGCAGGAAGCGGACTGGGTGGGATGCATTCCCGTCCGCACGGCGGAGGACCTGGAGCATCGGCTGGCGGAAGCGGTTTCCCTCATCGCTGACTGGCAGATCCCGGGCTTCGGCTGTACGGACTGCCGGTGTCCGTCCCATCTTTTCGGATTCCGCGAAGATCCCATGCACATGCCTGCTTTTGTGCAGATTGAAGAGGATTTTGAAATCAATCGTCTCGATGAACGAATCAAAAAATGAACAGAAATGGAAAAGGCCTCCTGGGAAGAGAACGGCATCAAGCCGTATTTCTTCTCAAAGAGGCTGTTTTTTACAGAACACCGCTGCTGTCGGTGGCAGGAAGGTATTGTGCGGGAATCGGATGATCCAGCTTATAAATGATCGTCATGGGCCGGCTCCCGGTATGGCTTACATAGTGTGCCGTGCCGAGAAAGGTGTAGCTCATGGTCCGTTTATAATTATCTGTTTTTCTTTCCCGGACAAAGAGGAGAACTGTACAGTCATTCCCTGCTTCATCCTTTTGCCGGATGTAGCGCTGTCCGGTTTTGGATTCCGGTGCCGTGGAATTCTGGGACTGCCAATGGAACAGCGTTTCATTGATGGAATAGTCCTCATAAAGTGTAGTATCCGAAAATTCTCTGGCGGATTTATTCAGCGTTACAAGGAAAACATTGGTTTTCTTTTCCGGCAGATACTTGACGCCTTCCCGGATCTGGGGTGGATTGTTATAGCCCAGTGCGGAAAAAATCTGATCTCTGGTATATCGGCAGTGAATTTCCAGAGCGCAGGGGTAGGGAACGGAAAGAGGCTTCGGGAGGATGGTGATGCGGTCGTACAGATAGGAAAGGATGCCTAGGAGCTCTTCCTTCAGTGCCGGCTGAGCAGCGAAACGGGAAATCACGTCCAGAGGTGATTCCAGTCCGCACTGATTGAAATCCCGGCCGTACATCGTGTACTGCCACATACGCAGGTACTGTTTTTCTGTTTCGGAAACAGGTGCATAGGGGTGATTCAGTTCTTTTTGCAGGAATCGGATCCATTTTGGGGAGTCAATGGACAGGATGCGGGGGCATGCGGCGGAAAGGACAGACTCTTCTTCTGTGACGGGAAATTTTTCCCGGATTCCTGCATCTGCACAGAGGCGGGTGTACAGGCGGTTTTTATTGAAGAAGGATTCTGCCGGAATATCAAGGGATGTCAGAAAACAGGACAGTGTGGGGATTGTTTGTGTGGTTTCATACAGCGCACGAATTTGTTCCCTGTAAAATTCATCCCTGCTCATATGACTTTTGATATTTTGCAGAACATATTTCTGTGCAATCGGTTCCAGCTGAATGCAGCAGCCTTTCGGCGCATGGGGAAATCCGGCTTTGATTTCTTCCTGCAGACGAAGGTTTCTGCTGCCGAGCAGGCCGGCAAAACGGCGGGCAAAATTATAATTTCTGTTGGACTGTGCCACAAAATCGAGCACGGTGAGACAGTCTTTCCCGGGGAAAAGGCGAAGTCCGCGGCCTAACTGCTGCAGGAAAACGGTGAGGCTGTTGGTGGGGCGGAGGAAAAGGACCGTATTGATGCTGGAAATATCAACACCCTCATTGAACAGGTCGACTGTGAAGAGAATCTGTTTTTCGCCGCATTCCAGCTGCTCTTTTGCTTTTCGCCGGATATCAGACGGGGTATCGGCATCCAGATTCATGGAGGGAATACCGTGCTCATTCATATAGTTTGCCATATATTCGGCATGCTTTTTGGATACGCAGAAGCCGATGCATTTTACATCCCGCAGATCGGCAGTATAATGGGTGAGCGCATCGAGCACTGCAGCTGCGCGGCAGCCTGCGGAGATTTGATTGTAAACGTACTTGATTTCCAGCTCTTTTGTATCGTAATTTCCGTTTTTCCAGGATACGGCGGAAAGATCGACCGGATCGTCCGTACCGAAGTAGTGGAAGGGACAGAGAAGACGGCGTTCGATGGCATCGGTGAGAGGGATTTCCGCACTGATATGATGATCAAAATAAGAGAGAATGCTTTTTCCGTCCATGCGCTCCGGTGTAGCGGTCAGACCGAGAAGAATTTTCGGATGGAAGGCCGTGAAGATTTTCTGATAGGAATCGGAGGCGGCATGGTGGGTTTCGTCAACAATGATCATGTCGTAGTAGTCCGGATCCATATGCTCCCAGAATTTCTGCCGGGAAAAGGTCTGGACCGTCATGAACAGATATTCCGGATGAGAGGCATGCTCTTCCCCGTCGGAGAGTTCGCCGAAACGGGGATTCTTCAGGACCTGGCGGAAGCAGGAGCGGCTTTGTTCCAGAATTTCCCGGCGGTGCGCCAGAAACAGAAGATGTGTGGTCTTCGGCCGGCGGCTTTCTACAAAACGGCGGTAGTCAAAAGCGGCAATGGCGGTTTTCCCCGTGCCGGTGGCAGCAACAATCAGATTGCGGAAGCAATGCTTCAGTTCCCGTTCTGCCTGCAGTGTATCCAGGACGGTCTGCTGGTAAGGGTAGGGGTGGATATCAAAGATATAATCGGACGGCCTGTCGGTATCGGGATGACGAATGGCATCGATGCTGTCTCTCAGTTGTTTTTCCTGATCGTCGGTAAAAGGCGAAAAGTCTGCGGAATTCCAATAGGTTTCAAAGGTGGCGCGCATCTTTTCCAGGATATGGGGCTGATCCTGTGCGGTGATTTTCATATTCCATTCCAGCCCGTCTGCAATGGCTGCATGGGATAGGTTGGAAGAGCCGATATAGGCCGTGGAATAGCCGCTGCTGCGGTAAAACATATAAGCTTTTGCGTGAAGACGTGTTTCTTTTGTATTGTAGGAAATGCGGATCTCTGTATTGGGAAGATTGTACAGCTGCATCACGGCTTTGGGGTCTGTGGCGCCCATGTACGTGGTGGTGATAATGCGCAGCTTGCCGCCCCGATCGGTAAACTGCTGCAGCTCGGGAAGAATCATCCGCAGGCCGGAATACTTGATGAAAGAGACCAACAGGTCAATGCGGTCCGAGGAAAGGATTTCCCTGCGCAGTTCCGAGGCGATATTCACGTCCTTCCGGCTGTTGGTGAAAAGGAAGCTCCGGCAAAGGGACGTATCGGGACGGGGGCGGGATTTCCGGGCCGCTTCACGGGAAATCTGATCCTTTGTGTGCTGGAGAGACAGCAGAAGAGATTTCCTCAGAGAAACGGTCAGAGCCTGTCCCAGTTCCTGGTCGGAACGGAAAAGGTGGCGGATGCAGTCATTGACGAAGCGGATTTCTTTTTCCGTATTATTCGTATCATCACTGTCGGCCAGTTCTTTCAGCCGGTTTCGGAGCAGAAGCGAAAAATAGGCAGCCAGACCGGGGACGGCCTCCTGCGGGTCCAGATCCTCCTGCTCGGTCCAGATTTCCTGTGCGTCCAGTGAGGCCTGCAGTTTGTCTTGAAATTCCCGGGACATGATCTTTTCATATAATCCGTCCCGGAGGGTAGAAATTTCCGTAGGTTTGATGGATTTTTCGACGGCTTTTTTATCTGTTTTTTTCATAAGTCCTCCTGCTGCTCCTGCAATGGTATGAAAATAGTATAGCAGCCGTCAGAAGGAGAAAAAAAGTCCTTTACGGTGCCGGCGGTGGATTTCCTGAAAGGCGGAAGGCAGTTTCTCTTCATTTTTTATTTTTAATATCGAAAAAAATCTTTATTTTCATCATGCAGAGGCGGGGAATTGTATGATATAATGTAATAAAATAATTTTATACTAGATTATTTTTATAACCTACTGTTTTTAATGGGGTTTGAAGCAAGGGGCATCGTTATGAACAATACGGACTGGAAAATTCTCATCTATCTTCGGGAAGAAAGAAGTATCAATAAGGTGGCAAAACGCCTTTTTATGACCCAGCCGTCCCTTACCTATCGTCTGAGTCAGATGGAAAAGGAAATCGGATGTCCCTTATTTATTCGGACCAATAAGGGCGTTCATTTTACTGATGCAGGGAACCGTCTTTTTTCCTTTGCGGAAAAGGAACTGCAGCAGTATCAGGATATGAAGAACTATGTAACGCATGAACCGAATTCCATTTCCGGAGTACTTCGTATCGGCGCCAGCCAATCCTTTGCACAGTCCCATATGCCGGGAATTCTGAAAGGATTTGTCGATAAATACAGCGATATTGAGATTTCCCTGACCACAGATACAAGCGACCGTCTGGTGAAGCTGGTCAAGAAGGAGGACATTCATCTGGCGATTGTCCGCGGCAATCAGGAATGGCCCGATGCGGATATCCTGCTGGAGGATGCGCCGCTGTACCTGATCTCGGCAGATAAGATTGATTTTGATACACTGCCGGAGCGGCCGTCCATTCGATATCGGAGCGATCCTTCCCTGGATGAGCTTCGCACCCGCTGGTGGCGGCAGAATTTTGAAGAATCTCCTCATTTTATGCTGACAGTGTCCGACTGTCTGACCTGCGTGGAAATCGTCAATCAGGGGCTGGGACATTCCCTGATTCCGGCAGATCTTCTTCCGCGGTGTGCTCCCGAGGTGGACCGGCAGATGATTTATGATAAACAGCGGCATCCGATCCTGCGGCCCAGCCATCTGATTTACAAGGAAGCAATGATGCAGTCTACACCGGTCAAAATCTTTGTGGATTACATCCGAAGCTATTTCCATAAGTAACAAAAGGAGCTGCTTTCAGGCAGCTCCTTTTTTACAGGAGAGAAAACAGGATAGGAAAAGGAGGTTTTACGGATGAAAAGAATCATAGCTTTTATGACGGCGCTTCTTCTGCTGCTTTTTGCGGGAGTTACTGCATCGGCGGAAAGTGCGGCGGAAACCAATCGTCGGCTCGGCTATTTTGAGAACACAAGAACGGTGCTCCTGATTCCCGCATCATACCGCGGACAGGGAGATTTTGCGGCGGCTTATGTCAATAAGTCCATGAAGGAAATTTTCCGCTATCCCTATTACCGTCTGATTGACGATATGTCCTATGCAGGAAAGCCGATTTCTCCGGCTCTGCTTTCGGAAATTCAAAAGCAGAGCGGTGCGGATATCGTCGTTTTTCCGCAGGTGGCACTGTGGCAGCAGTATGTCGTCCGCCGGTCTTTGTTTGATTTCGGAGACAATATTATCAGCACCCGGGCCATTGTGGATATTTACACGATAAAGAACGGAGAAAGCGAAGCCCGCCGGGACCGGGGCACCTACTTCGAAATCGAGGATGAAGGGTTTGTGAGGAATGAATACATCATGGATGATATCATGAAACAGATCCAAAAGAGTTTCCCCTATAAGAGAGTACCTACGGATATACCGAATAATCTTTCTGGAAACAATCAGCCGGACAGTACACCGAAGACGGGAATGAATTATTGAAAAGCCTTTTTTGGGGCAGGGGAAAATATCCGCCGCACGAAAGGGCAGAATTTCAGGGAAAGCAGATCGGATCAATGGATCGGCAGCAATCGAAAAGCATGCACATGGGAAAAACTGTACTTTGTTTTTCCGCACTGTGCATGCTTTTTTTGTGGGAAATCCGAAAAAACGGGAAGCTTTTTACAGGCCCTTCTGCTCGATGCCGCTTATCAGATAGCCCAGGTGGCCGGTGACGTTCAGATTGACGAGCCGCCATGTGCCGCTGTCGTATTCTACGACATTGATGCAGCAGTTGTCCTGCTTGATCTGCCAGAAATGATCCATTCCGAGTCCCATAAGATCGCAGAGGATGACCTTATTGACGGCGTCATGAGCGGCGACGAGAAGAGTTTTTCCGTCGTATGTTTTTGTATACTCATCAAAGGCGGCGCGGGCTCTTCGGCGGACATCCTCCAGGGATTCTCCGTCCGGCATCTGTACCTGCTCCGGATGGGTATGCCATAATGCAAATTCCCGGGGATACAGCTGAAGGATTTCATCGGCCCGGATTCCTTCCCATTTTCCGTGGGAGATCTCCGTGAGGCGGGGGTCCTTTTTGACGGGGATTCCGTGTTCATCTGCGGCCATTTTGCAGGTCAGATAGGACCGCTGCAGAGGAGAGGAGACCGCAGCATCAATGGAGATGTCTTTCAGGGCCAGAGCCAGTGCATGTCCCTGTGCCAGTCCTCTTTCGGAAAGTGCAGTGTCTTCCTGCCCCTGGAAACGGCCTTCAATGTTCCACAGCGTTTCTCCGTGGCGGAGCAAAATGATTCGAAGCATAGCGACTCCTTCTCAGTGTTCACAATGGATGACTTTGATATCCTTGATGCCGTCGATGTTCATCAGAGCAGGGATGACGGCAGTGGGAATGTCCCTGTCCACGGCAACGGCCATGACATTGATGCCTTTATCCAGGGAAGCACCGACCTGCATGCCGTTGATATTGACGCCTGCCTTGCCCAGAACAGAAGCCACCTGGCCGATCATGCCCGGTTTGTCTTCATGGGGAGCAATGATGAAGCAGCCCTTCGGTTCCAGATCTACACGGAAACGGTCAATGGAAACAATCTTGGCTTCCTTGCGGTCGAAGAGAGCGCCGGTGATGCGGTGAGTTCCTTTGTCGGTATCCACCGTGACGGAAATGGTATTGGTAAAGTAATGGCCTTTCTTGGCTTTGATTTCCCGGATTTCCATATGACGTTCTTCCGCAATATTTCTTGCGTTGACAAAGTTTACGGTCTGCTGGAGGACAGGGGTAAGAAGACCTTTCAGAACGGCGGTGGTGAGAGGAGCGGTTTCCGTTTCTGTCAGTTCACCTGTATATTCCACGTTTATGCCGGAAATACGGCCGCCGGCAAGATCAATGGCAATATTGCCCATTCTTTCGCAAAGGTCGAAATAAGGCTGGATGACATGGAGCGTAGCCTTTGTAATGGGGGAAGCATTTACAGCAGTGGCAACCGGTTCTCCGTGAAGTGCCTGTGCTACACCGATGGCAACATCGGTAGCAACGCCGGCCTGAGCTTCTTTTGTGGAAGCCCCCAGATGCGGTGTGAGTGCCACATTGGTCATGCCCAGGAAGGGGTTGTTTTCCGCAGTGAGCGGTTCATTGGGCCATACATCGATGCCCGCACCGGCTACCTTGCCGGATTTCAGTGCTTCTGCCAGAGCCTGAATATCGACAACGGCTCCGCGGGAAGCATTGACCAGGCGGACGCCGTCCTTCATTTTTGCGATTTCTGCAGCGCCGATCATGCCCCGTGTTTCATCGGTAAGCGGTGTATGAAGGGTGATATAGTCCGATTCCCTCAGCAGAGTATCCAGATCCACCAGTTCGACACCGAGCTGCTTGCCTCTTTCTGCCGGGATATAAGGATCGTATCCGATGGTTTTCATATTGAAGGCCTGGAGACGCTTGGCGACATTGGAGCCGACACGGCCGACGCCGATGATGCCTACGGTCTTATCCAGAAGCTGGATGCCGGTGAAGCTTTTGCGGTCCCAGCGGCCTTCCATAATGGACTGATGTGCCTGGGGGATGTGGCGGGTCATGGCGAGCATCAGGGCGATGGTGTGTTCGCAGGCGGCAATGGTGTTGGATTCCGGTGTATTGACGACGGTAATGCCTCTCTTGGTGGCTTCCTTGATGTCGATTCCGTCGATTCCGACACCGGCGCGGCCGATGACCTTCAGATTTTTTGCGGCCTGAATGACCTTGGCGGTGACCTTTGTCTGGCTTCGGGTGATGATGGCGTCATAATCGGCGATGGCTTTGCACAGTTCATCTTCCGTCATATTGTCCCGGATATCGACAATGAATTCTTTTTCCAGTAATTCACGGGCTTCCTTGGCTACGTCCTTGGTAATGAAAATACGATACATAATAAATTCCTCCCTTGATTTCTATAGATACTGTTAGATTCTGTTTTCTGATTGGAAAAGATCGGGGCAGAAGCCCGGCGGCTTTCCTCCGGAATTATCCGTTCTTCCAGGCATATTCCTTCATGAATTCCGCCAGGGCAGAGGCCGCTTCCGGTGTGACTGCATTGTACAGAGATATCCGGAGACCGCCGATGAGACGGTGGCCTTTTATTCCGACAAAATCATTTTCCCTGGCTTGGGCGATGAAATCCTTTTCCATAGCCGAATCGGCCAGATTGAAGGTGATATTCATGCGGCTTCTGTCCTTTTTCTCTGCATGCCCCTTATAGAAGCCGTCACTGGCATCGATGACGTCGTAAATCATTTGTGCTTTGCGTTTATTTCGTTCTTCCACCGCAGGGAGTCCGCCCTGTCCCTTGATCCAGTGGAGCATTCGATTCAGTGTATAGATGCAGAATACCGGAGGGGTATTATAGGTGGAATCCTTTGCAACAAAGGTGCGGTACTGCAGGTATTCCGGAATATTGGTTCTTGCTTTTTCCAGAAAATCTTCCCGGATGGCTGCAAAGGCGCATCCTGCGGCGCCCAGATTTTTCTGAATGCCTGCCCAGATAAGACTGAACCGGTTGAAGTCAATTTCTCTGGAAAGAATATCGGAGGACATGTCTGCTATGATGGGAATGTCTGTTTTGGGGAAATCCTTGTATTCTGTTCCGTAGATGGTGTTATTGGAGCAGAGATAGAGGTAATCTGTATCCGGCCGGATCTGAACCGTATCGGGAATGTAGGAATAATCTTTGTCTGCGGCGGAGGAGGCATCATAGACCTCTCCGAAGAAGGCGGCGGTTTTCTTTGCCTTTTGGGTCCACACACCTGTGTCGGCATAGGCGCCTTTTGTATGAAGGAAATTGGCTGCCGTCATGAGGAACTGCATGGTGCCGCCGCCCTGGATGAAAACGATTTTATAATTTTCACCGAGATGCATCAGCTCATGAAGGTCCGCTTTCGTTTCATCCAGCATATCCTGGAATTCATTGGAACGGTGGGAAATTTCCGTGATGCCCATACCGGTATTCCGAAAATCGGTCAGATCCTGCTGGAGTTCTTCCAGTACTTCCAGCGGCATAGGGGATGGGCCTGCATTAAAGTTGTATACTCGTTTCATTTTTTTCCTCCCGAAATAGAAAAAGAGAAGACGTCCCATGGGACGAGCTTCTCTTTTCTCGCGGTGCCACCCAATTTAGCAGAAAGGACCTGGAGATAGGGGAAATAAAAAGGCTCTCATCCTCTAAGGGACGAGAGCACCCGCGATACCACCCAAATTGCCTTTCAGCCATCTTTGATTTGCTGTAACGGGCATACCCGATAGATTCTTCACCTATGTCTCCGAAGCGGAAAGATAAAGCTCTTTTATCAGCTTACACCGAAATGCTGACTCTCTGGAAAAAGAATCCGTATCCCTTCTTCGTCATTGGCTTTTGCTTATGCTTGGATTATAGGCGCATTGCTGATTCTTGTCAAGGATTTTTTATAAAAATTTACAGGATCGCGGAAGAAGATATAGTATAATTAAGATGTAAGTATTACTAATATGTAGTATGGTTTATGGGATATGATTTACATCAGCAGTTTTGCAGAAGGAGGAATCATGGAATTCAGCATCAAATATGGGAAAGACCTGGTTTCATTTCATGTAGATGATTCTCATCATCCGGCAGAGCTGTATCCGATGCAGTGTCCTGCTGCAGAGTCGGAAACGGAGGAAGTCCGGGACGCACTGGCGCATCCGATCGGAACGGAAAAGCTTTCGGATATCGTAAAACCCGGAGAAAAGGTAGTTATTATTACCAGTGATGTAACCCGGCCGATGCCTTCCGGGATTGTCATTCCCTGTGTGTGGGAGGAGTTGGAAAAGGCAGGGTGCCGTAAGGAAGATGTAACCATTGTCTTCGGCCTGGGATCGCACAGAAAACAGACGGAAGAAGAAAAAAGACGTCTGTTGGGGGACAAGGTATATGAGAATTTTCGCTGTATAGAAAGCGATCCGGAGGACTGCATCCATCTGGGAACCTGCCCGAACGGCACTTCCGTGGATATTTTTTCCGAGGTGGTCAGGGCAGACCGGCGCATTCTTCTGGGAAATGTGGAATACCATTATTTCGCGGGGTACAGCGGAGGCATGAAGGCCCTGATGCCCGGTGTGGCTTCCCGGGCGTCTATCCAGTCCAATCATAAAAACATGATCCGGGACGGCGCCTATGCAGGGCATCTGGAAGGGAATCCCGTACGGGAGGATATGGAAAGAACTTATGATTTATGCCCGGTCGACTTTATTGTGAATGTGGTTCTGGATGATCATAAAAAAATTGCCTTTGCGGCGGCAGGAGACCGGATTCAGGCGCATCGGAAAGCCTGTCATTTTCTGGACGGCATTTACAAAATAAAAATCGGGCACCCTGCAGATGTCGTCATCGTTTCTGCCGGAGGTTACCCGAAGGATATCAGTCTGTATCAGGCACAGAAGGCTATCGATAATGCAAAACATGCGGTCCGGGAAGGCGGTGTCATGGTTGTTTCCGCTTCCTGCAAGGAAGGCTACGGCAGTGATGTATTCGAAAAATGGATCCGGAATTATGAAACGCCGGATGATCGGGTGAAAGCCATTCATGAGCATTTTGAACTGGGCGGACATAAATCGGCGGCGCTGGCGCTGGTTCAGAAGAAATGCAGCATTTACCTGGTGACAGACATGGAGGAGGAACAGGTGCGCAAGGCCAATATGACGCCTTTCCGTGATATGCAGACGGCCGTGGACGCTGCCTTGGATAAAATGGGAAAAGACGCAGAAGTATATGTCATTCCTCTGGGCGGATCGACACTTCCCATGCTGGAATGAGGACCCGGTAAATACCTGATGCACCGATTTTACCAATTCATTCAGAAAAAAGAGCCGGATAGACCGACCGGCTCTTTTTCTGAATATCGGAGGAATCCGTGAAGCGGCAGTGGGCATAGATAAGGAGACCGGGATTTTGCGGGATTTGACGCTGTCCCGGAGGGCGGACGGGAGAGTTCTATGAAGAAAGCCTTTATTTCCTGATTTAAAAGAAACCGGGAAATAAAGGCTTTCCTGTTTTTATGGAATTTTCTTTTGCGGAAAATAAAAAAGACCTCACATCGTGAAGTCTTTTTTGTGGTGGGCGATAACAGGATCGAACTGCTGACATTCTGCTTGTAAGGCAGACGCTCTCCCAGCTGAGCTAATCGCCCATGGATTTAAGCTGTATTATATTATGCCTTATCCGTACGTTTTTTTCAAGACCTTTTCAGGTAAAAAGAATGTAATGAATTGATAAAGAATTGCTTCTTTTCTTGCGGGCAGGAAATTTTGATGATATCATAAGACCGTTTTTCACAGGAGGTTTATTGTGGCATCTCATGAGTTATATAAAAGCCGCTGGACAGTATTTTCCATGTCCGTTCCTATTTTTGTTGAGACTGTTCTGCAGATGATGGTACCGAATGTGGACCAGTTCATGCTGAGCCGGTATTCTACGGGAAGTGTGGCGGCCGTCGGAAATGATAATGTCATCTTTAATCTGGTGATCCTGACTCTGGCAGTCCTTTCTCAGGCAGCAACCATACTGATTGCTCATTATCGGGGAGCGGGAAATCTTTCCAAGGTCAGCGAGGTCTGCAGTGTGGCTTTGGGAACAAATCTGGTACTGGGACTCATTATCAGTGTCCTTCTTTTTCTGTTTGATGATTTCTTCCTGACTGCATTGGGCATGCCGGAGGAGACCTGGGCGGACGCATCGCTGTATCTGCGGTGGATCGGAATTTTCGTCTTTATACAAAGTATGTATATGGCCTTTATTTCTTTTCTGCGGGGATTTGCGCTGCTGAAGCTGACCATGATCTGTTCACTGGTCATGAATCTGATCAATATCGGCGGAAATATGATCCTTATTCACGGCTGGGGCCCGATTCCCTCTCTGGGGGTGCTGGGGGTCTGCATTTCCACAAATATTTCCAAATTCATAGGCTTTTTTCTGATTGTTTATCTTTTTCACCGATATACTCCGGCAAGGCTTTCGATGAAGTTCTTCCGGCCTTTCCCATGGGAGACTCTGCGGAAGATTCTGTATCTGGGGATTCCTTCCGGCGGAGAAACCTTCTCCTATCAGCTGTCGCAGACCGTTATCATGAAGTTTGTGAATATTTTCGGGGTTATCGTTATTACTACGAAGGTATACTGCTATATCATTGCCATGATGAGCTATGTGTACTCTCAATCTCTGGCAATGGCTACGCAGATTCTCGTAGGTTACTTTAAAGGAGCCGGCGATAATGAGGAAGTGGACCGCCGGGTAAAATTTACAATTTCGGTAGCGATGCTTCTTTCCGGCTCGATCGCGCTTTTTCTGTATCTCAATGCAGATGCGGTCCTTTCCATTTTTACCGATGATCCGGAAATTCATGCACTGGGGAAAACGATTCTCTTTATTGAGATTTTCCTGGAAATCGGAAGAGCCGTCAATATGAGCATGGTTATGGCATTGAATGCAGCCGGTGATGTACGGGCACCGGTGACGATCGGCATTATCTTCATGTGGGGAGTTGCAACCTTCGGCGCGTGGCTTCTCGGCGTTCATCTCTGCTGGGGACTGGCCGGTGTCTGGATTGCCATGGCGGCTGATGAATGCATCCGCGGACTGGTATTTTTCTGGCGCTGGCATCAGGGCGTATGGAGAAAAAGACTGGTATAGGACTGAAGATCCGGTACAGATCAACGGAATTCTTTTTCGGATTTCGGAAGAGAATTCCTTTAGAAAAAGTTTTGAAAAGAGTATTTGACATTTATAAATTCCTATGCTACAGTATGAGCAACAAAGACGAGGAAGAAAGAGAGTAAGTACCTTCAAGAAATTCTAGAGAGTCCGGACGGTGGAAGCGGATATGGAAGGGGTACCGAAGTGCATTTCAGAGTCTGGCGGGCCGATAAAGGTAGGCCTTCCCGGGTGTTCCCGATACAGGACTATGGTTTCAGCTAGCGGAACCTATAGAGGCATATACGGTGACGTATATGTAAATTTGGGTGTGAATCACGAGGCTCTCGTCCCTTTGGGACGGGAGCTTTTTGTTATCGTCCTTTTGGGGACAGAAACCCGGAATTGCAGGCTTGAAGGAGGATTATATGGATAAGAATTCTGAAGTTGAGAGCCAGGTACGGCAGGCTCTTGATAAAAACAAGCAGAAAAAACAGGGGAGGCAGTTTGCTCTCTGGATTGCTGCGCTGATTATCGGGGCAGCGCTGGGATGGTTGGGAATTAAACCGCTCAATGATCTTTTCAACTTTATTGCGACAGTATTTACCCGGCTGTTCCAATTCATCGCGGTGCCGACGATTGCTTTGGCGGTCATTACGACTCTGGCCGCTTTGGGAAATAAGAAGGAAACCGGCAGAATTTTTGCACATGCCGTGACTTATACACTGCTGACGACTGTTTGTGCTGCGGCAGTAGGACTCGGGATGTATCTCTGGATCGCTCCGGGAAATCTTCCGGCAGACATTATCGGCGCGGGGGCTTCGAATGTACCGCAGAAGCTGGGAACACTGACTTATTATGATCATATCCTGAGCGTCATTCCGAATAATATGATTCAGCCGTTTTTGTCGGGGAATGTTCTGGCTGTCATGATTATTGCCGCTTCCTTCGGTCTGGGGATTGCATTCATGCCGAAGACGGAAAACAGAGAGATGCTTTTAAAAGGAATCCTCGGTTTCCAGGAACTTCTTTTCACACTGATCCGGGCCATCCTTTTCGTTCTGCCGGCAGGGATCCTGGCATTTTCCGCACAGCTTTCCGCGCAGATTGAAGCAGGCATTATTGTAGGAGCTCTCGGAAAGTATACTCTGGTCGTTCTCGGAGGGAATGCCATTCAGTTCTTCATTATTCTTCCGCTGATTCTGGTGCTTCGCGGATTAAATCCGATCGATGTTTTCCGGAAGATGTCTCCGGCAATTGCGGTAGCTCTTTTTACCAAAAGCTCTGCAGGAACACTTCCTGTTACGCTGGCTTCCGCGGAACATAATCTGAAGGCTAATCCGGCGGTTTCCCGCTTTGTTCTGCCGATCTGCACGACCATCAATATGAACGGATGCGCAGCATTTATTCTGGTAACCTCTCTTTTCCTGATGCAGAATGCAGGAATGGAGCTGTCCATGAGTGATATGCTTGTCTGGCTGTTCATTGCGGTGCTTGCCGCTGTAGGCAATGCAGGGGTTCCTATGGGATGCTACTTCCTGACACTGTCTCTGATGAGCGGTATGGGGGTACCGATCGGCATTATGGGAGTTATTCTTCCGATTTATACCATCATTGATATGATTGAAACCGCAGAAAATGTCTGGTCTGATTCTGCTGTATGTGCTATGACGGACCATGACCTGAAGGGAAAGCTGGACGAAGTGCCTGCGGAAGCTGCCCGTGTATGATAAGATAAATGGAAAGCAGAAACGAAAGTTTCTGCTTCTTTATTTTGTGAAAATCCGGATGGAAATTTTCAGTACACGGCCGGAAAACGGGAATTTGCAATATTGATGGAGCTTTAGCATGTTCTTCGGAAAAAGGGTATAATAGGGCCATCAATCAAAGGAGTGTCTCATGAAATTTTTTACAGAACGGCGGCTCTACGGAAGCCTGTGTGCTTTGCTGGCTCTTTTTCTGGGATTTTGCGAATTTTATACGTATAAAATCGGATGGCATCCGCCGTCTGTTCCCTGGAATCGGGCACAGCTTCTGCATTTGGCGGATATTCCCTTTATTCTGGGACTGGCGGCTGTGACGTATGCGGTGCTGTCTTTTGCCGTTCCGCGAATCGGAAGAATTCCGGCCATGGAGGAAAATGAAATTCCGGGAAAGCCGACGGATGCCCCCTTTGCCGGGCTGACGGCATTTTTCGTGCTGGCATGGTTCCCGTTTTTTCTGGTGTTCTATCCGGGAACGGGGATGAATGATACGACCGATATTATGCGGGCAGGAATCTGGGCAACAGGTCAGCATACTTTTATATACTGCATGTTCATTTACGGACTGACGCAGGCATCCATTGAGCTTTTTCAGACAGCTTCCTACGGACTGGCTGCAGCATCTCTGATCCAGATGCTCTTTTTTGCAATGGCAATTGCTTATACACTTTCCTGGCTCTATCGAAGAACCGGCAAGAAAAAACTGGTCGGCTTTCTTGCACTGTATTATGCCTTTATGCCCATGATCGTGAACATGTCTTTCTCTAATGTGAAGGATGTTCTGTTTTCCGCAGCGATTCTTTTGTGGGTTCCCCTGATGACTTCTTTTGTTTCGGGATATCGGGAAAATGCCTGGGAAGAAAATAAAAGGCTTTTTGTACTGGCCGGCCTGGGCATGATGATGCTCCGGAATAACGGGATCTTCGTTTTTCTGGTGATGCTGATTTGTTTTCTGTTCATGATGAAACAGATCCGAAAGAAGATGATTCTGACAAGCCTGCTTATGATTCTGATTGCAGCTGCGCCGAATATTGCGGTAAAGCAAATTCTGGATCTTCCGCAGCTTTTTCAGGAAAGGGTGGGGATTCCCATTCAGCAGTATTCCCGTGCGGTAGCCGTCGGTGTACCCCTGACAAAGGAAGAACAGGACTATACGGTGCGTATGATGCTGCCTTCCAGCATTGAACAGTGGTATGATCCTTTTACAGCGGACCTGATCAAATGGAACAGTAATTTTGATTTTTATTATTTTAACCATCACCCGGATGAGTTCTGGAAAGCCTGGAAATCTGTAGGCATGAGAAACAAACAGATTTATATAGAGGCGTGGCTGCTGGAGACTTACGGGTACTGGGCGTTTCCGGCACCGGATGAAATGACGCAGTCCCGGTTCGGATGGGCATTCCGGGAATCAGACCTGAAAGACGGCCTTTCTCCGATTCACAATAACGGTTATGCGACGGCGCAGATTAAGACTTTCTTTAAACCGGAAATACAGGAAAAGCTGGGGACCTATCTTTGGAATCATTCCCGCTACCTGGGAGCCGGTACCTGCATGGCACTGACGCTTATTGTGGGACTGATCCTGATTTATCGGAAGCAATATGCCCGTTTTACGGTGCTGCTTCCCGCATGTCTTTTGTGGGGGACGCTTATACTGGCGGCACCGGCTGCTTTTGTGTTCCGCTATGTTTATTATTTTCCGCTTTGTCTTCCCTTTTTCTTCCTTTTGCCTTTTCTGCCGCAGGGGAAATACGGAGAAACGCATTGGAGTGAGACGATTGTTTTTCCGGCAGGCGATGTATATCGGCAAATGCAGGAAACAGAGGAGAAGAGAAAAGGAGATGGATATACCCATTGGAAGGATTGAGGAGGGGTATGCTTCCTGAGTGTTTAAAAAGTCCTGCACAGAAGGGAATTCTTTTTTTCTGCATTCCCTTTTCTGCGGCCCTGTGGTATACCATGCACTGGAGTCTGCTCGATGAGCAGGGGAAAATGACCGTTCCCGGGGAAAGTCTTTTTGCCTGGAGTGATATCCCCATGATTATCCTGTGCTATGTGGTATCCGCCGCGGTTTTCCTTTGGGCGGGAAGGTTTTTGCAGGAGCATCAGCGGGAACGGATGCCCGGAAAGAAGCGGGGATATGCTTTTCCCGCTTTTCTGTTTACCTTTTTGTGGTGGCTTCTTTTTCTTCTTGCTTTTTATCCGGCACCGGGCATGAATGATACAGTATATATGATGGATAATCCTCTTTATGCGGTGATTCAGTTTCCCTGGGCATATTCCCTGCTGTACGGATACGGCGCGGAATGGGGGAAAGCCGTGTGGGGAAGCCGGGAGCCGGTTATCTTTCTTCTGTCTTTGCTTCAGATTCTGGTGATTGCTTTTTCTCTGGCAAAGCTTTGCGGATGGGTGAGAGAAAAATTCGGCAAAGGGCCCGCCGTGTTTCTGTGGGGATATTTTACCTTTGTTCCCATGATTGGAAATTATGCCGCTGCGGCTGTACGGGAAGGGATCTTTTCCCTGGCGGTCCTGGCGTGGATGGTTCTGTTCCTTTCCCGGACAGGAGAAAAGGTCTGGACGGCCAGGCATACGTTGTTCCTGGCTGCAGCCTGTCTGGGGCTGATGCTGCTGCGCAGCAACGGATTGCTCCTGGCCTTTTTCCTTATGACGGCATTCACGGCAGCGATTCGAAAATACCGGATGCAGTGGACGGTTTTTCTTCTTTGCGCGGCCATTTCTGTTGTTCCCGGCCGTATGATTTTACATCAGCATGGATGGGAACCGCTTTTTCAGGAGTCCATGGGAATTCCTCTGCAGCAGCTGGGGCGTGTGCTGGCCAAGAACGGAGAGAGAGATGAAAAGACGGCTGCGCTGATGGACAGCCTTCTTCCGGAGGAGACCTGGCGCAGACAGTATCATCCCTATACAGTAGATTGGGTCAAATGGGACCGGGATTTTCAGCATGACCGTATGAACGGGGAAAAGAAGGAATTTCTGGCTGCATGGGTAAGAACCGGCCTGAAAAACCCGGGAATTTATCTGGAGGGATGGATGACGGAAACTTTTCAGCTGTGGAATCTGGATCCCGTGGACAGCGGTGTGCAGTCCCGCTTCGGATGGGCGCTTTCTGATGAGAATACAAGAAATATGAAGCCTGCGGACAATGATCGCTTCATGTCAGGTGATTTCCCTATGCCGAGAAAATGCAGGGCCGTATTGGGTTCTCTGCAGTATGACGGGGCCCGGTTCCTGGGAAGCGGGCTCCTGCTTTGGGTGACGATTTTCTTTTGTATTCTTTTTTACTATGAAAAGAAAAGGGAAGCCGTTCTGGCAGCTCTTCCTCTCCTCATGAACACGGTTATCCTTTCTCTATCGACTCCCGCCGGCAGTGTTTATCGATATTCTTTTTCCTATGTACTCGGATTGCCTGTTCTTTTCCTTTGGCTCCTTTATAAAAGGGAAAAAGGCGGGGAACCGGACGGGAATGACAGCAGGAATTGATTCATGAAGAAAATGCGGGAAGTTACATCTGGCTGACAGCAAAAAAGAGTGCAGAAGATTTTATTTCTTCCGCACTCTTTTTCCTTTTTCTTATTGTACAGAATCTGCCGACAGAGAAGCTTTTTCTTCCTTCTTCGCATCACATACTCTCGGACGGTTCCCGAAAACAGTTGCTTTCAGGAAAAGAGCGAGGCAGGCAGCACCGAAGATGATTCCTGCAGGATAGGTAATGGAAGGATCCAGCTGAAGACCTTCCTTAGCCTGGAGAATGTAAGTGAAAGTAACAACGGACATGAATGTGGCCGGAATGCAGGCAACAAGCCATGCTTTTGCATTGGTGCAGTTTCTGTAAAGGTATACAGCGCCGGTCCATAAAACAATCATAGCCAGGGTCTGATTGGTCCAGGAGAAGTATCTCCAGATAATGTTGAAATCAATCTGAGAAAGAATACCGCCGATGCCCAGAAGGGGAACAGCGAAGAAAAGGCGTTTAGCCAGTTGAGACTGATCAAAGTGGAACCAGTCAGCCAGTGTCAGACGAGCTGCACGGAAGGCAGTATCGCCGGATGTAATCGGGCAGGCAATAACGCCGAGCATAGCCAGGACTGCGCCGATGCCGGTCCCCATGTAGCCTACACAGATATCATATACTGCACCGCCGGGGCCGCCGGTTTTCAGGGCAGCCATCAATCCGCCGGTTCCGTCAAAGAAGGTTACGCCGGCAGCTGCCCAGATGAGACAGATGACACCTTCTGCAACCATAGCGCCGTAGAATACGGGACGTCCCAGCCGTTCATCCTTCAGGCAGCGTGCCATCAGGGGGGACTGGGTGGAATGGAATCCGGAAATGGCACCGCAGGCTACAGTGATGAACATGAGCGGCCAGATCGGAAGCTGTTCTGCTGCCGGGTAAAGATTTTCCAGAACCATTTCCGGCATGACATGACCGCCGACGCCGAAAAGCATACCGCCGGCAATACCAAGAGCCATAATAATCAGACAAATGCCGAAGAGAGGATAAAAACGGGCAATAATTTTATCAATCGGCAGCATAGTAGCCAGGAAATAATAGAAAAGGACGATCAGGAGCCAGGGGAGGACTGCCCAGCCGGTCAGCTTAGCCAGGAGCATGGCAGGTCCGGTCATGAAAACAGTTCCTACAAGGACCAGAAGAATGACGGAGAAGACACGCATGATATTCAGCATGGAATGTCCCATGTGGTGGCCGACGATTTCGGAAATACTGCGGCCGTCTTCCCGGAGAGAAATCATGCCGGAAAGATAATCATGGACACCGCCGGCAAAAATAGTACCGAATACGATCCAGAGGTAAACAGAGGGTCCCCAGAGAGCGCCGCCCAGTGCACCGAAAATCGGACCCAGGCCGGCAATATTCAGAAGCTGAATCAGAAAAACTTTCCAGGTCGGAAGAGGAATATAATCGACGCCGTCATTGTGAATCAATGCCGGCGTGGGTCTGTCGGTAGGAGCAAATAGGCGGTCTACGATTTTCCCGTAAATGATGTAGCCTGCTATCAAAGCAGCCAGGGCAAAAAGAAATGTGTTCAAAAGAAAGTCCTCCTTAGAAATAATGAACTTTGTCCGGCAGCGGATCTGCAGATATCCGGAGGGATTCCGGCAGACCGCCAAATCGGGCATTATGATATTTTGAGATGAGAATTCATACAACTCATCTCAACAGCTCATGATTGATGACTAATTATCATAAACTGTTGCAATCAAATTATAATAAGAATACTCCGGGATCAAGGATTCGTCAATGGCAAAAATGAATTACTTTTTGGTATGAATATTTCTGCTCTGACAGAGATTTTTTCCTGACCGTAAAATATAAAAATGTATTAAATAAAGAAACTGCAGAGAAAGGGATCAAAACCGGGAACGGAAAGAAAAAATTTTCAG